>CADAAI010000011.1 GCA_902785925.1 uncultured Bacteroidales bacterium
ATACTCTTCAATCCGACCTGAATAAGAGGTTTCGGGATAAAAAGTGTAATATACTATGTCAACATCCATTATTTGAATGTTGCGAACTTTTGACCAAGTTCCCTCAAGTTTACTTGAGTCAAAACTCTTGACATCATCTTCACCGCATGATGTTATGGCGAGAAGTGTGATTGATAAAAAGATGATACTAAGACACTTAAACTTTTTCATTGTTAAAATGTTTATTTGTGCTATAATTTACTTCTAATATTTAGAACGCAAATGTAGCAATAAAGTTGAAACAAACATCACATATTTAACGATTATTATATTCAGTAGGACTATTTCCTCTTGGATTTCGGACTTTTATTGTTCATCAGTCTTTGGTAGTCGTCTTGGGCTTGCTTGGCACCGAGATTACTGGTAGCGATGATAAATGTTCACTTGTTATACTTTTGTCAATATTGTTAAAGGTAAACCAACCGCTTAGATTAGATGGCAGTTCTGCGGACTGATTAGCTCGGCGCTATCGAAAGATTTCATGCAGAATCATTGATGATAATGCGTCTTCGACGCGGGTTCTCGTTTAGTGGGCTGCGCCAATAATCATTCTCAGCAAAAAAGCGGTTGATTTACATCAATGCAAACCAACCACATTTGTTTCATTAAAAAGAATAACACTCTAATTCTGCGAAACACGCACAGCTCGCACGCTTCGACCGTCGCTCCGGTAGTTAGAGTCAAAATACACTCCGTACGAATAGAAGTACAAGCTGTAAGCGTTGTACGGGCGGGTGCCGCTGTAGAGCGTACGCGACCAATAGAAGCCGCCCGCCCCAGCGTTACTGAGCCCGCCATTCCAGTGGAAGCCGGCAGCCGGCAAGAACAACGACGCGCCATTGTGGTTGCTGGTTGCCAAGTAGCCGTTCACGCCGTTCCTCATGGTCCACTGCCAAACACATACAACATTAAGCTCATATAGTTGGTCATCTGACGGCATTCGCCACATCTCGCCCCAGTTGGCTGTGGCGGCATCATCCTCTGGGTCAAGCTTCGTCTTGTTATCGACAAAGCCATTGTAGCCCAAACTGCTCTCGGCTTGCCATTCGTCACAAAACCGTGCAGAATATCCCAAAAGCTTGTTATTGCTGTAATTCTAGTAGTAATTTTGCGTCAAAATCATGCAGGCGATAAACCGCTGTTCATGATTTTTTAAAACATGGTCATTGTTAAAATGTTTAAAAAAATGAGAACAACCCAAAAATCGCCGAAACATTTTCAACGCCTCATTACGTCAAACGTGAGAACAAAGCAAATAACATTGTATAATTAAAAAATAAGGTAAAATGAAAGATTTAGTTTTGAGAATTACTGCTCTGATGGCTGTCATGATGATAGCTTTGAGCGCCGTTGCAAAAACTCCCGATGTTAACGGTAAAGTTGTTGACGAGAATGGCGAGCCAATGCCATTTGTCAACGTTGTGATGCTGTCGATGCCCGACTCGGCCTATGTGCAGGGCGGCATCACCGACGAGCAAGGCGCGTTTAACCTTACCGCTCTGCAAAACGGTGGACTGGTAAAGATTTCTTATATAGGTTATCAGACAATATACATCAAATCAACTGCTGTTGACCTGGGAACAATCATCCTGCAGCCTGAAGCCACACTGCTGGGCGAGGTGGTGGTAGTGAGCAAACTGCCCAAAACGCGTGTGAAGGGCGACGCCATGCGCACTACCATCGAGGGCACAATCCTGGAGAAGGCTGGAACTGTGGCCGACGCACTAGCGAGAGTGCCATCGCTCGAGGCCGAGCGCGATGGCGGCGTGAAGGTGCTTGGCCGTGGCGATGCCGAGGTGTATATCAACGGCCGCAAGGTTCAAGACATGAGCGAGCTCTCTCGCCTGCGTTCCGACCAAATTGAGCACGTTGATGTGGTTCAAAACCCCGGTGCACGCTATGCCGCATCGACCAAGGCCGTTGTGCGCATCCAGCTCAAGAAGGCCCAAGGCGAGGGATTCAGCTTCCAGGACAACCTGAATGGCATGTATCAATATGGATACACCATTGCCAACAACCTCGACATGAACTACCGCACGGGTGGCCTCGACCTCACCGCCTCGTTCTGGACAGGACGCTACGGACACGTCAAGCAGTTGCAGGACAACGAGCTTATCTACTACGTTGGTCCCGACCATATTAAGAGCGTGACAACTCAGGAAGGCAAAAACATATGGAAAGGCTGGTCGCCACAATTGCAGGTGAACTATATGTTTAACGAGAACCATAGCTTGGGTGCATTCTATAAATATGACCGCCACCCCGGCACCGATTTCAGCGACATGTTCTATACCGATAATTATGTGAACGGCATTTTGACAGAGCATTCCGAGAGCGATATCAGGCAAAGTGATACCTTTAAGAAACATATCTTCAACGCCTACTATAATGGCAAGATTGGCAAACTAGGCATCGACTTCAATGTGGACGGACTCTTTGACAAGACTGAGACTCCGGGTAGCACAGTTGAGACTGCCACATCGGCTACAGGAGAGACCTCACAGCGCAGCATTGAGAGCAACACCAGCAGCGGCAACGACTTCTGGGCAACAAAATTAATCTTCTCTTATCCTGTGTGGAAAGGCAACTTGTCGCTCGGCGGCGAGTACTCACACAACCACCGCACCGACGCTTACTCGTTCACCGCTACCGATGCTGTGCCTGTAAAGGCTACCGACACCAAGATCAACGAGTCGTCGACAGCAGCATTTGTGGAATATGGAAGACTGTTTGGCCGTGTGTATGCACAAGTGGGACTGCGCTATGAGCACCTCAAGAACGACTACTACAACTTTGGCGTGCGCGAGGATGAGGTGTGCCGCAACTACGGCGACTGGTTCCCTACCGCAGCTATCACCATGCCCATTGGCGACGTGCAACTGTCGCTCTCTTACCGTCGCGACATCCAGCGCCCAAACTATAGCAGCCTTACCAGTTCAACTGTATATATCAACCGCTACACCTACCAGAGCGGCAACCCTTACCTGAAACCCACCTACACTCACAGCCTCGTGCTAAACAGTGCCTACAAGTGGATGAACCTCACCCTTAACTACGGGCGCATCAAGGATTGTGAGACTATGTCAACCGAACCTTATCCAGGTGCCGATGATCCATTGGTAAGCCTCGTGCGCCCAATCAATAGCACCGAGGACTTCAACCAACTCTCAATCAACTTTGTGGCGCGACCAGTGATTGGCTGCTGGCATCCACAGTGGAGTGCATTTGTTGTGTTCCAGAACTATAAGACTCCTTGCGCCGACGGTTCAATCCTCACACTCAACCATCCCTATGTGAACCTCGTGTGGCAAAATGATATTGAGCTGCCAAAGGGCTTCCGTTTGAGCGCCGTCATGGTATGGGCATCACGTGGTGACTACAACAACTTCCGCCTTACCAAAACCCGTTTCAACACATCTCTGGGCATCCAACGTGACTTCAGCTTGGGACGAATGGGAACACTGACTGCCGACCTGCGTTGCAACGATATCTTTAACACCAACAAGGCTGGTGCCGTAATCTACGGCATTCGCGAGATATCAACATATAATCCAGCCCGTCGCACCTTTATGCTCGACCTCACCTGGAAGTTCAACGCCGCAGGCAGCAAGTACCGCGGCTCGGGTGCAGGCGAGAAGCAGAAAGCAAGAATGTAACCTAGCTTCACAATAATACATTCAATGGTAATTCACGGAAAAATTTTCCGTGGATTACCTATTTAGTAGAAACAGTTTGCTGGCAATAGTTTTTTCTATAATTTTGCAAGTAAAACAAACGACAATGAAGATAAGACCAGAACAACCCAGCGACTACCGCGAGGTGGAGAGCCTCACACGAGAGGCGTTTTGGAACGTGTATCGTCCTGGATGCACCGAGCATTTTGTGCTCAATCAATACAGGAGCAACCCTGACTTCATCCCCGAACTCGACCTAGTGATGGAAGAGGAAGGCAAGATAATAGGCCACATCATGTTCTCAAAAGCCGAACTGGTGCTTGATGACGGCACGCGATGTCCATCGTGGACATTCGGACCAATCAGCATACATCCCGACTATAAGCGCAAGGGATATGGACTCAAACTGCTCAATTACGCGCTTGAGAAAGCGCGCGAAATGGGCATCGGCTTCCTATGCATGGAAGGAAATATCAACTTCTACAAGCATGCAGGTTTCGGCCTTGCCAGCAAGATGGGTATCCACTACCATGCCGAGCCACGCGATGCTGAGGTTCCCTATTTCCTTGCCCAAGAACTCATTCCTGGCTGGTTGAAAAGCAATGGTGTAACCGAAGCTACTTATAGCCCTCCAAAGGGCTATTTCGTCGCTGAGACCAATCCTAAGGCTTTCGCAGCCTACGAAGCAACGTTTCCTAAAAAAGAAAAGTTGCGCTTGCCTGGGCAATTGACTTACGATGGGATAATGGAAAATAACAGGATTCTGTTGAGGCCGTGGTATGAGAGCGATGCCGATGCACTGTTTAAATGGGCAAGTGACCCCGAAGTGGGGCCACGTGCCGGATGGCCTCCACACAAGAGCGTGGAGGAGAGCAGAGAAATTATAAACACCCTCTTCAACAACGATTCCACTTGGGCAATAGTCCTCAAGGAGAGAGGAGAGGATAGCGCCCCCATAGGTGCAATAGGCTATGGGCCATCGTGCGACTGTAATCTGCCAGCACGGGAGGACGAGCCACTCATTGGTTACTGGGTGAGCAAGCCCTATTGGAACAAGGGCATCTGCACCGAAGCGCTACGTTTGATGCTTGAGCACATAGCAAAAACGACCAATATCCCGTCACTCATCAGCGGTCATTTCATCGACAACCCTGCCTCAGGACGAGTGATGGAGAAATGCGGTTTCATTGCTACCGGAGAGACATGTATTGATTCAAACCAATATCAAGGTGAAAACCGACCTATCCGTGTGTTGAGACTTGTACTGAAGCGCTAAACCTCACATGTAACGCACAAAAAATGAGACTCAGGGATTATGTACTTGAGTCTCATTTTTACACTTTTGGAACTATAGTTTCTGGAGAAAGAGGAAAGTAGTGCTAGATAAATAAGTTGATGAGTTGTGAGCTGATGAGCATGTAGATGAGCATGCCCACGATGTCGTTAGTCACCGTGACGAAGGGTCCGGTGGCTATCGCAGGGTCAATCTTAAGTTTCTCGAGGACAATTGGTACGATTGTTCCAAATACCGAAGCAAAGAGCACCACAGCAAACAACGAGATGGTAACCGCCATTGATGTTACATTAGCTTTGGTGGGATCGTCGTCGGCAGGCCAAATCAGGTTGTAGAGGAATACCAGTCCTGCAATGAGCACAGCATTGAGCATCGCCACAAAGAATTCCTTAAGCAGGTGCTTGCCCGCCTGCTTGAGTTCGAGACTACCATTGGCGAGACCTTGAACGACGATAGCGCTCGACTGTGTGCCCACGTTACCACCAGTGCCACCAATCAGTGGAATAAAGAGCGCAAGGCCAGGCAGGATGGTTTGCCACTGTGCCTCTTCGTCGCCGTCGAGGATAAGGGCATTGGCGATACCACCAACAATACCGATAAGTAGCCAAGGGAAGCGGGCACGGAACTGTGTCCACACGCTGTCGCCAGTTTCCACATCGGCAACAAGACCAGTGGCGAGCTGATAGTCACGCTCACTCTGCTCACGCACCTCGTCCATGATATCGTCAACGGTGATGCGTCCCACGAGTCGGCCTATGGAGTCGACAACTGGCATTGCCACGAGGTCGTATTTCTCGAAGTCGAGGGCTACGTCCTCGATGGGTGTGTCGGTCTTCACCGAGATGGGGTTAGGCTCCATCACATATTTTATCCTATTGGCCGAGGGATTGGTGATGGTCTTCTTGAGAGGGAACACACCCTTGAGGCGGTTGTCATCGTCAACAACATATATGTTGTAGATTTCGTCCATATCCTCGGCCTGCTCACGCATGGCCTTGATGCAGTCGGGCATCGAGAGGTTCTCGTTCACGACAATCATCTCGGTCGACATGTGACCACCAGCGGTGTCCTCGTCATACTGCATCAGGTCGACAATGTCGCCCGCTTGCTCCACGTCGTCGATTTGCTTAATGACGTCTTCCTGATCATCCTCGTCGAGCTCCTGAATAAGGTCTACAGCGTCGTTGGCATCCATCTGCTCAACCGTCTTGGCGATGGTTTCGTTTGGCATTATCTCGAGCAGGTCGGCGCGCTCGTCTTCATCGAGTTCGACAAGCACATCGGCAACTGTTTCGTCATCGAGTTGTTTCAGCACAAATAGCGCCTCGTCGGTATCGTCAAGTTCGGTAATGAGCTCGGCGATGTCGGCTGGGTGCAGATCTTTGATGTCGGCTTTGAGCTGTGTCTCGTTCTTTGCCTCAATCAGTTCTTTCAGCTGATCGATATTGTCGATATTAAATTCTTTCATATCTACCTCTCCCCTACTCTTTATTCTGAAGGTTTTTAATAATGTTGGTCAACTCAATAAACTCTTGCACGCTGAGCTGCTCGGGTCGTCGCTTGAAAAGGTCGGCATAGTGCTCATCGAGCTTGGGTAGCGACTCGGGCGGTATCATGCCTCGAAGCGAGTTTCTTAATGTTTTGCGGCGCTGACCGAACGAAGTCTTCACCACACTCTTGAACAGTCGCTCGTCGCAGTCGAGGTGCTGAACGCTGTTTCGCACTAGCCTGATGACACCGCTCTTCACCTTGGGAGGTGGGTCGAAGACATTCTCGTCGACGGTGAACAGGTACTCAATGTCGTACCATGCCTGCAGCAGCACACTCACGATGCCGTAGGTCTTGCTGCCTGGGCCCGCTGCAATGCGTTGTGCCACTTCTCGCTGGAACATGCCGCTGCAGCAAGTGACCTGGTCCTTGTAGTCGAGTACGTGGAACAGAATCTGTGACGAGATATTGTAAGGGTAGTTGCCAATTACTACCATCTCGCCCGTTCCACATGCCTCTTGCAAGTCGAGCTTGAGGAAGTCGCGCTCAATGATGCGTCCGTCGAGTGCTGGGAAGTTGACCTTGAGGTAGTCGACACTTTCGCCGTCGAGTTCTACCACATTGAGGTCGTGACCATTTTGAAGCAGGAACTGCGTGAGCACACCCATTCCGGGTCCCACCTCAAGCACAGGCAAGTGCTTGTAACCATCGATAGTGGCTGCAATGCGCTGTGCCACATCGAGGTCGATGAGGAAATGCTGTCCTAGTGATTTCTTTGCCCTTACCTGCTGCATATAGAATGTAGATTAAAAAAATAATTAATCTGCAAAGTTAAAAAAAACTATAGAAATTAGCGAAAAAACCTTCAAAAAATCACAGAATCACAATCAAAAAGGCCGATTAAGAGTTGTCCTAATCGGCCATTAAACCAGTTAAATCAAATTATGTGTTATTGAGATTTATTGATTGCCGAGGATGATGTTGTAGATTAGAGTGACATCGGAAGAGGTTACTGAGCCGTCGTTGTTGACATCGCTAGTTGATAAAAAGGTTGTGTTGTTGTTGAGCAGATAGTCATAGATAACTGTGACATCGGCGCTGGTCACGTAGCCGTCGCCGTTGACATCACCCACGAGGGCTGTTTGTTCCTCGTTAGGATATAAGCCCACATACATTGCTTGCCAATCATCGTAGGTGTAGAGCCCTGGATCGAGCACAGCAATGTCGAAAAATCCGTTCTCTTGTCCATGCCATCCCCAGTTGACATGCACCAAGCCGTTTTCGTCATATCCGTCGATGATGAAATTGTGTCCGCCAAAGATGCCGAGTTCGATGTTGATGTCGCGTGCCGAGTAGAAAATGGGGTGGCGGTTGCTGATTTCGGTGTAGACCATTTCCATCCACTGAGGCTCGGTGTAACGTGACCTAAGGATATAATGCGTGGTGTCGTTATAGTTGAAATGGTTGATAAAGGCGCTCACGCACTTGGCATCGGAAGAACCAGTGCCAAATTGGTCATAAGTTGATTGAGCTGCCACGCTGCAGTAATAACATAGCTGTGCTGCTGCCTGCGCTTGAATATCGGTGTACTCGCCGTTGTAGTCATCAAGCATGTTATCCCAATCGAAAGGATTCTGCTCGAAGTCAACTTTGAAGGTCAAATTCCTGGTGGCACTTTTGCCAGGAATTTCATACTTAACTGTTACCGAGTCCTGTCCGAAGCCATGAGCAGGGAATTTGTAATAATTCATAAACTGAGCCATTGCAACGCCCACGCATCCAACCACATAATGGTTATCGCTTGGATAGTACACTCCGCCCATCGGTTGGTCCTCGGCCCACGTTTTGAGTGGCTCCATGTAATTGAAAGGCTCATGTTGTCCCCACAATGTGGTTATGAGCGAATCGACCCTTGTTGGAAACCGTGCGGGGTCGGGAGGAGTGGTGGACCTGATGCTGGGCACTTTGCTCACAGCATTCATCCACCAGTTAAAGCCTGGATTCTTGCTTGATGGGTCGAGTCGCGAGCTCTCGGAATAGGCTATCACTCGCTGGCGAGCGCCATCGCTTTTCACAACAGCAAAGCCGCCACCGTCTTTCTCAAACAGTGCCAGCCTGTCGTTACCAGCCACTTGCTTCACAGCGGCCGGGGAGCCTTTGCCAATCTTGGCTTGTGCAACATTGAGCATTGAGTTGTTGACACAATCTTGAGCCTGCGTCGAGAAAGTGAAAAACAATGCTACTAAAAAGGGAGTTAGTGTCCTCATGTACATTTGGTTTATTATTTTTGTGTTTAGCAATCGCAAAAATATGTAGAAAAGATCATTAATGCAAATGTTTTTTATATTGCAGTTTTTAATGCTATCTTAAATAATAAATTATTTCTTTGGTTTTTACAAAATATTAAAGAAAAATCCCTAACTTTCAAAACAATTTTTGGGACTATTTATGATTATAAAATTACTTTAAAATTGGTGGCGAGAAAATAAATGTTTATCTTTGCAAATTGTGACAATGTCATTACTATTTAAATCAAAACAATCAACGGTGAAAAAAGTTATATCGGCATTATTGAAATATGGCATCCCCATCGCAATCAGTGTGGGGTTGGCGTGGTTCCTGTCAAAAAACGTTGACTGGGGCGCCATAAAGCAGAGTTTGAGCAACGATGTGAACTACTGGTGGTTTGTGCCCGTGATAGTGGTGAGCATCTTCAGCCACATTTTCAGGGCGCTGCGATGGCGGTTGCAACTCAACGCCATAGGCATCAAGCCATCACTCAGTGCATTGATAAACAGCATCTTCGGCACCTATTTTGTGAACCTGCTCTTTCCTCGCCTTGGCGAGGTGTGGCGCTCGGGCTACATTGCCCAGCGCGAGAAAGCGTCGTTCACTCAGGTGCTAGGCTCGATGGTGGGTGACCGCTTGAGCGACACCGTGACAGTGGGACTGCTCACAGTGTTCACCTTCTTCATAGCTCAAGATGCCTTTATCAAGTTCTTTGACCAGCGCGGCGATGGTGGTGGCTCAATCTACACTTCATGGGTGTTTTGGCTACTGGTTGTGCTAGGCGTTTTGGGCGTACTTGCCCTAGTGTGGATATTCCGCAGCAAGAGCGAGAACAAGGTGATAGCCAAGATTAGGTTGATGCTCCGTAACTTGTGGGATGGTTTTGCAGCCATTGGTAAAATGGACGGCAAGTGGATGTTTGTGCTTTACACCATTTTGATATGGGGGTGCTACTTCTTGCAGCTCTATATTGCCTCATTTGCCTTCGCATGCACCAAGGATTTAGGTGTTGTGGCTATCCTCGTGCTCTTTGTATTGAGTAGTATTGGCATGGCAGTGCCCAGCAATGGCGGTCTTGGCCCATGGCAGTTTGCCATCATTTTCGGACTCACACTCTATGGTGTGGGAGCCTTCCCTCCCAGCACTCCTTACGACCCTCAGGCTTCGGCCTTCGCGTGGGTGGTTTGGGGCGTGCAGACTTGCTTGCTCATTGTGCTTGGCATCTACGCCTTCATCAGCATGGCGATTGACCGCAAGCGCATCGCCCAAGGCAAGACCGTGATAAAAACCGAGAATCAAGGAGATGGCATGAAAATATAGTTATTGCATGTTACATAATAAAACGAAAAACTAATAACTACACAGATATGAAACTCATAGACGACAACTTTGACGATTATTTTGAGAGCGGAGCACCCAAGAAAGAAAGTGCCCCTCGCGAAGAGACCGAAGAAGAACGTGAAGAACGCGAGCTCATAGAGACCACAATCGAGCGCCGCAGCAACAAGAAGCGCATCTTCCTAGCGCTGGGTTCGTTGCTGATATTGTTGTTGATAATATTCTTCGTTCGCGATCGCTTCTTCCATGCTTACCGTGAGAGCGACATCAAGGGCCGCATCGTCGACATCGCCCTTCAAGGCTCGGTGTTCAGCACCTATGAGGGTAAGATGTTGAGCTACGACGTGGTGGCACCAGGCAATGTGCTCAAGAGTGAGTTTAACTTCTCGGTGACCGACGACTCTATCGTGCAGAAGCTTGGCGAGCTGAAGCAGACTCCACTTGCCGTGCAGGTGCATTACAAGGAGTACAAGAGCAGTGTGCCCTGGCGTGGCAGCACCAAATATATTGTCACAGCAATCGACACGGTGACAATCGACAGCTATGTCGACAATGTGAAGGACATACCTCTGCCTCCCAAGCCACAAGAACCCACCGAACCAGAGGGAAAGTGAGAAGTGGTAGATTATAAGTAGCAAAGTTAACCAAATAGATGACAAATGTTTAGAAAGTTTTTATCTTTAGTAATTATGGTTCTTGCGGCGTTCAGCGTGATGAATGCAGCTAGGGTCAGCGAGAAGCAGGCGAGAGACATTGCCGGCCAGTTCTTTAAAGTGACTATGCCCGACCAGCCCGCCAGTATGAAGAAGCTTGCCAAGGGCGGTCAAGCCACAGCTTTCTACGTTTTCAACAATCCCGAGCAGCCCGGGTGGGTGATAATTGCTGGCGACGACCGAGCACGCCCCATTCTAGCCTATGGTGATGAGGATTATTTCGTTGCTGAGGATGTGCCCGAGTGTGTACAGGACTGGCTCAACGGCTATGCTGAGCAAATTGCGGCAATAGACCAAGTCCAGCCCGAATCACCAGTATCGTTCGATGCTAGCGTGATAGGTTCCACCAAGAACAAAATCGCGCCGCTTCTCTCTACGATAAAATGGGCTCAGGGCTTGCCATTCAACCAGCAGTGTCCTAGCTTTGTAAACGATGAAGGCAATACTAGCTACAGTCCTTCAGGATGTGTTGCCATCGCCATGGCTCAACTCATGTATTACTACAAGTCGAATTATGGTTGCGATGCCATTCCTGCCTACACCTCATCGAAGAATGGTTTCGTAAATGAGCGTCCAGCCTTGAGCAAGACCACCTTCAACTGGGCGATAATGAACCCATGGTATGACAATGCGGCAAGTAGCAGTTCCAGCGCTAAAGAGGTGCAGAAACTCGTGAAATATTGCGGACAGGCAGTTCGCATGGATTATGGCAAGACCACGTCAAGCGCCACTAGCCAGCGCAACGCATTCACCTACTACTTTGGTTATGATAAGCTTAGCCAGCAGATCAAGCGTGAGGATGTAAACGCCGCAGTGTGGGAGAACATGATTTACACCGAGATTGCTTCGGGACGTCCGGTTTACATTAGTGCGCGCAAACTCAGTGGCGGCCATGCATTCATTTGCGACGGCTACGACGGCAATGGTCTATACCACATCAACTGGGGCTGGCGAGGAAACAACAACGGCTTCTTCGCACTTAACGCGCTGAGTGATGGCAATAGTGGTGGCACTGGTGCCGCCAGCGGCGAGGAAGGCTACACCATTAATCTCCAGGCGATTATTGGTCTCGAGCCAAGCAAGTCATCTCAAAACACTACCGACTACAACGCTGTAGCGCTTTATAGCAACGAGGATGATGACATTGTCGCTATTCAGGTACCCACCACAAGCTATAGCCGGACAAGCACGTCAGGCGCATTTAACAACGTGCAACTCATTGCCAACTATTGGAACAACTCAGCCCAGACCTATACCTATGACCTGGGTTGGGCTCTTTACGACAGCAATGGAAACATCAAGAGCACACACACCGTGCTTACTAATAAGGTCCTTCAGGATGGATATTACACCTATCCTACAAGCAGCCTGTCGATAGGCAGTGGTCTGTCGTCGGGGACTTATTACTTGAAACCCATATGCCGCCTTAGCGGAAAAACGACGTGGCTCTTGGCTAGGGGCGCCAGCATGAACCATGTGAAAGCAACTATCTCCTCCAATACCCTTACTCTTGAGGTAATAGATCCACTTAAAGTTCAGAACTTGAAGATTAACTCGGTGACTACTGGCTCGGTAAAGAAGGTGGGCAGTCCACTTGAGCTTAAATTGGGTGTCTCAAATCAAGGACAAACCGATTATAACTACATCTACATGTGGGTGAATGGAACTCTCACCAGCGCCACCACTACCGATGTGGCAATAGGCAGCAGCGGCATTGTGACAATGTACTACACGCCGTCGCAGGTGGGTAGCAACACCTTCAAATTCACAGCCGACAAGAAAGGAACTAAGGTGCTCTACACCACCAATGTTACAGTGAGCGCAGCAACAACCGCAGCGTTCACCGCAACCAACAGTGCAACGGTTTCGGGAACCACTATTACCGTTAAGAGTGTACTAAAGAATAATGGTTCCGATACCTACAACGACTATATCCTGGCTAAGATGTGGAAGCACCGCCCAACATCAGGAAACACAGGCTATGGCGATAACTCGATAGCCCAACCACTGTATCTCAACAGCGGTGGCACGACGACGTTGAATTTTGTCTTCACTGGTCTGGAGCATGGCACAGGCTATCATTTCTCAATCTACTATTATAGTAATGGTGAACTTGTAAAGGCAGGTTCAAGTACTTCAACTAAGACTCCAAGTCTTTACGACATTAACGAGGATGGAGCTGTGAACAGCGCTGACATTACTGCCATTTATGATGCAATTCTAAATGGCAACCTGGAGTACAAGGGTTACAGTGATCTCAATGGCGACGGAGTTGTTAACGCTGCCGACATCACCACGATCTACAATTACATTTTGGGAAACTAAGTGTAAGTTTTAAGAGGTAGATAACATGCTGATTGGCACCATGTCGGGGATAATTCCGGCGTGGTGCCAATTCTATTTAAATAAGGAGTGGCGCTGGTGGGGTGGAGAGAGTGTGTGAAATGTGTTAAAATAACAAATGTTAATTTGTGGTTGATTTTAACTATTTTGTAATGTGGGATGTTACCTTCGGCACATGTAATTTGATGGTTGTGGAGTATTGGGGTGCAAACATGTGAATTAAGGTTAATAGGCTGAGAGTAAAATACTTTAAGGGATGTAGCCCTCCTTGATTCAGAGGGTTTGAATTGATAAAACTCATTAAAGAAGGAAACAACACTTAATATTCCTGAAAATTTAAATATAAATCTAAATTTAGCAAAAACAGTAAATTGAGGTGCAAAAAGGTTAAAGTGTTGTTTTGTGTTATTTTGTATAATATAAAAATATTAAATTTGCATCGCTTAATTATGAAATTGTCGGGCTGCAAGAGAGTAGCATGGGCATTTTAGAAACGAGTAACTCCAAAAGTTACTGAACTTTAAAACAAATACTAGCCTCCTCTATTCCATACTAAAGGTCTTATAGCAATTGCTATGTGCCTTTAGAGTGCCTATTCACACTAATAGGAATTAAATGACCCCAAAGTTTTAAATTTTTAGAACATTATGAAGTTTAATCATAATTATTTGAAGTTTAATCATTAATTGTTTACTGTATGAAGAGACTTTTATCAACTTTGATGGCCGTGTGCATCATTGCAATGGGTGCGTCGGCTAGCAAGATCGTTAAAGGTAAGGTCATCGATGCCGCAAACAATGAGCCACTGATTGGCGCTAGCGTCCAAGCAATAGGTTCAAATCAGGGCACCGGTACCGACATTAACGGTGAATTCACAGTAACCGTCAACGACAACGTTAAGCAACTTCGCGTTAGCTACGTGGGCTACAAGGAGCAAATCGTTGCGGTTGCAAGTTATGTAACAGTAGCTCTTGAGAGCGACGACCTCACTCTCGACGAGGTAATGGTTGTGGCTTATGGTCAAACCAAGAAGACCTCGTTCACTGGTTCGGCACAAGCCGTTAACAACAAGAAGATTGAGACTCGTCCTATCACAAGTGCCACCAAGGCCCTTGAGGGTAACGTGGGTGGTATCCAGGTGGGCGGTAGTTCTGGTCAGCCAGGTGCCGATGTTGCTATCCGCATTCGCGGTTTTGGCTCTATCAACGCCAGCAACAATCCTCTCTATGTAGTTGATGGTATTCCTTATGATGGCGCATTGAGCGATATCAACCCCAACGATATCGAGAGCATGACCGTCTTGAAGGATGCTTCGGCTGCTGCTCTTTATGGTGCACGTGGTGCCAATGGTGTTATCATGATTCAAACCAAGAAGGGTAATGAGGGGCGCACCAATGTCACTTGGCGCTCTACTGTTGGTTGGTCTAACCGTGCCACTCCACGCTACGAGACCGTTAACCAGAAGGAGTTTGTACAACTCTTCTATGAGGGTTTGAGAAGCTACTTTGAGGTTGACAACGGTATGGACCGTGCAACTGCCGACACCTATAGCCAGTATTATCTGGGTGATGAGCTCGGAGGCGAGATGTACAACCCCTTCAAGAACTACACCTTCGACACCATCATCAATCCTGAAACTGGCATGGTATATGACGACGTTCAAAGCGCATGGAACGAAGACTGGTATGACAGTGTGATTCGCAAGAGCGCTTTCCGTCACGAGCATGTGTTCTCGGTTAACGGTGGTACACAGAAGACTCAATACATGTTTTCTCTCGGTTACTTGAAAGAAAACGGTTTCTTGAAGACCACAAGCTTCGAGCGCTACAGCGCACGTGCCAATGTCAACAGCCAAATCAACGACTGGTTTGCTGCTAACATCAACACTTCACTGGGTCACTCTAAGAGTAACTTCAGTGACTATGACGACACCAGCTACAGCAACCCCTGGTTTACAGCACAGTTCATCAACCCATTGTTCCCAGTTTATCTCAAGGACGAGAATGGCAACAACCAACTAGATTCTGAAGGCAAAATCCAGTATGACTGGGGCGAGGGCGGCCGTGTTGGTAACTTGAACGATTTCAACTCACTCGGCATGCTTCTCATGGACAAGGCTAGCAACGTTCGCGATATCGCAGGTTTGCGCACCGGTATCGTGATTGGTAGCGACCTCGAGAAATACGGTTGGCGTCAGGGTATCAAGTTCGCCGTTAACTTCGGTATGGACTATGTGAACCGTAACCGCTTGTTCTATATGAACTCACAACACGGTAACCAGGCCAACGCTCACGGCTTGCTTGAGAAGATGAATTATCGCACACAGAGCTATACCTTCAACCAGTTGCTCACTTGGACTCGTTCTTTCAACAAAGTTCACAACATTGACTTCCTGATTGGTCACGAGTGGTATGCCTACAAGTGGAACTACCTGTTTGCTGAGCGCACCAACATCGTTGATGGTATCTACGACCTCAGTGGTGGTGCCAACGTTTCAGACAACAACTCTTATCAATATGATTATCGCATCAACTCTTTCTTGAGTCGTTTCAACTACAATTACGACGACCGTTACTATCTGTCGGCATCAATCCGTAGCGATGCCTCTTCACGCTTCCACAAGAAACACCACACTGGCACATTCTGGTCGGTGGGTGCCAACTGGCGTGTATCGAAAGAGGCTTTCATGCAGAACATTGACTGGATTCACAACCTGAGCGTTAAGGTTAGCTATGGTGAGCAAGGTAACGACAACATCGGTACTTACTATGCATGGCAACAGCTCTTCGACTTGGGTTACACCAACTCAAGCAATGTGGGTGCTTTTGTTCAGTCTCTTGAGAACCAAGAAGTAAGCTGGGAGAAGAACTCTAACCTCAACGCTGGCTTTGAGGCTGCTCTGTGGGGTGGTCGCTTGCGCATCGACTTCGAGTACTTCTATAAGAAGACTACCGACATGCTGCTTAACTTCCCTATGGCTCTCTCTACTGGTTTCACCGGATATCTTGACAACGTGGGTGACATGCGCAACACTGGTTTTGAGTTGAAACTCGGCGCTACTCCAGTTCGCACTGCCGACTTTGAGTGGAACATCGACGTGATGCTCAACCGCACCAACAACAAGGTGCTTAAGCTTACTGGCGACACCGACGAAATTCTGAACGGTTTCCGCTCAATCAAGGTAGGCATGCCCATCTACACATATTATATGAGTAAGGGTGCTGGTGTTGATCCCGACACAGGTCTGCCTCTGTACTGGGCCGTTGATGAAGAAGGCAATGAATACAAGACCAGCGACTACTATGAGGCTAACGCCAACAAGTTCTACCTTGGCAGCCGCATTCCTAAGCTCTATGGTAGCATTGGTACCGACCTCACTTGGAAGGGCTTTGGTCTCTCAATTTTGACCACTTATTCATTAGGAGGAAAAGTTTATGACTCTCTTTATGCCGGCATCATGATGGGCCTTAGCAGTGGCAACAGCACTTGGCACAAAGACGCTTTAAAGCGTTGGCAGAATCCTGGCGACATCACCGATGTTCCACGCATCCAGCTTGACGACTATCGCGACTGGCCCGAGGTTACCAGCGACCGCTACCTCATCGATGCGTCTTACTTCGCAATCAAGAACATCACTCTTTCTTACAATCTACCACGCACATTCTTGAACAAGATTGGCATTCAGGGCGCCAAGGTATTTGCTTCGGGCGACAACTTGTGCTTGTTCACTCATCTCAAGGGTATGGATCCCCAGTACAACTTCACTGGTGGTACCAACTATGACTACAGTCCTAACCGCACCTATACAATTGGTCTAGAGGTTAACTTCTAATTAAAAGAAAGGAGACATACAATGAAAAAATTTATATATGCTATTATAGCTATTGGTGGACTTCTCTCGTTGAGCGCCTGCTCCGAAGATAGTCTTGTCACTACTCCCACCGATGCACTCGACTATGGAACCATGATGAGTGATCCCGATCATGCCATGGTGGCTATTGATGGTGTTTACCGTTCAATGTACACTGCTGGATGGTCTACCGAGTTCAATATTCATCAGTGCTTCGGTATTAGTGCCTACAATTTGGCAGCCGAACTCATGGGTGACGACATGATGATGGGAGCCGCTGGTTCGGGTTGGTTCTGGTATGATCACGTTTACAATGTAAAAGCGCGCTACACAAGTGATGGATGGCGTTCTTATGACTTGTGGAATGGCCATTACAAATGGATTGCCAATGCCAACTATGTTATCGACGCAATGGAGAAATATGTAGCCACCGAGAACGATGCTGTGACTAAGGACTATGTGCTTGGTCAAGCCTACGCAATTCGTGCTTACTCTTACTTCATGCTTTCTCAGTGGTTTGCCCGTACCTATAAGGGGCATGAAAGTGACCCATGCGTGCCCATTTATACTCAACCCACTTATAAGGGTACAACAGGTCAGAAACGTGCAACAGTTGCCGAGGTTTATGCACAAATCGACAACGACCTCAACCGTGCTGTTGAATTGCTTGAAGGAATATCTCAGCAACATTCAACTAACATGAGCTATGAAGTTGCTCAGGGTATCCGCGCACGTGTGGCTCTCGTTGAAGAGAATTGGGCAGCTGCCGAGAATGCAGCCGAGTTGGCTATCGCAAATACAAGTGCACAAATCATCGGCACTAAGGACTTTGAGGGCAACAACGACGTGAAGAACGACAATGTGATGTGGGGTGCCGAGATTATCGCACCTCAAGCTGGTGGCTATGCTTCACTCTATGCTCACTTGGACACATGCGCAAGCTATGGATTCCGCGCGCCCAAGTTGATGACACAATCACTCTACGACAAGATGTCGGAGACCGATACCCGCAAGGCTATTTGGTTCCCCGTAATGCCAGAGGGCAGCGTTGGTTATGGGAAGCACCTGCAGCGCAAGCTCACATTTAGCGACCCAGCACAGTGGCTTGGCGACTACATCTGGATGCGTGTTGAGGAAATGTACCTCATCGCTGCCGAGGCTGAGTGCCGTCAAGGTAAAGAAGCTGAAGCGAAAGAGCACCTCATGGCTCTGATGGAGAAACGCGATCCTAACTACACTTGCGAAAAGACTGGTACTGCTTTGGGAGCTCTCACTAGTGATGAGACAGGTTCACTGCTCGAGGAGATAATACTGCAACGCCGTATTGAGTTGTGGGGTGAAGCAGGTCGTATCTTCGATATCAAGCGTCTGCACCAAGGATTTGTACGCAACCCAGCCGATGGATGGGCTACTGCCGCAAGACTTGCCAACCATCCTGCAACCGCCGATCCCGAAAGCTACTGCTGGGTTCTCACAATTCCACAGGCCGAGTTTGACGGAAACGCCAACATGACTCTTGAGAACGACCAGAACCCACTTGGTGACTATCCCAATTAATTTGGAATAAAGTAACAAAAACATAATCATCAAGGGCCGCACAACCACTGTGCGACCCTTGTTTTTTCATCGTTCTTTTCTCCAGTAGTAAATCTCACAAAGAAAGAGGGCCGCGCATCGCTGCGAAGCCTTCTCGTTGAGAACATTTATGAAACAAAGAACATTAAAAAGCATTTACTGTTACATCTTGATGATGCGCATGTGGGCCTTGGGGTAGCGCAACACGAGGCAGCTTGCCTCGGTGAGTACTGTAGCGTCGACGTTGCGCACACCACTGGCCTTGAGGTTGAGTGTTTCGGCGCTGAATGGCACGTGGGTGTACTTTTGCAGGTACTCGGGGTCGATGATCATGCCAGCACTCTCCATGCCACACTCGTCAAACACCTCGCTCAGCAGCACATAGAGGGTGCCGAATTTCGAGCGTAGCTCAGTGAAGTCGATACCCCACTTTGTTACGGTATCGCTGGCGGTAATAACTCGGTTGTAGTCGAGCTTGTTGAGGTAACCGATGAGCTCGGAGCCGCCAATGAGAATCTTGCGCTTGCTGCCGGCATTGCCTGTGAAAGCCTCGCGCATGAGGTCGATGATGGTCTCTTGTGTGAAGCCGTCGTCACCGTAGGCATACTCCTTGCCCGCCTGGTGCCATATGCCGCCGGTGAGCATCACGTTCTCCTTCTTGTTGTTGTCCCACACGCGGGCTTTCACACCAAAGAGAAAACTCTTCTCCATGCCCAGGCGCATGTCGTAGACTGCCGCTTCTTCCTGGTCGTTCATGGTCCAGTCCACTTCCTTGTTGGCAAGCTTCTGCATAGTCGATTCCTCGACTTGCATCTTAAATATCTGGCAGAATTGACTTGCTTTGTGGGGCAGAGCCTCAAATTGTGGCGACATGACATCGAGCTCGGTGGCAGCGCGTCCCATGCGAATTAGTACTGCGCCTCGCGATATGCTAGGCAAGCAGCCTTCAACGCTTCCAATCTTCTTGCCATTGACTGCTTGAACGCGTAGTCCGTTGGTGGTGTCGCGTGAGAGCACATAGAGCACAAGCTCTTGCATGCTCTGTGTTACTCCGTCGGGCTCGTAGCCGTAGGTTCCCTGCACGAGAATTGTGTCGCTTGCATCGAAAATCTCATCGTTGGCGGTGTGAATTATGGGTCGTGTGCTGTCGGTAGTTGCCTCGCCGTCGTCGGGTTCGCTATAGGCTTGACTCATAGTTGTTAAAGTCGGCTTGGTGTCTACATTATGGTATTCGACAATCATACTTCCCGAGTGCTTAGAGCCGGCGCAGCGCGAAAGTTGGTCGATTGGCGTAGCCATGGGACGTATCTTCACGATTTGTTGGTCAATCTCATTGAGCAGTAAGCCGGGTGCCGCCTCGTGTGTGAGATCGGTGGTGAGTGGCTCGTCAACCACATGTTTGCCTCCTGCCACGCCGCCAATAACGATGGCGAGCATTGTGCTGTGGTCGCCCATGTAGCAACCGCCCAGGATGAGCATTATTACAATTGCCAGCAAGAGCATGAGCAGCTGGCGGTGATTTTTCACCCAGTTGTGCGCATCCTTGATGCGCTTGATAGTGTTTTTCAAAAACATAAGAAATTGAGTTTTAAGTGTTTTGTTTAAAATGTGGAGAGTAGTAACTATAGATTGGAGAGCATCCTCTTCCCTCTCTCCCCTCTTCCCTGTTTAGTCCCAGAAGCTGCGCTTGCGGTAGATGGGGAAGTTCACTGGCTTGGGTTGTTGGTCGTCGTTGAGTTTGTTTGCGGCCTCGATCACCTCGTTGCGGCCTCGCAGATAGCCGGCGGCCTCGGCATTCTTCATCTCCTCGTCGTGGCTGAGGGCGTTGACGATGAGTTTGACAAAGTTCTCGCCGGGAGCCTTACCCGCCTCAATTCCGTCGATGATTGCTCGTGCCGAGGTGGCGATACTATCGCTCACTCCAAGCTTTTCGAGAATCGCCGCTACGGCATCAGGTTGCTGTTCCTCTAGCTGCTGCTCTTGTGCTTCGCACGGTTGATGTGTGGAGTCGAGTGGTTCCTCGTCGCAGTGACGCATAGTGTTGTTGTCGTTTTCCATTGCTATTAGATTTGAAGGGTTAATAAAAATGGTGCCAAGTGGCACTTGGTTGCTTTTCACGTTGCAAAGTTATAATGGCATTTTCGGGCAAAACCACATTAAAAAACAACCTTACTCTCAGAGCCTCAATATTTTAAAACTCAGACATTAATTACTGCTATCGCCACTACTGCCCTGGCTCATTCATCATTGAGGCGAGAGCGCTCAACTTCCTGAGCGCCAATGCTGCATGAGTAAAATAGCTTGTAAAATTTTAATGTCACAAGAATTTATTGGCAGTAACAACTACCCCATTTCACTTGTAGATAAAAATTTAGTATTCTTCTATATTTGCGTGTAGTTTCGTCTATCCTATTTTTATTTGTGTAAATGATTTATTATTTTTGCAAAAAATAATCATTATCTTTGCGCTATGGCTAAGAAATTGACATTTAACCGTACCACTCTCATCCACCTCTTGTGCTGGGGTTTGTTGCTTGCCTTCCCACTTTTCACCTATAGGCAGAACGACACCATGACCGACATGTTGCGGCACTATCTGCGCTCGATGGGCGGCACGATGGCATGGATGGCAATTTTCTATCTGAACTACTGCTATCTTGTGCCCAAAATGCTGTTTGAGAACAAACGCAAGCGTTTTATTGCTTACAATATGCTGGCTGTATTCTTGCTAGTGGTTGGCATGACGTGGTGGTGGCACTTGATGGGTAACCTGTTTCCTAGCTCGATGCCCAATCCTGCAAGATTTAACGCACCTCCTAAGTGGACGCGTTTTGTGCAGATGTCGTTCATGCTTATCCTGGTGATTGGACTTAGTGTGGCAATTCGCATGAGTCAGCGCTGGCACAAGCTGCAAGAGGCAAAGAAGGATGCCGAGCGCATTCGCACCGATGCCGAGCTCAAGAACCTGCGCAACCAGCTTAATCCTCACTTCCTACTCAACACGCTGAATAATATCTATGCACTCATTGCTTTTGACCCCGAAAAGGCACAGACGGCGGTGGGCGAACTCAGCAAGCTGCTGCGTCACGCGCTCTACGACAACCAGAAGCGCTTTGTCCCGCTCTACAAGGAGGTGGAGTTTATCAAGAACTATATTGAGCTGATGAAGATTCGTGTCACCGATAACGTGAAGATTAACAAAAACATCGACATCGATAATGACGACTCTACACCCATTGCTCCGCTCATCTTTATCTCTCTCATTGAGAATGCCTTCAAGCATGGCATTTCGCAGTCGGGAGATGGCGAGATAAGCATCGCAATGAGCAATACCGACGGCAAGATAATATGCGAGATTGTTAATACCAATCACCCCAAGCACGACAATGACAAGAGTGGCTCGGGAATTGGACTTGAGCAGGTTGCTAAGCGACTAGAGCTCATGTATCCCGGACGCTACGAGTGGGAGAAGGGAATTGACACCGACACCAATAAATATTTCTCTAAAATAATACTCTACAATGATAATAAAGTGCGCAATAATTGACGATGAGCCCCTTGCTATTGAGCTGCTGGTGAGCTATGTGAAGAAGATACCGTTCATGGAGTTGTGCGGCAAGTATTCCAATGCTGTCGATGCAATGAAAGGAATTGCCGACAACCCTGTCGAGCTGGTGTTCCTCGACATTCAGATGCCCGAGCTCAACGGACTTGAGCTGTCGCGCATGCTGCCCGAGTCGACGCGCGTGGTATTTACCACAGCATTTGATCAGTATGCCGTCGACGGCTACCGAATCAATGCACTCGACTACCTGCTCAAGCCCATCTCCTATCCCGAGTTTCTCGAGGCATGCAACAAGGCTCTGCAGTGGTTCATGATGGTGCAGCAGGCCGAGGAGCCCAAAGAGCCCGAGGCGACAAGCATCTTTGTCAAGAGCGAGTACAAACTACTCCAAATCGACCTTGACGACATTCGCTATATCGAGGGCTTGAAGGACTATGTGAAAATCTATACCGAGCAGTCGCCCCACCCCATTCTCTCGCTCATGAACATGAAGGCAATGGAGCAGATGCTGCCAGCCTCAAGGTTCATCAGGGTTCACCGCTCCTATATTGTGCAGAAGAGCAAAATACGCGAGATTGACCGCAACCGCATCGTCTATGACAACGACCTCTACATTCCCATTGGCGACAGCTACAAGCAGGCCTTTCTCGACTTCCTGGGGCAGTCCTAAGCATTGGTTATAGTATAATTCTGCTTTTGCGCTATATATATAAAAATCAATTTATAGTGCAATAGATACACGATATTCAACGTTTTATAAGTTAGGGTGAATAGGCCCTAACCTATAGGATGTTGAATTTTTTTGACTTATATATGGCTCTGTTGCGATGCCGTCGCTTGGTTATAGCGATCTCGGCATTGATGCTGGTGGCCGTTGGTGTTCACTCACAAGTGATTATCAACGGTAATCCCACCTTCAGCGACAGCACGTCTAATATCATCCTCTACAGCATCCCTCAGGAGTACTTTGGGCACACTTTCACGGCAACGTTTCAGGTTGACCCCGCTACACAGTGGCAGAACATTACTATTAACGGCAAACCAATCTCCTCCAATCCCATAACCTTTACCAACGTGAGCGGTGATAAATCCTATATCATCAGGGCGAGGAGTAGTGAGGGCCCCATTGTTAAGCGCTTGCAGTTCACTTTCTTGCCAATTATGAGTATTGAGGGAGAGATTGGATATGACTTTGTCGACACCCACGTTACTCTGCTCACCCCCGACGGCACTCTCGATGAGTCAATGCTGGCGCAGGTGAAGTGGAGAGGCGGATATACCAACACCGAAGGCCGCCACAAGCGCAACTACAGCATCAAGTTTATTGATGAGAACGGCGAGAAGCAGGACCGTCGCTTGCTTGGTATGCGACGCGACAACCATTGGAAACTTGATGCGGGGCAGGTCGACCTCTCTAGGGTGCGCAACCGTGTGGCTACCGATTTGTGGCTCGACATGGCCCATGAACCTTATTACTACAATCAGGCTCCCGAAGCCCTCACTGCAGCCCGTGGGAAGATGGTCGAGGTGTTCACTCATGGCAAGTACATGGGCATCTACTCCCTAATGGAGTGCATCGACCGCAAGCAGTTGCAAGTCAAGAAGTATGACGAGGACACCAAGCTGATTCATGGCATGATATGGAACACAACCAGCTGGAGTAAGGTGGCTGAGTTCAAAGAATGGGCTTACTACGACAATGACAATCCTTACTTCAACACATTCCTCGTTGAGTACCCCGACTTTGAAGAGGTACATCCCACCCACCACGAGGACTTGTATAACGCAGTGAGATTTGTTGCTCAGGGCAATGTGAACTCTTTTAATGCCCAGGCACACCTCTACTTCGACATGCCGGTGCTCATCGACTACGCGATATTCACTCAATTCCTCATTTCGGTCGACAATGGGGTGAACAACATTTTCTGGGTAATCTACGATAGAGAAATCGATAAGAAGCTCACTCTTGCCGCTTGGGATCTTGACTGGTCGCTGGGAACCAACCGCGACTCACCCAACTTCAGGGGTGGTAAGGCTGAGCCCGATTATGACTATAAATTCTCGAGCAAGCAGTTCATCACGCTCAAAGATCCGCAGTGCATCTATCACGATGACATGATTGAGCGATACTGGCAGCTGCGCAAGACGTGGCTCAGCGAGGAAAGCCTTATTGAGCGACTCAACAGCGTTGTGACCCCCCTTGTAGAGAGCGGCGCAGTGGCTCGCGAGGAGGCGCGTTGGAGCGGCGACAGCGACATACACGGCCTGCCGCTCGACATTGTGGGCGAGAAAGAATATATAATTGATTGGATAAAGAAGAGGCTGGCGCATCTCGACCGAACCCTCATGCGGCATCCGTGTGATGTTGACAGCGATGGAGCGGTGACCGCTTTTGACATCTCGGCGATACTTACCTATTTGCTTAATGGCACTGGCTACGACAGCAACTTTGACGTGAATGGCGACGGATTTATTACTTCGAGCGATTTGGGCATGCTCTATGATTTTGTCTTGGGGTTAAACCAAAATGAATAATTTAAAAGGCAATGAAACATTGGCGACTAAAATATACAACTGCAATGCTCGTGGCGATGATGTGCTGCGCGACAGCGGAGGCAAGGATCACGATTAATCAATGTGTGGCATGGGTCGACACTGCTGCGTGCACGATGCTCGTGTCGGTGCCACAGCAGTGGTTTGGCACTACTGTCGAGGCGACGATAGGCAACGACGACAACTGCACCGTGGTGAGTATCGACGGCAATGCGTTGGGCGACAGCAACTCATTTTCGTTCAGCAACATAGCAGGCAATAAGTCATGGATTCTTACTTGTGCCGACTCGAGTGGCGTGATGCGCGACTACACTTTGCAGTTCACTTTCTTGCCCATTTTGGCGCTGGAGGGCGAGTTTGGATACGACTACGCTCCTGGCAACGTGCTGCTCTCTGAGCCAGGCAAGCAGGTGAGCGAGTTGATGACCGCACGAATTAAATGGCGTGGAGCAACGACCAACACCCCCGAGAAGCACAAGCGCAACTACAGCATCAAGTTTGTCGATGAGAACGGCGATAAGCAGGACCGGCGTCTGCTTGACATGCGGCGCGACAATCACTGGATTCTCGATGCCGGGCAGATTGACATGGCGCGTGTGCGCAATCGTGTCGCCACTGAGTTGTGGCTCGACATGGCGCGTGAGCCTTATTACTATGACCAGGCGCCCGATGCCCTCTCGGGTGTGAGGGGCGAGATGGTGGAGCTCTTCCTTGGCAATGAGTACCGTGGCATCTATGCCCTAACTGAGGCTATGGACCGCAAGCAGCTGCAGCTCGTCAAGCACGACACTATCGACAATGTTTTCCACGGTGGTCTGTGGAAGACCGATGTGTTTAATCCTAATACGGGGTTCCGTGTCGCCAGCGAGTATAACGACTCACTGCCCGACTACAACGGTTTTGCCCTCAAATATCCCGAAATCGACGAGGTGTTCCCTACTAGCTACAGAGTGCTCTACGATGCCATCCATGCCATGCAAGGAAGCGATGATATAAGCATGTTCAATTTGCGCGTCGACCGCTATTTCGACGTGCCTGTGATGATTGACTACACCATCTATTACATCACTTTGTGCGCCAATGACAATTCCACCAAGAACATCTATTGGTTTTGCTACGACAGGGCTGTGGACCGCAAGCTCAGCCTAGCCGTTTGGGACCTTGATGCCACTGTGGGGCAGTCTTGGTCGCCAGTGGACTGGAGACCACCCATAGTTGCCTACGACTACTTTAAGCATCCCTACAACTGGCCTTTCAAGATGATGTTCCACAACAAGTGCAAGTACAGGCAAGAGTTCCTTGATCGATATGACGAGTTACGCACCACGTGGCTTAGCGAGGAGAGTCTGGTGAACCGTTACACCAGCGCCATCGACCGACTTATCGACTGTGGTGCGGCAACGAGGGAGGAAAACAAGTGGAATGGCGACAGCGACCTTTTCGGTCATGACCTGAATTTCGCCGAGGAGAAGCTCTACATTGCCGAGTGGTTCTCAAAGCGGTTGCCGTTGCTTGATGTGTGGATGCACCACCACATCTGCGACGTGAACGTTGACGGTGCAGTCAATGCGGCCGATATCACGACCCTTTATGACTATATGCTCAATGGTGGAAACTATTACGATATGCTGGACCCCAACTTCGACGGAGTAATCAATGCAGCCGACATCACCTGCATCTACGACGTGCTGCTCAATGGTGACTAACACCATTACTCTTGTAGTTTGCACTTTAGCTAATGTCATCAAAAGTCCTCTGCTGAGGACTTTTTTTATGCAATTCCAACCTTTAGTTTGGATATTCTTATTATATTTGACGTTCTAAAGTAAAAAGGAGATAATTTATGATTTTTTGCCCCTCTTATGGAGCGTTTTTCCAAGAAATTTGCTATATTTGCATCGTAATGAGTCTATGACTCAAGACATGACATAATAGAAATAGCGAATTTCGCTTTATTCTTTCTGCGCGTAACTTGGACACTTACGAACATCAGAAATGCAAGGATAAAGAGGAAAGACGCTCCTTTTTGGCGTATATAGGGCTGCCTCATGGCAGTAGTTATATACTCCCAAAGCGGAGTTGATGTTCCACTTATCGGCATTTCGGGAAGTCCAAGCCCACGCAGACGGTAAGCGAGAAACATCAGCTCCGCCACATTTTTTGTGCCTATACTACACCAAGAACATCGTCAAAAACGAAATGGACAAAATGGACGCTTGCCGTCATAACACAACAACATAACTTTACAAACAAAATAGATTACCAACACTAAAAAATAAACAATTATGAAACATTTAAAAATCATATTATTTCTTTCGCTTGCTATTATGAGCACACAAACCATAATTGCCTATGATTTTATGGTCAATGGCTTGTGCTACAAAATAAATGGTTCACAATCAGTAACCGTGACATATCAGAATAATTCTTCATCTAGTAGTTACTCGAATCTTAGTGGTGCTATTAATATCCCTGCTGTTGTCACTTATGACGGTAAAACATACTCTGTGACATCTATTGGCAATGAAGCCTTCTTGGGCTGCAGTGGTTTAACTTCGGTTACCATTCCTAACACAGTAACATCAATTCGTCAATTTGCTTTTGATTCATGCGTTGGATTAACCTCAATGATAATTCCTAACTCAGTAACATTAATTGATGGAGCTTTCACTGATTGTAAAGGTTTGACTTCGGTGACAATCGGAAACTCGGTGACCGAGATTGATGGTTCTTCCTTTGTTGGTTGCACTAAATTGGAAACTGTGACAATTAATAGCAATGCTCTATTATCAAAGAATTATTATTCTAGTAATCTTGGAAATATTTTCGGAACTCAGGTAAAACAATATATAATCGGCAACTCTGTGACATCGATTGGCGACTATGCCTTCTATAATTGCAACGGCTTGACTTCGGTAACTATCGGTAACTCGGTAACTTCGATTGGTAACGGTGCCTTCTTTTGCTGTTTTGACTTAAATTCTGTGACCATTCCCAACTCGGTAACCTCGATAGGCGAAAATGCCTTCTATTATTGCACTGGATTGAACAGGGTAGATATCAGCGACATTGCTGCTTGGTGTAATATAAGTTGGGGAAATATTTATGCAAATCCGCTAATTTATGCTCATAATCTTTATCTTAATGGCAACAAAGTGACAGATCTTATTATACCCAACTCAGTGACTTCAATTGGCAAAATTGCCTTCTCTGATTGCACTGGATTGACATCAGTGACTATCCCCAACTCCGTGACAACGATTGGCGAAGGTGCCTTCTATAATTGTTCGGGCTTAACAAGGGTAAATATCAGCGACATTGCTGCTTGGTGTAATATAAGTTTTGGAGATTATTATGCAACTCCTCTACCTTATGCTCATAATCTTTATCTTAACGGCAATAAAGTGACAAACCTTGTTATTCCCAATGGGGTTTCTGGAATCAAAAATTATGCCTTCTATAATTGCACTGGCTTGACCTCGGTGACCATCCCCAACTCCGTGACTTCGATTGGAGAATATGCCTTCCGTTATTGCACAGGCTTAACTTCGATTTATTCATTGAATCCAACCCCACCTGGAATTGGCTCATACACATTTTCTGAAACGAATTATGCCTCTGCTACTCTTTATGTCCCAATAGGAAGCAAGCAAGCTTATAATGATGCGCCATATTGGAAAAATTTCTATAATATTATAGAGAAAGAATATGATGGTATTGATAATGTTGTCATTGACCCACCTGTGAATCCGCTTGAGAACCCAGATGAGATAAAGAGTATCTACACAATTGATGGTCGCAGTCTCAACCCTCAAGATATCTCATGGTTACCTAATGGCTTATACATTATTAACGGCAAGAAAGTATTAATAAAGAGATGATAAAAAAATACTAATTATAAAACAATTACACAAATGAAAAAAGTACTTTTATCAATTTTAGTTGCGCTCACAGGAGTGTGCGCACTTGCCCAAAAGGGACAATTGGCTGGTGGTTTGAACATGAACATCACACCATGCCTTGAGAGTGGTATTGATCTCACTAACTTTGGTCTTTCGGCTAAGTTGCAGTATGGTTTCTCCAATTCTTTTCGTGGAGAATTGCAGGTTGGCTATGACTTTGAAAGCAAGGACATTAGCACCTTCCATGCCTCAGGCAATTTCCATTACCTAATTGGCGTAACCGAGAGGTTTAAGGTTTATCCCATTTTAGGTGCTGGATATGCCTTGGTGATTGCCGACTTTGGAGGATTTGGCCATGATAATGAAAGCAAATTCCTCATTAATGCAGGCGTTGGGGCAGAGTATGACATCACCGACCGCTTATCGGCAGGTATTGAAGTGAAATATCAATATATCAAAGACTTCAGTCGACTTCCAATATCTCTTGGCCTCTCTTATAAGTTCTAACTCGTTTTACTTTGACATATGGCAATAGCACTTTAAACGGAGAATTGACATTTACTTATGATCAATATTTATAATCATTAAAAAACAACATTATATGAAAAAGCATTTTTATCTTTATATGGCCCTGTTGATGGCGGTTATGAACTTATCGCTCAACGCTTGTGGTGACGACAACGACGAACCCATTGAAGATCTTAATTTTGTTGGAACGTGGTCATTTGTAAAATTTTATAATGATGAAGCATGGGGAATAACAACTCGTCAAATTAACTATTTGCAAGTAAAATCTGATGGCTCTTGTATTATTGTCGAATCCAATGACGATGAAGATTTGGGTTCCATTATTACACGTAAACAAGGTGACCTATCACAAGATGAATTAAAAATACAGCTTCCAGCTGGACCCTTTTCAAGCGAACGCAATATAATTCTTAAAATTATTGTCAGAGATAGAGGCAAGATGATTATAAGAGTATACTATGAAGTAAAGTTTAACGGTAAATGGACGAGATATGAATCTGATAATGCTGCTTGTATTGAGAGAGTTGATGACAATGTGATAAATAAATATCTTAATTAGTTTTACACTTGTTCCAATAAAAATAAAACAAAAAACAACAATTATAAAGAAACTAACAATGAAAAAAATCTTTTTATTAATAACATTTTTGACTTTCGTACTTGTTTCATGTGGAGATGAGCCATCAAGTTCCTCTTCTAGTTTAGAGAAACAACTTATTGGAGAATGGGATTCTGGCCCTTCTCCTTATGAAGTATATCATTTAATATTCAACTCAGATCATACTTGTAGATTTTGGGTGGTTGATATGGGGAATATATGTTGTGATTATGGCTTCAATTGGTCTGTAAAAGGTGATCTGATTTTTTTTACAGGAAATATGTGGGATTTATACAAAATGGACAGAGAAGGGATTCCACAAAAATCAAAATTTTATTTCAAGAATGATAGATTATATTTACCTGATGCTGATGGGGGGAATGGAATGGATTTTAGAAGGGTTCAATAGCTTTGACACCAAGTTTCAAATATAATTTATCATAATATTAGAATGTTATTTAGAATACACTTTTAATATGATACAACGTTTTTTATAACATATAAAACAACCTAATAATGAAAAAATATTTATATCTATTTACAGCCATGTTGGTGGCGGTAATGAGCTTGACGCTCACCGCTTGTGGTGACGATAATGACGAACCCACACCCCAAGGGCAAGATCGTAGCACTATAACCATTAAATACACGGGATATGATGTCGAAAAATATTATGGTTTTAATGCTTATTGGGACTATGATAGTCGGAAAGATAAAACTACGTTTTGGGCTACATTTAAGGAGAAAAGCGACGACTTTATTCCTGATTACGAACTCTGGTTTTCTGTGAAAGGAAACATTAGCAATACTGGGGTGGTGAATTTAATGGATATCACGTTTTCATTTATAACTACATCAATATTTGACCGCACTCCTCACGATCAGTCGGGAGGACAAGCTCTGGTGAAATCGATTAAAGGCGATAAAATCACCTTAGTATTTAATGATGTTAAATATGGCAATGCCACATTGAATGGCGAGGTTACATACACTTACGAACAAATTTAAAGCGTAATTATGAAACAAATTAAAATCTTATTTTTCACACTCGCTGTGGCACTGATGGGCATCTCGCTCACGGCATGTGGCGATGACAACAACGAGCCCAGCGGTGGAAGCATCGTGGGCACTTGGGAAGGAGATTATCTTCACTGGTTTGATTCCGCCAACGGTCAAGACGGCTTTTTTGAGTCGTCAAAAGGTTACATTAAGTTCAATGACGACAATACTTACATCTCGGTATCGGATATTGTCTATACCGATGAATGGGTCGAGATTTATGGTGCGCAAAAGCATGAAGTCGAAATAGAGCGTGGCACCTACAAAATTTCGGGTAACACCATCACCCTTACCGACTCCGATCAGACATACTCGCCAGCCACATTCGGCGTAAAAGGCAATAAATTGACCATCGTTGCCCTTGGCTTGACATTCACCTTCACCCGCGTGAGCGACAGTGTTATCAACAAATATTTGAATTGAAATTCACTATGCAATCCTCCTAATGTCCCCAAGAGAATTGTCTCTTGAGGACATTTTTTGTGACATTGCCGGCATGGAGTGGTTGAGGCAAGGGCCACAATTGTGGCGGTTGAGACAATGCCAAACTTTTGTTGCTGAGGTAGTAATCATCTCATTAGTGTTAAGTTATTTGTTTTCAATTATTATTTTTCAGTATTTTTATTTTGGTAATCTTGAATTAATAGGCCGAAAAATTGGGTAGGAGCGTGATGAGAAATAATCATTAAAAACGACACTCAATTCTATAATAATACACAATGTATGCTCTAATATCAACAACTGTTAATGAAACTCAATCATGAAACAAATATTCAGTATTTTAATTCTGATTCTTGCACTGATGTGCGCATTTTCACAAAATGCCGACGCTCGTAAAAAAAGCACGCGCACCAAAACTCGCACCACCAATACCGTCTCGGGGGTTGTGAATAATATAAATGCCAACCAGTTCTCACGACTTATAGCTGACTACAATTCCGCTCCTTTTCGATTTAAAGGCAATAAACTAACTGTTGTTAGCTTCTATTCTACCACATGTGGTCCATGTCGCATTCAGGAGCAAATATTGAGTTCCCTAGCAAGTCAGTATGGTAGCAGAGTGAATTTCTATGCCATAGATGCTAATCAGAACATTCAAGTGTCGGCAGCCTATAATATTAAAAGTGTGCCCACTACTCTTGTCCTCAAAGGGACGGTTCTTTTGAGGACACTGGTTTTATAAAACCCAAATTGGTTGTTCGTGCTCAATGGTGGAAACTATTACGATATGCTCGATCCCAACTTCGACGGAGTAATCAATGCAGCCGACATAACTTGCATCTACGACGTGTTGCTCAATGGTGACTAATGCATGATTCTACTTTTCAATGCTTAAATGTTGCAAAAACTAGAGCTATTAGTTATCTTTGCACAATAATCATACCATAGAATTATTTTTACTTATGAAACGATTTGCAATTATTATCTTATCAATAGTAGTCGCTATGGCAGCAAGCTTGGGAGTCAACGCAAAGGCTAAACGCGGCTATGCTAAGGGAAAACGCACCATCACAACACAGAGCGTCAAAAAAGCCTATCTCAAAAAGATCTATAGTCTTTCCAAGTTTCAAGATGAGGGCTATTTCCTTACCGACATCACTGGCGACGGCATTCCTGAACTGTGGGTGAAGTATGGCACCTGTGAGGCCGACTATATGCTTGATGTTTACACCTACACCAAATCGGGACTGAGACGAATTCTGCGCACTGGAGCAAGTCACACCGGCTATTATGGTAACCCAAATGGCAATTATGTGATTGCACAAAATGCGCACATGGGCTATGAGGTAGACACGCGCATCACCTACACAGGTAAGAAATTGCGCGAGAAAATAATATATGAGAGCCCAGGAGAAGTAGAAAACTACAGAGACTTGAGTGAGCCTATTTTCAACTTTACTCCATTTAATGACACTAGCGCAATATACTTTTTATTCTGAAAACAAGAATTTCCCCCAAAGTCGCAAAATATCATCAAATCATACTTTAACCCTTAAAACTCAATATTATGGCACTTTTTTGTACCAACTGTGGTAGTCAAATTCCTGAGGGCGCACGATTCTGCGCTGCTTGCGGCAGCCCTGCTCCTGTTCAGCAACCACCTATGCAACAGCCGGCACAGCAGCCACCTGTTCAGCAACCCACCTATGGGCAGGCTCCCTATCAGCAACCAGCGCCCTACCCTGGCTACGATCCCTACATGCCTCCCGAACTTGCTCCTAAGAAGAAGTCTAACGCAGGCATCATAGCTCTCATTGCAGTGCTTGCTCTCGCTGCCTTGGCTGGCGGTGGCTGGGCGCTTTATAAGTATGTGCTCAAGCCTTCGGCACCCCAGGAAAATAGCGAGTCGTCGGCATCATTCAGCAGCGAAGAGGACAATACTAGCTTCTCGACTGTTGAGTCAAGCGACAATGATAACGAATCTTTCTCTACCGATTCAGTTGCCAGCAACAATGACGAAAAGATAGTCAATCAAAATCCTGAGCCTGATGTGCCTAGCATCCCAGAGGAAAAGGTAAGGCCAAGAAGACCCAGCGAGCCTTTCGGTATGACCGATGAAGAGGCTGCACAGATGAGGCGAAATAGTGGCCGTAACGTGCCTAGCATTCCACGCACCAGGCCTTCTCGCAACAACGGCGAACCTTGGGGCATGACCGACGAGGAAGCTGCTCAGATGAATGACAACTACGGCATGCCAATGGGTATGACCGATGAGGAAGCGGCTCAGATGCGAAAGATGCAGCGTCAGCAGCGCAGGGCAAGGCGTCGTTAGTCAGGAGCTATAGGATAAACCCTAAAGCTATCAACAAAAAGGAGGTTGCTCCAGGAATTCCTGAGTGCAACCTCTTTATTTTTGTCTTCAATCTTTTGAGTAATTACATTACAAATGTAGAGTCGTAATACTTCTGAACGTCGCTAGCCTCAATGTCGAAGTCTTTCTCCTTTTCCAGTATTTCCATGTTCTCGCTGTTCACGCAGCGGCAACGAATTATGTTGTTGGAGTCAGGAACAAAAAGGATTACATCTTCGCGATATGGGTCGATGAAAACGTTGCTGAATTTTATCATATAGAACTTGGTGCCGTTGTGCTCAAACTCGTAGGCCGAGCCACTCAGACCACCCATCTGTTCCATGAGTGGGGCAATGCCCGAGCGTTTTACAAAGAATTCGTTGGCTAGCAGGTTGCGAATGGGCTGCTTGGTGCCCTCTTTGCCTACAGCGGCAACGATGAGTTCTTCGATGGTTTTCTCGTTGGAATAGGACGATGCCACGGCGGCATCGGCGCCACGGTCGGTTGGCATTTCAAGGCCTGGACGTGCCTTGGTAACCTTGGTGGTTGTTGCTTTCTTCTTGGTCACTTTCTTCTTGGGGGCGGCATTGAGCGAGAAAGTTACTGCCAGTGCCAGCATGCATACAGCAATTGTTGCGATTTTCTTCATTTTCTTGTGCTTTTAAGGGTTATAAATGTCTTGTTTTTGCAAATATAATATGTTTTTTTCAAACTTAATTCACCTTGGTGTATGAAAAAAGCCCCAACATGTAATGTTGAGGCCTTTGGAAGCGTGGGAAGAGGTGGACTCGAACCACCGAACCCGAAGGAGCGGATTTACAGTCCGCCGCAATTGCCACTATGCGATCTTCCCATTGCTCGATTGCGACTGCAAAGGTAATACATTTTTTTTAATCTGCAAATTTTTTCATTTTAGCAGCATCATTTTTTTATAAATAGCAATAGAAATACCGTATTTTAGAGAAATAAAACACTATCTTTGCAAGAAATTTTTGATTAACGAATGAAACTTACGACAAACGATAAACAATCATCGAGCAAAGAAACTCGACACAAGATACTCACATCACGCTTTGCTCCACTAGTGGCACTTGCGTTGAATTTGTTAATAGCCTATGTGGTGTATTTCATTGCACGAGTGGCCTATTTGCTTGAGAATTACAGCATTTTCTCGCAGGGAATGGACGCTAAGGGATTAATGAGCGCTTTTCAGGGGGGATTAATGTTTGACTCCTCAGCGATTATGTACACCTGCTCGCTTTATATCGCCATGATGCTGCTGCCTTTGCACTTGAAGGAACGGCCAGCCTATCACAAGGTGTGCAAGTGGCTCTTTGTTGTGGTTAATGCCATATGCCTGGCAATCAATCTCATGGACGCCGTTTATTTTCAGTACACGAGTCGCCGGACCACAAGCACAGTGTTTTCGGAGTTTAGCCATGAAGGTAACTTGGGTTCGATTTTTGGTACCGAGATGCTTCGACACTGGTACCTTGTGCTCGTTGCGATAGTGCTGGTGTGGCTCATGTGGAAACTCTATGTTATGCCACGCCTCACTGTGCAGCGCGCACGCTCTTGGCGATACTATGCTATCATGGTGGTGGGAGTGCTGGCTATGGTGCCGGCTATGATTGGTGGCATGCGCGGAGGCTTGGCTACTGCAGTGCGCCCTATCACGGTGAGCAACGCTAATCAGTATGTTGACCGCCCTGTAGATGCAGCGCTCGTGCTCAACACACCATTTGCATTGCTGCGCACCATGGGCAAAGACGTGTATAGCAACCCCCATTACTTCGACAACGAAACTCAGCTCGAAGCCGTTTATACTCCAGTTCACGAACCAGCCGACACAGCCAAGTTTACACCTAAGAATGTGGTGGTGATTATCGTTGAGAGCTACGGAAAGGAGTATGTGGGCTTTTTCAACCACGACCTCGATGGAGGCAAGTATAAGGGCTATACCCCCTTTATCGACTCACTGATGACCAAGTCACTAACTTTCAAGTATAGCTATGCCAATGGGCGTAAAAGTATTGATGCAATGCCTAGCGTGCTTTCGGGAATTCCCATGATGAAAGAACCGTTCTTCGTTACTCCCGCCTCGATGAATCATCTGAGTGGCATGGCGCGTCAGCTCGATGGCAAGGGCTATACCACAGCTTTTTTCCATGGTGCGCAAAATGGGTCGATGGGATTCCAGGCCTTCGCACGCGCTACTGGCTACCAGCAATATCTGGGACGCACCGAGTTTAACAACGACCCCACTACCCGTGGCGACAAAGACTACGATGGCACCTGGGCAATTTGGGACGAGCCATTCTTGCAGTTTATGTGCCACAAGCTAAATGGCTTCAAGGAACCGTTCCTGGCGACCGTGTTCACTGCTTCTAGCCACCATCCGTTTAAGGTTCCCGAGGAACTCGAACAGCAGTATCCCGAGGAAGGCACTCAGCCCATCCACAAGTGTGTGCGTTACACCGACATGGCTCTGCGTCGTTTCTTCGAGGAAGCAGCCAAGCAGCCATGGTTTAAGAACACCATCTTCATCTTTACTGCCGACCACACCAACCAAACTACACACGACGTCTATAAGACCGATCTGGGTATCTACTCGGTGCCCATTGCTTTCTACACTCCCGATGGCAGCCTAGCTCCTGCCGTGCGCGACGATGTGCTTATGCAGCAAGCAAGCGTCATGCCCACCCTTATGGGAATATTGGGTTATGACAAGTCCTATTTAGCTTTTGGTTGTGACGTGCTCAACATGCCTGCTGCCGAGACTTGGGCGTTCAACTACAACAATGGCATCTACCAGTTCCTGCAAGGCGACTGGATGATGCAGCACGATGGCGAGAAAGTTAAGGCCATGTACCGCTTCAAGACCGACCCATTGCTCAAGCAAAACCTTGTGGGCAAGGCGCCCGAGCAGGCCGCCATGGAGCGCGAGCTCAAAGCCCTCGTCCAGCAATACATGACTCGCATGACCGATGACCGCCTCACCGCCCCCAACTAATCTTGGAGAGCATATTTTCTTCATAGAAAAATCATAATTTTACATACAAAACTATAAACAGAAGTCATTATGAAACGTTTTTTATTTATAGCAACAACTCTAGTTTTATCGTTGTCGCTTGCCAGCTGCATTGGAACAGATCGTGGAAATTATGGTTCGGCACGTAACAGCGACAAGGGCCCAGTAGTTGATACCGTGAAAGTCTACGATACCACCTATGTGGAAGTTAAAGAGGTGGAAAGAGTGAGGTCACATCCAAGAGGGGGCGAGGAATTTGTCCCTTCCATCCTTAATGAATATGTGGTGACATCTTTTGGAGGTTATGGCGTATACATGCGCTATCGTCCTCAGGAAAGCGCCAAGACTGATATTATATATCGTGACGACATGCACTTTATGGGTGCTCCTTCAAGGGTGCCTGGATGGATTATGGTCGTTGAGGATGACGAGGTTATTGGCTATATGCCTGAGGAAAAAGTTTACGAGTTGGATGGTGATTATTACGAGGCTCAATAATTATTAAATGCCCTTCAGTTTTTAAGTTGAGAAAACTGTAGTTTTCGGCAAAAATCAGACAAGAAAACTGGCAACTAATGACTGAAAACTCAAAACTTTTTGTTATATTTGCATTTCGTTTTTTTTGAGAGGTTTTGACGCATGGAAATTAGTTACATTACCCAGAATGTGGAGATGCCAGCTATTGATGCCGAAAAGGTGAAATGCTGGATTGAGGCGGTGGCTCGTGAGCATGGTAAGCGTGTGGGCGCCCTCACCTATGTGTTCTGCGATGATGAATACATTCTCGCCACCAACAATCAGTTCCTGGGCCATGACTACTACACCGACATCATTACCTTCGATTATAGTAACAGTCACCGCATCAGCGGCGATATGGTGATTTCGCTCGACACCGTGCGCACCAATGCCGAGCAGCTTGGTGTGGACTACAATAGCGAACTCCTGCGCGTCATCATCCATGGTGTGCTTCACTTGTGCGGCATCAACGACAAGGGTCCTGGAGAGCGCGAGATAATGGAGCGTCATGAGAACGAGGCTCTGGCTCTGCTGCCCGAAAATGTGTTTGTTCAATGAGGTTTGACTATGATGTAATAGTGATTGGTGCCGGTCATGCCGGCTGCGAGGCTGCGTGTGCTGCAGCTCGCTTGGGTTCCCCTACCCTGCTCATTACGATGGACATGAACAAGGTGGCGCAGATGAGCTGCAACCCTGCTGTTGGCGGCATCGCCAAAGGTCAGATAGTGCGCGAAATCGACGCACTGGGCGGCCAGATGGGCATCGTCACCGACCGCTCGTCAATCCAGTTCCGGATGCTAAACCGCAGTAAGGGACCTGCTATGTGGAGTCCACGTTCGCAGAGCGATCGCACACGTTTTATCGAGAACTGGCGCAAGATTCTTGACACTACCCCTAACTTATATATGTGGCAGGACAGTGCCACAGGCCTAGTCATCGAGGATGGCGTGGTTAAGGGCGTTAAAACTGCCTTTGGCGTCACTTTCAATGCTAAGGCAGTAATTCTCACTGCTGGTACTTTCCTCAACGGATTGATGCATGTGGGTAGCGTGCAGGTCGAGGGCGGCCGAGTGTCGGAACCCGCCTCAACGGGCATCACCGAGCAACTTACAGCACTTGGTTTCAGTGCCAGCCGCATGAAGACAGGTACACCTGTTCGCCTCGACGCCCGCACCATCGACTACAGCCAATGCCAGCGCCAAGATGGCGAGAACGACTTCCATCATTTCTCCTATCTGCCTGGTATTCGCAGTGAGCTGCGTCAGCGCCCATGCTGGATAGTCTACACCAATGAGGAGGTGCACCAAGTGCTGCATGAGGGTCTCCCCTACTCCCCATTATATAACGGTCAAATTCAAAGCGTTGGACCTCGTTACTGCCCAAGTATCGAGACAAAACTCGTGACTTTTCCCGATAAAGATTCGCATCAGCTCTTTATCGAGCCAGAGGGCGAGACTACGCACGAGATGTACTTGAACGGCTTCTCGTCATCAATGCCTTGGGACGTGCAGATTGAGGCGCTGAGCAAGATTCCAGCGCTGCGCAACGCCCAGGTCTATCGTCCGGGTTATGCCATTGAATACGACTTCTTCGACCCACGCCAACTCACCCATACACTCGAGACAAAGCTTGTCAAGAACCTCTATTTCGCAGGACAGGTAAATGGTACTACAGGCTATGAGGAAGCGGCAGGACAGGGTTTGGTGGCAGGCATTAACGCCCATCAGGCTATAAACGGTAGGGAACCGTTTGTTCTTGCACGCGATGAAGCCTACATAGGTGTGCTTATCGACGACCTGGTCACGAAGGGTGTGGATGAACCCTACCGCATGTTTACTTCACGCGCCGAGCACCGTATCTTGCTGCGTCAGGATGATGCCGACATGCGCTTAACTCCACGTGGTTATGAGTTGGGTTTGGTGTCGCAGGAACGCTACGAACTAATGGTCGCTAAGCGCGATCAAGTTGATGATTTGGTGGAGTTTGCGCGCAATTTCTCGGTGAAGGCATCGATGATAAATCCGTCGCTTGAAGAGGCTGGATATCAACCACTTAAGCAGGGTCTCAAACTCTATGACTTATTGTTGCGCCCACAGCTTGATATTCAACAAGTTGCACGGTTTATCCCTGCCTTGCAGGCTAAGATCGATGCTCTCGAAGAGGCGCGCCGAGAAGAAATTATCGAGGCTGCCGAAATTAAGATTAAGTACCACGGATACATTCAGCGCGAGGAGTTGATTGCCGAGAAGATAGGGCGTCTTGACCGTCTTTATATCAAGGATAAGTTTGACTACCCATCAATCCTCCAGCTCTCGACCGAGGCTCGCCAGAAGTTGGCGCGCATCAACCCAGAAACGATTGGTCAGGCGTCACGCATCCCTGGTATCTCGCCCAGCGACATCAACATCCTGCTGGTGCTCATGGGGCGATGAAAAAACGGCATTGTTCCACGTGAAACATTTGCCCCTCCCCCACTCCTTGTGATTTTTATTACAACAAAAAAAATATTTACCATTATGGAAAAAGAAAAAATCGAATTTGTAAAGAGCAAAGTAAGGAATATACCTGATTTTCCAGTAAAAGGAATACAGTTTAAGGACCTCACAACAGCATTTAAGGATGCTGAGTCGTTGCGCATCATGTGCGATGCCATCATCGAGTTATATAAGGATAAAGGCATCACCAAGGTGGTCGGCATCGAGGCGCGCGGATTCATCTTCGGTGCAATTCTTGCTGCGAGTTTAGGCGCAGGTTTTGTGCCTTTGCGCAAACCCGGCAAGTTGCCAGCAAAGACCATCAAGAAGACTTATACTAAGGAATACGGTGAAGATGTTATCGAGATTCACGAGGATGCAATAAGTCCTGATGATGTGGTTCTCATGCACGACGACTTGTTGGCTACTGGTGGCACTATGGCGGCAGCTCTCGACCTGGTGAAGACTATGAATCCCAAGAAGGTTTACATCAACTTCATCTGCGAGCTTGTCGATCTCAAGGGCCGCAATCTATTCCCTGCCGATGTGGAGGTTACTTCTCTCTTCGACTTCGAGGGCGAGTAATTTTAATGCACACCATAAACTCTCCCCTCTCCCCTGTCTCCTGTAACCCATGCGCGACGAACTCAAACTTAAAATATCACTCCTTCCCGATAGTCCAGGCGTGTATCAATACCTGAACCGGGAAGGAGTAGTAATTTATGTGGGAAAGGCCAAAAACCTGAAGCGCCGCGTGAGTTCTTATTTCAATCGCGTGCATCCTGTGGTGCGCACCAATTTGCTCGTACGCAATATCTGGGATATGAGATACATTGTGGTCAACAGCGAGGAAGAGGCTCTTGATCTCGAAAATAGCCTTATCAAGGAATTTCAGCCACGCTACAATGTGTTGCTCAAGGACGATAAGTCCTACCCGTGGATTTGTGTCACGAAGGAGCTGTTTCCGCGTGTGTTTCTCACTCGCGAGAAGCATTCAAAGGGGGTGAAATTCTTTGGACCTTACCCAAAGACTGAGGTCGCCCATGCGCTTGTCGACACGATCAAGCAGCTCTACCCTATCCGCACTTGCCGGCATCCATTGACTGCCGAGAATGTGGAAAATCGCAAATACAAACTCTGCCTGCAGTACCACATCAAGAACTGTGAGGGATGTTGTCAGGGTTTTGTTTCACATGAAACATATGCCAACTATATCGACAACATAACCAAAATTCTCAATGGCGACACTAAGCAAGTGAGCGATTTTCTCCTGCAGGAAATGATGGCGAGGGCCGAGGAATTAAAGTTTGAAGAAGCCGAAATTATCAAACGAAAATACCAGCTGCTGGAGAGATATCGCGCCAAGTCGGTAATCGTCAACCCCACGATTCATAACATCGACGTGTTCACTATTGTGCGTGACGACGGTGCGGCCTATGTCAATTTCATGCACATGCGCAACGGAGCAATTGTGCAGAGTGTGACTGTCGAATACAAATTCCAGGATGCTGCTTCCGACGAAACCAACGAAGAGATAATCTCGACTGCCGTGCACGACATCCGTGAGCGTTTTGGCGACACCTATAAGCATGACAAGGTGAAGGAAATTCTTGTTAATGTGATTCCCGATTTTGAAATTGAGGGTGTTGAATACGTGGTGCCTCAGCGTGGCGATAAACGTAAACTCGTGGCAATATCGCTAAAAAATGCTGAGCAATACCGCATCGAGAAACTCAAGCGCATGGAGAAACTCAACCCTGAGCAGCGAGCCACTCGCACGCTCACAACCATGATGAAGGATTTGCACCTTAACGAACTTCCGCGGCACATTGAGTGCTTCGACAATAGCAGCATCTCGGGAACAAATGCTGTGGCTGCTTGCGTTGTTTTCCGCAATGCCAAGCCAGCAAAGAAGGAATATCGGCATTTCAATATCAAGACTGCCGACGGCAATGACGACTATGCTCAGATGCGTGAAGTGATTCATCGCCGCTATTCGAGACTCTTAACCGAGGATTCCGAATTGCCGCAGCTTCTGGTGGTTGATGGTGGCAAGGGACAGCTTAACGCTGCTGTTGAGGTGCTCGACGAACTTGGGCTTCGTGGGACTATCGCTGCTATTGGCATTGCTAAGCGTCTCGACGAGATTTATTTCCCTGGCGACAGTGTCCCACTCTATATCGATAAGAATAGCGAGACAATAAGGGTGATTCAAAAGTTGCGCGACGAGGCTCACCGTTTTGGCATCACTCATCACCGCAACAAGCGCAGCAAGTCACAAATCCATAGTCAGCTCGACGACATCAAGGGAATAGGTCCAGCAACACGTAATGCGCTGCTAAAGCACTTCAAGAGTCTTAAGCGTATCAAGGAGGCGACTCCAAACGAAATTTCATTCGTCGTGGGTGCCACTAAGGCTCGTCTGGTTATCGCAGCCCTTCACAGCGATGAAAATGCCAGTAAGGAGTAGGGGAGGACTATTTCTTGGTTTTTCTCATTTTTCTCACTCAAAAACCGTAACGTGTGTTTTTCCTTAATAAGGTGTTGAGATTCAATGCGCTAATGTTGTAAAACCCCGTTTTTAAGCCGTTTTCCTCGCATTTTTTGAGTCTTTTTTCAAAATTCAAGCCAAATACCCGAGTGTGAACCCAATTTTTATCCCTTAATTTTCATGTGTCATTTTTTTTTACTATCTTCGTGACATTAAATAATTCTAGCCGTAAAAATTTTTATCATGATAAATGTTTTTCACATTGTCTCGAGCAAAACATGGGGAGGAGCCGAGCGATATGCCAGCGATCTCGTGGCACACATGCGTCACGACCGTGACTACTATGTCGAGGTGGTGAGTGCCAAGAATGATGATATTATCGAGCAGTTCCAGAAGATGGACATTCCTGTGTCGATTTTGCCGCTCAAGGGCATTCGCGACTTCGATAGTCCAGTACGCTTAGCGCGCATGCTACGAAAGGGCAAAAACATCGTGCATGTGCACACCTATCGCGATGCAGTAACCGCTGTTATGGCACGCATCATTAGCGATAACCCTAATACTAAGGTGGTCTTCACGCCTCACACCCTCAAGAAACCCACTTTCAACTATGTGTCGAAGAAGGTGTACCGAAACATCGACCGATATGTTTTTGTTTCGCAGTTTGCCTACGACCATTTCCTCTCTCATGCCGAACCGCGCATTAAGAGGTCGCTCGCCAGTGTGATTCCCGAGAGTGTGCTCAACACCGACACTAGTGCTCAGGCTCCTGTACCCGACCTACGTAAGGAGCTGAAAATGAATCCAAACCAGGCTCTCATTATGTTCCATAGCCGCCTTAACCATGAAAAAGGTGTTGACGTGTTGCTCAAGGCAATCTCAGAACTGGATCGCGATAGTTACAAACTCGTGATGCTAGGCGAGGGTCAGCCCAAGGCAGTGCAGCGCATTAAGAGCTATATCATTGAGAATAAACTAGTTCACAATGTTTATTTGATGGGATTCCAGCGCAATATGCATGGCTACTTGTGGCAGTGCGACTTTGGTGTGCAGCCATCTACCATCCCCGAGATGCAGGGTATAAGCAACCTGGAATATATGAAGCAGGGCAAGCCCATCATCACCACCAATAATGGTGCGCAGCCCGAATATGTGCGTGACATGGAGAATGGCATTCTTGTTAAGCCTAATCATGTTGAGCAGCTCACCGAGGCAATTAAGACTCTTGTCAATAATCGCGAACTCATAAATCGCATGGGTCGTCAGGCCAAGAGGGATTTTGACACGCACCTCAATTATGAGAGTTTCTATCACAAGATAACATCGCTCTATAGTCAACTCTTAAACGATTGATTGACAGTAGGGTAGCGGTTGGTATTTAAGATATGGAAAAGATTATGAATCCGTGGCGTGGTCATCCACGCTACAACTGCTTTGGATGCGCACCCGGCAATCCCATTGGTTTGCATTTAGAGTTTTGGGAAGACGGCGACGACATTGTCACCCACTGGCAGCCACAGCCCAATTATCAGGGATGGATCGACACCTTGCACGGCGGCATCTTGAGTACACTCATCGACGAAACTTGTGGCTGGGTTGTCACTAGCAAGATGCACACCAATGGCTTCACTGTTGAGATGAACGTGCGTTTCCGCAAGGCTGTCTCGACCCAAGATCCTGAGCTTACTGTTAGGGCTCACATCACCGAGCAGCGTCGCAACCTGTTTTTTATGCATGCTGTCTTGACCAATAATGCTGGGGATGTGTGTGTCGAGGGTGACGTTACCTATTACTTGATGAGCGCCGAGAAAGCCAAGGAAATAGGCTTTGAGTCGTTTGGCGATTAGGTGTATGTTTTTTTAATAACGGGAGTACAAGATTGTCAAAGATTTTAGCTACTTTTGCACTCTATAAACTTGATGCAGCAGCAATATGAATCCTTACACACAATTTGCACTGCTATCGGCATCATCATTAAGGATGCTGCCGCACATTGCCCTATACTTGTGCCACCGCAAGGAAATCGACCGCGACCTGGGAAAGTATGGAGAGGGCGATGGGGGAGTGGTGACCTTTGTCAAGGTGTGCACTCGCCAGCGCGTGTTCCGCAACTTGTTCTATTATCGCATGGGAGAATACAAATCGGTGTTCATCAAGTGGTTGATGCCACCTGAGCGCACCCTCAACATTTGGTGCCCAAAGATAGGTGAGGGCTGCCATTTTGAGCACAACTATGCCACCTATCTCAATGCCGAGAGCATTGGCGATAATTTTTATTGTTTGCAACTAGTAACACTGGGAAACGACAAAAACGGCAAGCGCCCCACCATAGGTAATAACGTAAAGATTTTCACTGGCGCCACTGTGTTTGGCGACGTAAAGATTGGTGACAACGCTACAATAGGTGCTGGCGCAGTAGTAAACTGCGATGTTCCAAGCAACTGCACGGTAGCTGGCAATCCCGCAAAGATTGTAAAACTCAACGGCGAGAAGGTAGATTTGCCACTAAATGGATACCGCCATGAAGGTAGTGATAATAAATCATAGCGACATGCAAGGCGGGGCGGCGATAGTGTCGCTGAGGCTTGCACATGCCCTTAGGGAGAAAGGCGTTGACGCCCGCATGCTCGTCATCGACAAGCAAAGCGATGATGCCCTAGTGGGCGTTATGGGCAGCAAATGGCTCAACAAGTGGAACTTCCTTGCCGAGCGACTGGGTGTGTTCCTGCGCAACGGCATGAGGCGCGACACTTTGTTTAAAATCGATACTGGCTCTCACGGTGTCAACATAACTTCTCATCCATGGGTTAAAGATGCCGATGTGGTTTGCCTGAACTGGGTTAACCAGGGCACAATGTCGCTCAAAGGCATCAAACAACTGGCCCAAAGTGGCAAACCCATAGTGTGGACCATGCACGACATGTGGAACTGCACGGGAGTGTGCCACTACTCGTTTGAGTGCGAGCAATACAAGGAAATTTGCAACAGCTGTCCACTACTTGAGACTAAAGGCAACGACCTCTCAACAACTATACAAGAGAAAAAACGCAAACTCTATGAGCAGGCTCACATCCATTTTGTGGCAGTGAGCCACTGGCTTGCCGAGTGCTGCAAGCGCAGCACTTCAATGGCCGATAGCGACCTAAGCGTAATTTATAATGCATTCCCTATCAACGACTTCGACTGCACAAGACTAGAAAACGGCATTGAGGGCATTCCCGCCAACAAAAAGATAATTGTGATGGGAGCACGCAGGCTCGACGTTGAAGTGAAGGGTTTCAAGGAGCTTATAGAGACGACGCAATACATTGCCCATAATAAGCCCGAACTTGCCGAAAAGATTCACTTAGTGCTCTATGGCGACCTGCACGACAAGTCGCTGCTAAACAAGATTGAGATTCCTTGCACCTACCTCGGCACGATTGCCTCGACCGAGCAGTTAAGCCGCCTGTACCGCCACAGCGACATTGTGCTGTCGACAGCCCTTTATGAGAACCTGCCGGGCACGCTCATCGAAGGGCAGGCAAGTGGATGCGTGCCAGTGACTTTCGGGATGGGAGGTCAAGCCGACATCGTGGACCACCTAAAAACTGGGTATATTGCTGATTATAAAGATGCTGCGAGCGTGGTAGATGGCATTGAGTGGGCGATTGGCGCCAACGTGTCGCGTGAGTTCCTTCACAGTGAGGTGGAGCGCAAGTTTGCAGCCTCGAAGATAGCACAGCAATATTTTCAACTCTTTGACAAATTAATAAATCGATAAATTATGAAAATTCTAAAATGGATTATGGGTATTGCAGCTGTAACGATGCTGGTTGCTTTGGGAAGTCCTAAAGCCGAGGCGAAGAAAGCTCTTGTGCTTTATTATTCTCAGACGTCGAACACCAAGGCAGTCGCCCAAGAAATTGCCAAGCGTCTTAAGGCTGATATTGAGGAAATAGTGCTTGTAACACCCTATGATGGAGATTACAAGGCAACCATTGAACGGAGCAGGAAAGAGCGTGAGCAAGGAATCACTCCCGCGATTCAGCCTATAAAAGCCAAAATTAAAAAGTATGATGTCATATTCCTGGGTTATCCCATTTGGTACGGCACCTATGCTCCTCCCATTGCCACGCTGCTCGACAAAGTGGACCTGAGTGGCAAGAAGATTGTGCCTTTCTGCACTTTTGGCAGCGGAGGCTTAGAATCGAGTGCTGCCTATCTTGCCCAGGCTCAGCCTAAAGCAAAGATTCTTGACGGCTATGGAGTGCGCGCCGCCCGCATGGATGCTATGCCTAAGGAGGTTGACCAGTTTCTCAAGGCAAGCGGTTTCCTCAAGGGTAAGTATGTGAAGCTTGCCGATTTCCCAGCACAACATGTCGTTAGCGATGAGGAGTCTGCCATCTTTGATGCAGCAGTGGGTGATTACCCAATGATAAGTGCCAAAGCGATGACTGTAGCGTCACGCACTATTCCTGATGGCATGGAATATCTGTTCACTGCAGTCGATAAACCTCGGAAAAACGATTCAAATCTTCAGATGCGTCCACCAGTTGAGATGAAGGTGTATGTTTCCGTTCTCGATGGCAAGGCACCTGTGTTTACTAAAGTTGTAAGATAAATGTGTAAAAATATATAGCTATGCAGACAGTTTTATTCACAAGTACGATATTTGGTCCCATCCACAGCCGTAGGTTGGGGACTTCGCTAGGTGTTAACCTCATGCCTAACGATGGTAAGATTTGTTCGTTCGACTGCCTCTACTGCGAGGCTGGTTACAATGCTCAGGGTCCTGGCACCACGGGTGTGGCAAAGCGTGAAACGCTCAAAAAGCAGTTAAAAGCCAAGCTTCAAGAAATGCATGAGGCAGGAGAGAAGCTCGATGTGATAACCTTCTCGGGCAACGGAGAGCCCACATTGCACCCCAAGTTCAAGGAGATAGTGCATGACGTTATTAACTTGCGCAACCAGTATTTTCCTGAGGCTAAGGTGAGCGTACTGAGCAATGCCACGATGGCTGGACGCCCCAATGTAATTGCCGCTCTCAAGCAGGTGGATAACAACATACTAAAACTCGACAGTGCTGTGGCTCGCACCATGAGGCAAATTAATCGCCCAACGTCGCCCAACGTGTTACCACAGGGCATTATTGAGGACTTGAAGGCCTTTGGCGGCAAGTGTATCGTACAAACCATGATGGTGCGCGGTGAGCATGACGGTCAGATTGTTGATAACACTACCGATGCCGAGATTGATGCTCTCATCAACGCCTATCTTGCAATCCAGCCACGGGAAATAATGCTTTACACAATCGACCGTAAGACTCCCGAGGAGAAACTTGTTAAGGTGCCTGCCGAGGATCTCAAGCGCATTGCACGCCGCATCGAGGCCGAGACTGGCATCACAGTGCAAGTGAGCTGTTAGTAAATAGTTCATAGTTTGGTTGGGGATGTACTATATTGAGGATGAGGAGTTTGGTAAAGTGCGTGTTGGCATTCGTGCTGGCATGCGCAATATCACCATGCGTTGGAAGGGTGAAACGCTCTATATGAACGCACCGCGTGGTGTGAGTGAACCTCAACTGCGCAGCACTCTCGAGTCGTTCCGTGTCAAGTTGCGCGCCAGCAGGGACAAAAACATCGTGTCCTATCACATTGGGCAAGTGATACAATGCTATGGCTTGACTCTCACTATCGAGGAGCAGACCAAGCGCCCTGACTTTATTCTTTTTAAGCATACCTCTGACAATGTCAAGGTACTGGTGCCCAAAGGTCGCGACCTAGATGACTCGCACAACAAACTGTGGGTGTCGAAGGCGTTGCGCTCGGCTATTGATGGCCATGCTCACGAAAAGCTCATTCCGCTGGCGCAGGAAGTGAGCAAGAGGGTAGGGGTTGCGCCATTACGTTTCGAAATTGGACGCGGTTTGCGCAAGCTGGGGCATTGCACCCCTGGCAAGGTTATTCAGCTCTCGGCAAACCTTCTCTTCTTGCCTGAAGAGCTTATTGAACTTACCATCTGTCATGAATTGGCTCACCTCACCCATATGAACCATTCACCGCAATTTCATGCTCTTGTCGACACCTATCTCATGGGGCGGGAAAAGCAACTTGAGAAGAAGCTTAAAGCCTTCAACTGGCCTGTATTACGGTAGATGATAATTTGCAAAATTAAAGTTAAAGGTGCCTCCTAAATTCAGGAAGCACCTTTAACTTTTTTATGTGCAATTATTGATTAGTTGTTGTTTCCAAGAAGGACGTTATAGACTGCTGTAACATCGGCTGCGGTAATCTGGCCGTCACCGCTCTGGTCGCCGTTCACGATGTCGCTGTCATCGCCATTGAGCAAGAAGTTGTACAGGGCAGTAACGTCAACACTGGTAACCTGACCGTCGCCGTTCACGTCGCCGGGAATACTTTGCTGCTGTTCCTCGCCTGGGAGCAGGATGTTGGCATGATTCTCAAGGACAGCAATCTCCTTGAAGTAAGCACGGAACGAAGCCACAGTGCTGTCGCCCCACTTGGCAATAGCTCCTGCAGCGTCAACGTTGTAGATTTCCTCAAGGGTCTGCTCTACAAATGTGCCTGCCATGAGGTAGTTCTCACCGCTGGTGTAGGCAATGGGCTCGGCCTTGAGCAGCGCATCATTCGCGCTCCAAGTGATGGGAGTGTTGACGAGGCCAGCTGCCTTGTCGATAGAGATGATGTAAGGCACGTTGGCCTCGATGTTCTGCACCTCGGCAAATTTCACATCTCCGTCTTCCTCTTGAGCAAAGCGTTCAATCCACAAGCCATTGCTTGCTGAGCAAGTTGCAGGAGTGAATGGCAGCACGATGGTGCTCCAGTTCTCGGCTACTCCGGCTTGACGGGCCTTGGTGAATGTGCGCTCATAGCTGATGCTCTGGGCAGTGAAGCTCTGTGGAGTAAAGTAACCGTAGCCATCTTTCAAAACGATGCTCTGAGCAGTAGGTCCAGCCACGATGTTGCAGCCATTGAGGCTTGCTGGTGCCGAAGCTCCCTCGTTGATGAAGTAGAGTGTGTTGGGATTGTTGTTTGGAACAATGTTGTTCATACTCAAACCTTCAAGACTTACGGCAACAACATCACTAGCCACCTCGAAATTCTCTACAGGCTGGTAACTGTTGCGCATGCCACTTGCAGTCCAAGTGATGATGCCTGGAAGAACGTCATAGTATTTCGACTCACCAGGTTTCACAATGTTATCAACATGTGGAGCATCTTCGCCGTCGGGCACGTTGTTGCGTGCGTAGATGTTCATAGCATAAGTTGAACCATAGGCAAGGTTGTCGAAGTCAAAGTAGAAGGTCTTTGTTTCGCCTGCAGCGAGTGAGATGGTTTCCTGTTTATAGGTTACCATAGAACCACCAGCTACCGAGCCATCATCTTCCTTGTTGACGAGGAACAAAGGTGCTAAAATGTATTTGTTATACTCACCGTCGCTATTGTTGGTGATTGTAGCACTAAAGAGTGCATGACTGTCATATATCTCACCAAAGATGTCATTCTCTGTTGGTTGAGTGGTGGCATTCTCGGCCTTGATAACTACCGAGAGGTCTAACTCTTCGGCCTCTTGGCTCTGGGCAATGGTGACAGTGCTGCTACCGATGGTGATATACTCGCCATACTGGTCAATGCGCATGAGCCTTACAGTCTTAGTTCCTGCTGAAGCTGGACGGACATTGAATGTTACAACCGATTCTTCGCCAGAAAGCACCTCGGCTTGAACTACAGTGGTATACTGTGAGTACTCGTCGATTTGCTGTCCGCCAAAGTCGAGATACAGGTCGCCAAAGAAGCGGTCAACACTGTTATTCTTAACAGTTACATTCACTTGCTCTTTCAAGCCTACGCGCTCACCACCAGTGAATTCCCAGTTGGTGACTTGGAGGTTGATGGTGGGATGTGCACTTGCCTCACAATAAGTGTTGCTCATGTTCACCTCAATGTAATGGCGGTCGGTTTCCTTCATTAGCTTCCACTCGCTAGAGCCTTCCACTTGATAAACGCCAACAAGATGGTAAGTACCAGTGAGTCCAGCACCGAAGCCTATAACTTCGCTTGAGTTGGAAGCAACACCGCTACCGAAGCTATGGGTCTGACCTAGAGCCGATGTGGTAACATTCATGTAAATGTTGTCGGCCGAATTGGCGAGAACCTCGAATGTGCCGTCAGCTGGATTCAAGAGAGCAAGAGCCGTCTTGAACTTCTTGCCCGAGCCTGAGTGGTCGGAGTAGCTAACCTTTACAATTTTCGACTTGTAAATCTTGAAAGGTTTGTCTTTCGAGTCGCGGTCCCAACCGCTGGGGCCACTTGTTGCAGTAGCGGTGAGGGCTGGTTCCTCTTCATCTTCGCCAGGAGATGTGCCACCAGGGATGACATTATAAACGATATTCTGTTTCATGTTGTAGCCTTCGGCGCTCGATGAGCCACCAATGCCACTTGCATAGGGGTTTAGCACAGCAAGCTGGAAGTAGCCGTTGCCCATGCCTCCCCATCCCCAGTTGATGTGGAAGTAGTTGCCATATTCGTAGCCGTCGCAAATGAACGAGTGGCCACCGCCACTGCCTGCTGTGCCGTTGTAAATCATTGGGCGGCCAGCGGCCAGCTCTTGATAAACCATATTGTCCCACACCTCTTGAGTGTAGTCGTTGCGATAGGCGAGCTTAGAACCATAGCCAAAGAGTGCGAATCCCTTGGGGATGTCGTCGGTGTAGGCACCGGTCGCCGAGACACCATATTGCGACTTGATGGAGCATCCCACATAGAACATCAAGTGGGCTACTGCCGATGTGTAAATTTCGTCCTCAGCACCAGTATAGGTGTCACGCATGTGTGCCCAGTCAAATGTGGTGATGGGCAGTTCGGGCATCTCAACGGTAGAGTAGTTGTAGTTTCCGTCGCTATAGGTGAAACTGTAGGCAGGAATCACCTGAGGAGTCGTCTCAGGATATTTGTAGAAATTCATCAGCTGCGACATCGAGGTGGCAACACAGCCTGTGTAGGCGAGTTCGTAGCCGTCCTCTTCGTTGTCGGAATTCATGAATTGCGGGCACTCGTTCCAGTATGGAGTAGCCTGGTCCCACTTGGTGGTGATAAGTGGAGCGATTGAGTTGCGGGTGTCGACCACGTTCTCGGCCTTGGGAGCCGCAATAGCGTCCTTGATATTTGACACCTGGTCGAGCAAGGCGATTTGTTCAGCATACTCGTTGAGCCAGTTCTTCATGTTCGAAGGAGCCTTTGCCTCGTCGAAGTAACCCTCGTCGCTGTAGCCAAGGATGGGATTGATGCGATCGTCGCCTGCAACTACAACAAAACCTTGGTTATTTCCAACGTTGAAAATGTAGAATGCTGCCTGATTACTGCCCTTGAGCTTGTTTACACTAAGGGTGGCGGGCTTGATGTTGTTGCCAGCGATTTGCTTGCTAAGCAAGAACTTCGTTGCTGCTTGTTGAGCTTCTTGTTGGGTGACTGGAGCAGCTTGTGCAAGCAATCCAAGGCCCAAGAAGAACATTAGCAGACTGAAAAGTCTGTTTTTTGTCATAAATGTTGAGGTTAAAAGGTTTATATATAGTTATTTTATAAATTGTTTGGCTTATACCTAGATCTATTTTTGAGCTCTTGTCAAATAAGAGCAGGCAAAAATACAATAATTATTCAATATAGAAAAATCTATTTGTCAAATCACCTTGAAAAACATATATTTTAACTAAAAAAGAAGTCTTAGGGTTGATAAACAACGTTTTTTCGCAACCATCGAACTGAAATTTCGATTTTGTTCAGGAAGTTTGTGTGTTATCCGAAAAAGTGATTAAATTTGTATAATCTATTTGAGACTCGCTTAATGGAAAAAGACGATAACTTACTCAATTATTTCGCTCGTGAGCAGTGGGAAAATGTCCAATCTCACCTAAGCAGTAATTACTCGCTAACGCCTAGTGAATGCAGCGAGGTGTTCGCACGGGCTATGGTGGCGCTCTATGATAGAATTCGTTGGGGCGGCATGCGGCAGCAAGAGCTGTCGCTGTCGTCGATGCTGGCTGATATAGTTGATAATAAGGTCCATGAGTTTCTCAAGAGGATGCGACGCGATGTGCCAGCTGGCAGCAATGAGAATGCTGCACTAAGCAATGCTAGTAGCAATGAGCACAACGCCGAAATAATCGAGTTGATAAGAAATAGTGGCAGCGACGGAATGAAATCGCTGGCATTGAGAGTAACTGGTATTGACGTAGGCTCCCAAGTGGCTGCTGTCGAGCCCAATGTCATACTATTGCCACCACCCTTGCCTCCACAAGCCTCCGAGCATATGGCACAGCCTGTAGCAAAAAAACGCCGTCGGCTAGTTCCTATATTGGTAGCTGTATCGGCTGTGGTTTTGTTAAGCGTTGTAGCAATTGCTTTCTTTGCTATGTTGAAGCGTGATATTCAAAAGTACCAGCAGGATATTGAAGAGAAGATTGCCAGTGGTGATGAGATTTGTGATAGTCCATATATTTATGATTGGGAGAGCGACTCGATCAATGTAGCCATTAGTAATGAACTTGATAGTTTGCTGGCTGAGGTTGAGGCTGGCAAAAACGTTAAGACCAACATTGCTAAACTTGATGCCCTTTGGGAGGAGTCGAATGCCAACCGCAACAGCAATTACGCCTATTTTACTCCTGAAATAGGATATGTCCTCGCTTGTGCCTACAAGCAGGACAACAACATAAAAGAGGCGAAAATAACAGCCCGAAAGGTAATGTCGATTGAGCCTGCAGGCACCGAATGGGGCGATAAGGTAAGAAAACTGCTTGAGGAACTTAAAAAGATAAAAGAACCACAGTAATTTAGCTTTTGCGGAATTCCATTGGGGTCATTCCCAAATGTTGCTTTACGTACTTGCCAAAGAACGATGTATTGGAGAATCCCATCCGGTCGCACACTTGCTTGATGCTCAAGTCGGTGTTTTTTAAGTAGTATCTGATGTCTTCTAGCACTTGCTCTCTAATCCAATCGTTTGCAGTCTTGCCTGAATATTTCTTGCAAATGGCTGTAAGGTGCTTGGGCGAGATGCACAGTTCGCTCGCATAAGACTCTACCGAGCGATATTTGACTTCACCGTTATGTAATATTTCAAGAAAACGTTGGAAATGAGTGCTTGGAAGTTGGGGTTTTTCATCGTTTGACGGCATCGATAGTTTCAATTCACCGCACACGGCAAGAATGGCGGCACTGAGAATGGAATGAATAATCTCATTCCTGAAGGGGTTTTCCTGACTATGCTCAATAGCCATGTTTAACATGTCATAGAAGTGCGAGAATATTTCCAAATATTCGCTTTTTAAGGTGATGACATGATTGTGTTGAATGTACATGATGTCATTCCAAACTATCATCTTGTCGCGCAATGTGTTTTGCAAGATGCTGTTGTTGAGGAACATGGCTTTTAGGTTGAAATCAGGGCTAATCATGATGTTGGTCACCACTACGTTTTGCGGCACTATGGCTACCTGGTTTTTTATTAATTCCATTGGCCTGCCGTTCATGTGAGCCTGTATTCGCCCATTGGTGCAAATCATTATTACATTCATTGCGATGTGGGCGGCTTTGATTTCGGCAAACTTTTGAATGCTGTCAACAACTATGATATCTTTGTCGGAATATCCTATTTTCACTTCCCCCTTTTCGGTAAGAGATTTTAGGGTTATTTCTTCTTTGCGGTTCATGCTGTCCTGTTTTTCTGCAAAATTAATAAATTGGGATGTAATAGAATGTTTTATTTGTCAGTTTTTTTGTTTTATTTTTAACCAAAGAGAAAAATGAAACATAGTCGGGGTGTTTTGGAAATTGCCTTTTGTCATTATATTATTACTTTTGTAAATAAAATATAGGATGACGATGAAGAAAGTAATATTTATTATCTTGGTTGCTTCACTCATAGTTGGATGCAAAAAGAAAGAGGAAAAGGTTGACAAATATCCCATAAGGGTAGAGACCGAGGCCGCACGGTTCGGTGCAGGCGGTAATGGAATGTCCTATGTGGGAGTAGTTGAGGAGAGCGAGGCAACGGCTGTTAGTTTCACCACGATGGGAGTGATAAAGAGAATGCTGGTGAATGAAGGACAGATGGTCACTAAAGGCCAGTTGCTAGCCGAGATTGATGCGACAACGCCAACCAGTACCGTTGAGATAGCCCAAGTGTCGAATGTACAGGCCGAGGATATGGTTAAGCAAGCCGAGAATAAATATGCTCAAGCCAAGGATGCCTATGACCGAATGAAGATTCTTCATGACAATGGCTCTATTCCTGAGATTAAATGGGTTGAGATGGAAACTAATTTACGGCAGGCCGAAACTGCACTGAGCACTGCCCGAGCCAATGTAACATCGGCACAAGCGACTAAGAAAATCGCACAAAAAGGTGTTGCCGACACAAAGCTCATAGCACCAGTGAGTGGTGTGATAGGGAAGAGGCAACTCAACGTGGGAGAGACGGCCCTGCCTTCACAGGCGGTGATGAGCATCCTCAACATTGGTACAGTGAAGGTTAAGGTGTCGATTCCTGAAGCCGAGCTTAAATACATTGGCACCAACACTCCTTCGGCAATAATGGTTGAGGCAGCCAACTCAACATTTAACGGAGGAACCATAGAGAAAGGTATTCAGGCCGATGTGGCGACTCACACCTACGACATTCGCATCAACGTGGCAAATCCGGGACACAAGTTGCTTCCTGGCATGGTGGCATCGGTTTCGTTCCCTACTATTCAGTCGGCAGCGTCGGCAAGCATCTTTGTGTCCATCAACGCAGTGCAACGACAGCCCGATGGCCGTAATTTCGTTTGGGTTATTGACACGCAAAATAAGGCTCACCGCTCGGTGGTTACTGTGGGGCAAACCTTGGGCAATCGCATTGCTATTGTCGACGGTCTGAGCATTGGCGACCGAGTTGTAACCAACGGCAATCAAAAACTGAGTGAGGGCTCACAAGTAGTGTATTAGGCTATGGAGAAGAAAATGAATTGGCTCAAGTGGCCTCTTGAGCATTACCCCATATCGCTACTCATCATTGGAATCCTCTTTGTGCTGGGCATTTATGGCATGTATGTGATGCCTAAAGACGAGTTTCCGCATGTAACCATCAGGCAGGGTGTCGTTGTGGCTGTCTATCCAGGAGCCACTACCGAGGAGATTGAGCAGCAAGTCACCCGCCCCTTGGAGCGATATCTGTTCACCTATGGCGAGGTTAATCGTGCTAAGACTTCGACCACATCGCAAAACGGGATGTGCTATGCGTTTGTGAGGTTGAACGACAATGTCAACAACAAGGATGAGGTTTGGAGCAAGATAAAGCATGGCCTCAACACTTTTAAGAGCCAATTGCCTTCGGGTGTGCTGGCACTGGTTGTCAACGACGACTTTGGTAGCACCTCGGCGTTGCTCATTGCCATCGACAGCAAGGATCGTAGCTACCGTGACCTAAAGCAGTATAGCGATGAGATAAGCGACCGTTTACGCAGGATACCATCGGTATCTAACGTTAAGATTTATGGTGAGCACAAGGAGCAAATAAGCCTCTATATCGACCGCCAACGACTGCAGGCCTACGGCATCGACGACCGAATGCTGCTGTCCGAACTGCAATCGCACGGTCTCACGACTATGAGTGGCAGCATTAGCAATGCCGACCAGCAAGTGCCTATACATGTTGAACCAACGCAGAATAGCGAAGAAGAAATTGCCAATCAAATCATCTATTCCGATCCTCTCTCGGGTAAGGTGGTACGCGTGAGGGACATCGCGCGAGTGACTAGGGAATACGATTCTCAGGCCGGCCGCATCGAGCAGGATGGGCATCCGTGCATGCTATTGTCGATGGAGATGACTCCAGGCAACGATGTGCTTCAATATGGCCGTGATGTGGAGAAGGTGCTCAACGATTACAGGCAAAACGAGCTCCCCAGCGATGTCAATGTGACTCGAATAGCCGACAAGCCTAAGGTGGTGAGCATTAGCGTTACCGACTTCTTGCGCGACCTGCTCATCTCCATGCTCATTATCATTCTTGTGATGATGGTGTTGTTCCCCCTTCGTTCAGCAATTGTGGCGGCAATCACTATACCTTTGAGCACCTTTGTTTCGGTATCCATTATGTACTTTGCTGGCATTGAACTCAACATTGTCACGCTGGCAGCACTTATTGTTGTGCTTGGAATGATTGTCGACAACAGCATTGTGGTTATTGATGGATATCTGGAGTATCTGGGCAAAGGCTATGAGCCCAAGCGCGCAGCTATCGACTCGGCAAAGCAGTATTTCCTGCCCATGCTGTTGGCCACCTTGTGCATTTGCATCATCTTCTATCCTTTCCTCATAACAATGAAGGGAACCTTCTATGATGCATTGAAAGACTTCCCAATCACTATCACTATCAACCTGATGGTATCGCTCATTATAGCAGTCACAATTATTCCTCTGCTCGAAGTGCGCATCATCAGGCCCGACAAGGTAAAAACGGGCGGGAATGCCATTACCAATGGCGTGCAGCGCATCTACAACCATGTGCTGGACTTCACGTTCCGTCATCCGTGGATAACCATTTTGACAGGTATTGTGGTGATACTGCTATCATCGTTGATAGTGAATACACTCAAGATTCGCCTCTTTCCCTATGCCGATCGTGACCAGTTTGCAGTGGAGATTTTCCTTCCCGAGGGGAGAGGCTTGGCCGAGACCGAGCGCATTGCCGAAACGGTTTATCAAGAGCTTAAAAAAGATGCCAATGTGGTGGGAATCACTAGCTTCATTGGCTGTTCTTCGCCACGATTTATGGATGCCTATGCTCCTCAAATGCCCGGCAAGAATTATGCTCAGTTTATTGTGAACACCAAGTCTAACAAGGCTACACTCGAGTTGCTGGCTAAGTATCAGCCCATGTTTGGAGAGTCTTTCCCTAATGCCTACGTCAAGTTCAAGCGTCTTGACTATCTTGAGGTCAACGAGCTAGAGTATCGTTTCTATGGCGACAACATCGACTCGTTGCATGTGGTAGCCGAACGATTGATAGAGCGTATGCGTGAGATGCCCGAGGTGGAATGGGTCCATACCGATTATCTTCAGCCTTATCCCATCGTGAATGTACAGCTCGACCCAGTGGCTTCGGCTCAGCTGGGGGTTACAAGGACTGGAGCTCAGTTGACTCTTGGAGCGATGACGAGCGACCTCAAGGTGGGTGAAGTGTGGGAGGGCAATTACGATGTGCCTATAGTTGTCAAGGATGATGCTGTCCTCTCGTTCTCAAGTATTGGCGACATTGGCATTGCAACCACCAATTCAATACTGGCAGGAAATGTTGAGGGCAAGAACACTACCGTTCCGCTCAGGCAGGTGGCAAAGGTGGCGCCGTCGTGGAGTGAGAGTCGCATCATGCACCGTGGTGGCGAGCGTTGCATTACTGTCACTGGGCAGTTCAAGCAAGGCGTTTACACTGGTCCTGTTGAGAAGAATATTGCAAAAATCATGCAAGAGGAGATTCCAATTCCTCAAGGAGTGCGTTGCGAGGTGGGAGGTGAGATTGAGTATGGCAACGAGGCTCTGCCACAAATCTTCTGGGGTATAACAATTGCCATGATTATCATTTTCTTCTTCCTGCTGTTCAATTTCAAGAAATTTGGCATTACGCTAGTGTGCATTGCAGCTTTGGGTTTGATGACGCCAGGTGCTTTGATTGGACTTGGCATGATGGACCGAGATTTGGGATTGACCTCAATCTTTGGTTTGATTACTCTCATGGGAATAATAATGCGCAACGAGATTCTAATCTTTGAGCATGCCAACGACTTGATAAAGAAATATATTGAAGAGCATGGCGACTGGAAGGTCGACCGAGAAGCCTACAACAAAGCCGTTAAGCAGGCTGCCTACGATGCCGGCAAGCGTCGCATGGTTCCAATCTTCCTCACCACAGCGACAACGGCTGTTGGTGTCGTCCCCATGATTATAGCCCAGTCATCGTTCTGGATGCCTGTGGGCGTCACTATCTTTGCTGGCGGTATCGGTTCACTCATCATGGTGGTCACTATGCTGCCTGTCATTTATTGGAAAACAAACTTAAAATAACACTCATATGAGACATCTGTTGTCATTAGCTGTCGTTGTAGCGGCTTTTGCTTTGGGCGAAGCACAACCAGCCTATAATATAGAACAATTGTGCGACTCGGCACGCAGCTGCAACATTGCCATTAGGACGGCAAAGCACGATATTGAGGCAGCAAAGCTTCAAAAAAAGGAGGCGCGAATGAACTATTTCCCTACCGTGAGCGCCACTGGCTTGTGGTTTCAGGCTAATAGGGGTATGGCCGAGACGACTATCAACCCTCAAGATTATATTCCTAGCGAGCTGGGCCAGATGATGGCTCAAATGTTGCCGCCCTCGGCCCTTGCATCCATGTCTAACCCTATAGAGGTGTCAATGATGAAGAATGGCATTATTGCGGCGGTAACTGCCGTCCAGCCAATCTATGCCGGTGGACGCATCATCAATGGCAACAAGCTGGCGAAGGTGGGGGAAGATGTAAGTCAGTTAAAGCTTGAGATGTCGGAGAACGAGGTCGAGAAAACGACTAAGCAATACTTTTGGCAACTAGTGTCATTGTATGAGAAGATGAATACTGTTAACGCTTCTGAGGCTTTGCTCAACTCAATCGCCAAGGACACCGAACTTGCACTGAAGGCTGGTCTTGCCATTCGAAACGACCTTCTTCAGGTTCAGCTGCGGCAAAATGAACTCACAAGCCAGAAGCTTAAGCTGAACAATGGAATCTCGATGGTGAAAATGCTGTTGTGCCAGTATTGTGGCTTGAGAGATACGTCGTTCACAATATCTTACGACCAGGATGTGCCGTTGCCCGTTCAAACTAGGCAGGACCATGACTTGGCAGTGTTGAACACCACGGAGTACAAGCTCTTGAACAAGCAGCTCGAAGCCTCGGAATTGCAGGAAAGGATTGCGCGTGGAAAGAATTTGCCCTCGGTGTCGGTTGGAGCTGGATATAATTATCATAACCTGCTCGACAAGAATCACTCGTTTGGAATGGTGTTTGCCACCGTGAGCCTACCAATCTCAGAGTGGTGGACCAACAAGCACGCTGTTAATCGTAATAGAGTTGAGAGTCTTAAGGCCAGGGAACAACTGAACGATAACGCTCAGCTGCTGATTATACGCATGCAGAATGCGTGGAATGGAGTGGAGGAGGCCTATAACCAGATGCAGCTGGCGCAGCTAAGCATCGAGCAGGCAACCGAAAACTTGCGTGTTAACCGTGACCAGTATAGCGTGGGCCTCTCTAAAATGTCCGATTTGCTTGAAGCACAACTATTGTATCAGCAAGCTTGTGACAAGCGCACCGAAGCCTTTATCGAGTATCAGAATAGAATGTTGGATTACAGACAGTCGATAGGTGAGTGACTGCCGTTTTATGGGATTATCTGAAGAATTGGATTAGAAGATAGATGAGGAGGAGCATGAAGATGACGATTCCGCATCCAGGCAGTGAGCATGTGCATCCTCGCGTACGTGGCATGGAGTCGGGGTTTTCTTTTTGGGCCTGTTCCAACTGCTCGAGCTGCTCCTTCATCTGTTTCTCTGTCTCGTAGCGGCGCCCGCGGTTCCAGTAGTTGCTGGTAACGCGGCTGTCGTGCTCGATTAGGATCTTGCGTGGGTGCATCCCGTCGAAGGGTGCTACCACCTTATTGTCCTCGAGTTGCTGCATGAGGGTCTCGGCGCGCTCGGGAGTTATGTCGAAGTAGCGTTGCAGCATTGGCAGTGTGATGGCGTCGCACGTCTTGACATAATCGACCGCCGCGCTATACAGCGGGTCGAGGTATTCAAGGCGGCGTTGGTCTTCATAGTATTGTTCTCCCTTGAATTGTGGTGGTTCTTGTGGCTTGAGTTCCTCAAGTGGTGCCTTGTCGGTGGGTATATAGGCTATGCCGTCAACTATCTTGAGCAACGACATGCAGTCGGGGCATGTGATGGTGTGGTTGAGCTTGAGAAGCTCATCCTCACTTTGATTGGTGATGTGGCCACACTTGGGGCATTCAATTCTCATAACTCGCTATTTAAGGCGTCAAGCCGTCGGAATTGATGCCCAGTAAAATGTAGACGATGAAGAAAATAGCCACTATTATCACGGTGAATGTCAGGCATCCAGCAATGCTGAAGATGCCCTTTGGCTGATTCTTGTCATCGGTCTTGCGGGGGCTCTTGGTGGGTTTGCGTGTGCTGCTTGCCATGGGAGGTCTTACTCTATTTCTGGGATCTTGAGTTTGTGGATTTGCGGCGCGGGTGCGTGAATACTGTGGAGGTCGGGTGTTGGTCGGCGTCTTTGAACCCTGATAGCTGGGTGGGGCAACGATTTTCACATAGCTGCCACATCGAGGGCAGAAGTTCACGCCTTGCCTCAGGAAGGTGCCGCAATTCTTGCAGTATCGCATCACGTCGTCGCGGTGCTGTGGTTGCGATGGCTTGTAGGTGGGTGGTTGAGCGGTGGCTTTACCATCAGGATTGACTGGGGCATCGCTTGTTGGAGCATTTCTCTCTTCTCCACTCTCACCTTCTGCCTTAGGTGCATAGTTGTCTTGCCCGAGCTCCTCGTCATCGAGGTAGCTCTGGTCTTCGATGTGCTGCTCAAATCCTTCGAGATTGATTTCAGAGAGGCATTGAGGGCACACATAGTGGCCCTCAAGCTTCTCTATTTCGCTTATCGATACATCAATATGTTTCCCACAATTGGGGCAAAAAATATGCACGTGTTTAAGTGTTAAGTCGTGAGTGTCAAGTCTTAAGTGACTCACAAGGAACTCATTATTTGTTCCTTGTGACTTGTTGCTTTTTTACTCGTAGTGAACGATAGCCTTAACCACGATGTGCCACTTGCCGTTCTCAAGCTGGGCACGGCCAGCGCGGTCGGTAACGATGCGGCTCTTGCCGGCAGTCGATTGGATGTTGTTGCCCGAGCATGCGCGGGTCAGAGTGTCGCCAGGCATCAGCAAGGCGAGCTTGTGGGCCTCGGTCTTATTGATAACGGTGAACGAACCACTCTTGCCGTTCATTGTAGTTAGCTCAAATATTGAGTTTCCGGGCTCATACTGTGATGAAGAACGCGAGAAGTTGTCATCCTCGTCGGGCTTAGCCATGAACAGGATGCGGGGCTCGCCAAAGGCTGGAGTCTTAGCAGGCTCTTCTTTCTTGGGTTCCTCCTTCTTAGGCTCCTCTTTCTTGGGTTGCTCGGCCTTCTTGGGTTCGGGTTTGGGCTCGTGCTTCTCGGCGGCGGCAGGTGCGGCAGCGGCTACGGGTGCAGCAGCGGCAGCGGGACGATTGTCAAACTCGATCTTCTTGGTTTGAGCCAGACCCTCTTTCTCGTCGAGATTAGCGTGCTTGTGGTGTTTCTTACCCTTTTCGCCATCGGCTACAGGAGCGCCTTTCAAGGCTGCGCGCAGCTTGTCAATCTGCTTCTGCATGTTGTTGATGTCGTCGCGGTTGTCATGCTGGATAGCCTGATTCTCTTTGCGGGCCTGCATGGCAAGGAAAGTGCCTATTGCGCCAAGTGCAAGACCCAGAATGCTCAGGATATAGAGCAAGCCATGGCTCGAGTCGCCTTCGCTCTTGGCCTCATTGGCTTCGCCCTCTGCTGGAGCAGCATTGGCTGTGGAGTCGGTCGCTACGGCAGCGTCGTTGCCAGCCTCGGGGGCTGCATTAGGAATGATTTCCTCGGCCTGTGTTTTCACTTCGTCACCGCTGTGGCTTGCGTTGTATTTCTCAACGTCACGCTTCACGCCATTCTTGATAACGGCTCCCTTGTCATACTCGGCAGCGATGGTCGAGATCAGCTTCTCAACGTCGCCAGTCTCATTCTCGTGTTTTTTGAGTTTGTCGTAGTAAACAACCCACTTGTCGCGGGCGCCGTACATCACCTTCAGGTCATCGAGCGAGTAGTTCTCGTTGGTACGGTTGATTACTTGCGACTCATTCTGTGCGAAACCCAGGTCGGTGGCTATCCATTGTGCGCCAATGGCGAGGCCATGGTTCCACTGTCCTTGCGAGAGATTCTTGGCGCCGTCTTGGGCGCTGAGCGATGTCATGGCTGCCATGACACACACTAGGGTAAAGATAATTTTTTTCATTTCGATAAATGGTTTTTATTATTTGTTTTATTGTTGATTTTTCTTGCTAAATAATTACACGGTGGTCGATATTACCTCATTGCACAGGTTCTTCAGCAGGTTGTGCCTGATGATGCCAATGATGGGGTAGAAGAAGGGCACGTCCTCGATGGCCTCGTCACCGCTGTAGCGGCCCTTGAGGTAGTTGCCTATGCCGGCAGTGAGGTAGTTGCCTATGTTGTCGCCTAGCACGCTGTTGAAGATGCGGAACACCTTGTTGTCGATGCCAAACTCATCCTTGGTCACGTTGTCGCACAAACCCACGAAGAACTCGTTGTACTTCTCGACCTGCTCGATGAGTTGGTCGCGCACCTCAATCTCATATACCGACTTGATGGTCAGTGGCTTGTCGCTGAGCATCGAGTAGCAGTACTTCATTGCGTTCACATTGCGTGGAGTGAGGCGGTTCACGTCTACGTTGCCGTCCATCCTCAGGCTCTCAAGCCTGATGCCGCCACGGCAGGTAATCTGCTTGGGACTCTTGTGCTCAATCTTGATTGAGAAGCGTTCGGTGTACTCTTGCTCAAACACACGTTCCAGTATCAGTTTGGTGAACTCGGTAACTTGGTCTTTGCTGCCCAGGATGTTAAGTATCTTGGAACCGGTGCCGCTGAAGTAGATTTGCTTGGGCATCTCATAGTTGCGGGCCTTCATCGACTGTGCTATGTAATAGATGATGGCGGCATAGAAGTACATGAAGATGAGCTTGCGCTGGGCATCGTTGCGCAGCAGTGTGTTGTAGCTGTAGATGTTGCGGTCTACCTCGCGCAGGTTGCGCAGCTGCTCAACATTCTCAATCGAGAAGAGGAACGCATTGACGTCTTGCGAGCGCTTGCGCTTGAGCACGTCTTGCAGAATGCTGTTAAGGTAGCCTATATCGCTATTCTTTGATATCAACCGCTTGAAATATTCGCCATAGTGCTTGATTAGCGGGTTATTGTCGGCGTCGCGCTCGGTGAAGGCGTCACCAAATATGGCATCACCGGCAAAGCGGAACGACGAGATTGCCACGGGTTCAGTGTCAAGGCGATTGGCGGTGGGCTGGTAAATTACAGTATCGGTGGTGCCACCGCCTATGTCAATCGAAACGAAGCTGCCGCCACTCACGTCGTCACCCTTGTAGAAGTAGGCGGGAGCTATGCTCTCGGGGTAGGCGTGCAGATGGCTGGTGTCTTCGCCAAAGTAGGTGTGATACAGTTCGTTCCATGTGTCGTCGAGTTTGCGGCGGTCGCTGCCTCCCATGCTCACGGGGAAGAAGTACACGATGCTGGTACGGTTCAGGTCGCCGTTCTCGAGCAGCACCTTGGCCTTGATGAGTAGCACTAGTTCGCGCAGGAATTCGCGCGACATTGTGATGTCGCCCATCCACTTGAGGTTGGTGGTGATGTCGTAGCCGTCGAAGTACTGGCGCTCATAGAGGAACGGTATGTTGACGTCGGCAAAGAGCTTGTGGCCACCGGTGCTGATATCGTTGCGGGCAAGGGCACTGCGCAGTGGGAAGCCGTATACGTTGTCGATGTCGCTAGGTAGGAACTCCACGCGCTGCAGTTGGTCGGCAAAGAGCAGGGTGCCGCGTTTCAGTAGCGATGCTATGAGTACTTGGCGGTCGCCGTGGGCAAATTCCAAGTCCTTGGCATCGTGGCCACGCTCCGACCATTCGACATGGCTGTTGGTGGTACCGAAGTCAACGGCAAAGATGAGTTCTTTGTTGCTTGCCACATAAGGTTTCCACAGTGGCACGATATAGCCCGTGAAGTCGCCCGATGGGGTAGTGACGTTGGCTTTCACTAGGTCAAACGAGCCCTCAAGGTCGTAATAAATGGTACTGTACGTACCGTCGGTGCGGGTCTTGCCGCTGCACTTGAGGTCATTGTCGCTCATGCCGTCCTTGAAGAACTGGAGCGATGCCTTGCCACCATCTATCATGCTGAATAGCTGAACGGTGTAGTCGTCTTTATAGTTGGTGCGCACAAAGGGGAAGATGGCGGCCGACATCACCACGTTGGTGATGATGCGCCCAGTGCCACGCTTCTCGTCGAAGTGCCACGATGGGTCATCGATGGGGTAGTAGTTGCGAGTAAGCTCTATATAGCGCTTTTTCAGCGGCACGCGCAGCGTTACATTCACCGAACCGTCGATGAGCTCCTCCATCTCGAGCATGTCACGTCCGTGCACTTGCTTGGTAACGTCGCTGGCATTGAAATACTTGAAGAACTCCTCGGTCAATGGCAGCAGGTAGCCGTTGCGCGAAGGAACGGTCTTGTTGATGACGTTGCCGTTAAAGTAGTGGGCATCGTCAACGGGGCCTGCCAGCCTGATAAGGGTGTCTTGAAGGAAGTCGCCAGTGGTGATGAAAGGGTAAATTATGCTTGTGTCGGGCAGCTTGCGCTTGGCAATGGGGGTATCGCCCACATACACTTGAGTGGAGCTGTCCCACTCTTTATCGATGTATATATAGTGGTCAACGCTGCCGTTGAAATTGTTGCGAAGCACGAGGGGCAGAGTCTCCTCAACTTCGCGGGTGGGAGCGATGACAAAGTCGCTGTTGGCAGCCGAGGTCTTAATGTCGCGCGAACGCTTGTGGTAGAGGCGGGCACCAAGTATGGTAACCTCGTCGTCGCCAACAAATGGGTCAAACTCTAGGTCAAGGCGTTCAACCAGTCGAGGTGCTAGTTCGTAGCTCAATGCCTCGAGGTTAGGAACAACCTGGGTCAGTCGGTTATAGAGCAGCGGCTTTTGCTGCATGATGATGTCCTTGTTCTTGAGCATGTAGTCATACACGCCTTTTACCGATGTTCGCAGTGTTGGGAAGGCGTTGAAGAGCATGAACATATAGTAGACGAAGTCTTCGTCGCGCTGCCACAGGTCACGAGTGTCGCTGTCGAAAAGCGAGATACCTTGCTCCACCTTGATTCCAGCGATGGGTTGCTCACTCTCGCGAGGTACGGCTATGGTAACCGATGAGGGCGATGTTGCACCTATCACTTGGCTGTTCCACATGAGGATATACCAGTCGGTGAGCAGGTTGAAGTTATACTTGGTGTCGCTGGTGAGGAACAGTTCCAGAGTCTCGCCGTAGAGTTGGTGTTCGGGCTCGCTCTTGAGGCGCTCAATTTGCTCGTCACGGTTCCATCGCACGATGTGCAGGTAGTCTTTATGGTTCTCGAAGTCGAAGAAAAGCTGGGCTACGTCGAGGGCGTTCGACACCAGGCGCTTGTCCATCATCGAGCCGCTCAGGCGGGCATTGCTCGCCAGGTGCTCAAATGCATTCTTTACCAGGTCGAGTTGTGCAAAAGGACTTGGAATAGCGGTGCGAGGGTTCTCACTCATCCCACCGTTAGGGTCCTTGATTTGCTTGATGTCGTCATCGACGTAGGGGGCAACAGGAATCCAATCCTGTGCACTGGTCTTCGTCGTCTTTTTGTTATATGATAGTACTTGACTCATAATCAGTTTGTTTTTCTAGAGATTCTAGGAGCTCTAGATTATCTAGTTTATATTGTCGTAACGGTCGGTAATGATTTTCTCGGCTGCAGTGTAGAACAGGTCCATGAGTTTGAGCTCGGGATTGCTGCCGTAGCTGTTGTTGTCGCGACTCAACTTGTTCATCTCGGCCTTGAACACGTCGTTGTCCACCTTTTTACTGCCAAAGATACCTTTCTTGGTCAGCACTTTGTGGATGGCTTTGGTCATGTCCATCTCGCCCTCGTTGAAGAGGGTGACGTGGCGGCGGTTGTGCAGCAGTTCGGTCATCCACTCAATGTAGCTGTCGAAGAACTGCTGTGTAAGCACGCGATAGAACTGCGTGCCGGTGAACTCGCGGGTAATCTTGGGGCTGTCCTCGGTGAAGCCTTGACCTATTATGTTGTTCAATCCTGTGCGCAGGAAGATGTAGAGCAAGTGTAGCTTCACGAGTGGACGGTAGATAAGTTGGCGGGTTTCTTGGCCGAAGCCTGAGAAGTCTACGAAGTCGGTGTCATGCTCCAGACCATACTCAAAAGCCTTGGTGGGCAATGGATCGCCGGTGGCGAGGTCGGTTAGTTCGCTGTCGCTCAGGCTCAGGAACTTGAATGGTGCCATGGCGCCTACCATCTCGATGAGGTGGGCAGGGTCGTGCTGGTCGCGCTTGTCGCCGGGGTCGTAGGCGTAGGGTGCATTGTGGCCGTGGTCGCCCAGATAGAAGATGGCATTCACGGCGTTACGTCCGTTACCTGTGAGGGTGTTGTTATAATATTCAAGCGCGCTTTGTGTCTTCACCACAAAGTCGGCGTTGTCGATGCGCTTGTCGTTCTTGTCGTCGCTCTCCATGAGCGAGAAGTAGGGGAGTACTGTGAGTCCGCCTATGGGTGCTCGCTGCAGGAATGCCTTGTTCTTGGCGTCGATGTTCTTGGCTTGCCTGATGTTTTTCACGATAATGGGGAAACCGGCTGCACCAGTGCCGCCAAAGATGCTGCTGATGAAGAAGATGCGATCGCCATCGGCAAACACGTTGGCAAACGCCTTGAACTCGTTGCTGTCTTTCACGCCGTTCAGTGCCACACTACCTATGTTGGGCGAGCCCACGAAGCCAATGCTCATCTTGTTTTCGAGCTGGTAGTCGGCAAAGAGCAGCGACGTCAAGGCTTGGTTTGGCTCGTTCATGGTGTTGTAGCTGATAAAGTCGCGGAACTTGTAGTTCTCGACTGCTGCCAGGTTGAAGATGAACGAGTCGTCGAGGGGCACTTGGCTGCTCGATACCACTTCTTTAAGTGTCGATATCTTGGTGGCAAAGAAGCCTTCGGCATTGGCATTCTTGCCGTAGAGTTTCTCACGGATGGTGCCGTAGGCGCTGAGCAGGCGCTCGGTGCGCTTAAGGTCGGCATTCGACTTGTGCGGGTCGATAATGATGGGCACTATCTCGAGGTCTTGAAGGGGCTTGCCCGTTGAGTCGACTGGTCGCACGCCAGCTGCGCACAGCATTATCATCGACTTGAGCACGCGAGACCCCGTCCCGCCTATAGCAAATACAAATAATTTCATTTATTGTCGTTTATTGTCGTTATCGTTTATTGTTTTTTGGGATTTTATGGATTACAAAGTGAGAAAAAACTCTCACCTCTTCCCTCTCACCTCTCACCTATTGAGGAATCGGCGTGTGGCGGCAATTGCTGCTCCACCACCTTATCGAGAACGATGCAATGACAAAGGTCAAGGCGGTGAACAGGATGTTATACACTTCAAAGGTAAATTCTGCTGTGCCGTAGTCGAAGCCTTCAAGCAGACTCGACACAACGATGAAGCACACCACAGGGGTCAACACTGCTGTCACGCCGAGCATAGCCAACCAGTGATACCAGCGGTCAAACTTCACCGAGTTTATCACATAGTAGTAGATGGCAGCCATGCCCCACGACATAGCAATCGTGATGGCTGCTACGGTGCCATAGGCTCCTGTGTTATACATCTGGTCGCTAAAGCCGTTCACAGTATAAAGTGCCTCATAAAGTTCTACCCTGAAAATCCAGAACAGCACGCTAACCACTGCTCCTATCACTAAAAATATTACCTTATCTCTCATATCAGTATTTTAGTTTTCTAACTTAATTACAATTTTTCCATAACTGTCATTCCCTGCCGAGAAGGCATCATATATTCCTTGCAAAAAGCGTTCCAAGCCAAATGTGGTAGTCGAGAAGCTGGCTGCATTCGGGTCAATGTCGCTGGTCGACGAAGACTCTTTAATCCACTCGGGGAACTGGTTGGCAAGGGTAATACTGAGTTCATCGCGCGAGCTATTGAACTTGCCCTTGGTTGTGATGAGGTGAGTCATGCCGTCGAGGTAGTTGCGGTTGTTGTTGGTCACATCATCGGGCTTAATTGGGCGTATTGTGATGTCGAAACCACTCTGCGACTGCACGTTGTAGTTTGCTACATTAGTCAGGAATGAATCGTCCTTGGCAAGGGGCTTGAGGTTGGCTGCAATGGTAAAGCACAGCACGCCAGTTTCGCGGTCGCCCTCGCAGTGTGTGATTAGGTTCTGCTCGCTGCGCGACTGGCGGAAGCGGCCCACGTTGTCTTTCCAGTCGGGAACAACCTTGAAGTTGAGTTCGCTTGCTGCCTGGTTGAATCGGTAGCTGTTTTTCAATCCGCTGGGGCGCAAGAACTTGGTGAAGTTGTCATCGGCGTTCATGCGGTCAATTGTCGATGCGTCGGCAACGATGATGACATAGAACGGACGCTTGCCGTTATAGGCGAATGGCGTGCCGTTATATGGATAGTATTGACCGTTATAGTCGCCCATGAACTGGTGTACGATTATCGACTTGCCTTTGTAGGTCTTGAAAATCGACGTTGCCACGCTATTTTCCTCATTAAGAATTTTCTCCACGCTAACGTCGGCTGTGTTCTGCGGCGAGTAGATGAGGTCGGTAATGAGTACACTCACGTTGCCGGGCTTCTGAGCTTGGATTATCTTTTCGAAGATGAGCTTGAAGTCGGTGTAGCTTGCGTTTCCGGTTCCCTTGGTGCTCTCATAGATGTTGCGGTCCTGAAGGAAGGTGTCTACTGTGCCGTTGTAGGGGTAGATGTTGTCGTTTACGATATTGATTTTTGTGCCTTCTTTGCTTGGGAAGAAGTTGATCAGGTCATTAACGACTTTCTTCAATTGGCCGCCACCTCCCGGAGTGTCGTAGGGGGTCATCGAACCGCTGCGCTCAAAGTAAATGGTGAGTGTCAGTTCTTTAAGGCCGTATCCAGTAATGTCCCATGTCATTGGGGGGCGCAGCTTGCTGCCAACCTCGTTGATGTATTTGCCCAGTGCTTCGACATTGATTTCGCCATTCTCGGTAACGAAATCGGCATAGCTCTTGGGGTTCTCTTTAATGAGGGCGCATATTTTCTCATAACTCGCCTGGGTGGTGTCGCCGTCGATAAACGCCTTCTTTACGGCTTTCTCAAGGCCCCCACCGCCACACGAGGCACTAAGTAGCGTCATGCTAAGCATCACCAGCGCGATGCTCATCATGTGATATACTCGTCTTATCATGTTCATTCTCAGTGTATTTAAAAACTATGTTTTTAATAATTGTTTTCAGGTAAAGGATGCCACTTCACCTTATAACTTGCAAAACTACAAAAAAATATTTATTTACGCGTTAAATAAACAAGAATTAAGATTCTTTGTTAGTAAAACTTTAAAAACCATAATGAAATGGGGCGACAATTTGCCTTTGTCGTTTAGGGATAATAACACCCACTTATCACCGGGTTGTGCACGATGATAAGTGGGTGAGATGTGTTGCGAAAAAAAGCGCTGGGTTAGCTCCAGGTCACAGGGCCGTAGTAGGGCTTTAGGTTGGTGACGTGGGTCCAGTATACGGTCTCGTCCGACGACCCGTGGTGAAGGCCATACCAGTTGCCCTTTTTCTTCACTACATACACTGGTTCGCCATCCTCAATTTGGTAGGCGATTGAATAGTTTGTGCCAGGACCATAGCGCAGGTTGCAAGTGCCTATTGCAGTGTACCATCCCTTGCGGAATGATGACTTCTTAGTCTTTGATTTCTTGGCAATTAGCACTGTGCTGCTATTGTCGTTTTGATTAGTGTTTTGCGCAGGTGAGTCGCCTGCTGCGATGCTCAGCGCCACAATGGCTGCAATGGTCAGTAAAAATGTTTTTTTCATGAGTGTAGAAATGTGTTGTTGTTTTTCAAAAGAAAGAGGTTACAAATATACAAAAAATTAATGAATCTGCCTCGCTATGTTGGGTTTGATTTAAAATAATTTGTTTTACGTTCGAGCATCTCGCATTAAGCGCATCGGTGAGGGTGTTGCAAAACTTTGGATGATGGCCTCGAAGAGGTAAAAAGGCTCGAAGAGCCGCTTCTATAGTAACACCCTCGAAGGCAATAAAAAACCATTGAATAAATTATTGACAACTAGGGTATTATGACCTGTTAAGCAAAATTATGCCAATAGAATTATTTTCCTAGCATAATTATATTTGCATAATTCAGATTTTCCATTTATTTTTGCGTCAAGAGGAAAAAAATGATACAATTATGAAAACTTCTATTTTTCGCATTCTTATTATAATCTGCGCCGCGGTTTGGTCAATTGGGGCGCAGGCGCAGAGGTCTATTGACTTGATCAACGACAACGACCGAATGCAACTTGATGAGGCTATTGGCCTCATGGATAGTGGCAAACCTAAAGATGCCATAAAGATTTTTGACGACTTGTGCAAGAAGTATAAGGACAATTACATCCTTGAGTATGAACGGCTCTATGCCTACTATCTCGCTGGCGACTTCAAGCGCATAGTCAAGGACGGTCCCAAGCTTTATAAGCATCCCGAAAGTGAGCCTCAGCTCTATCAGCTGGTGGGAAACGCACAGGATGTGCTGGGTGATCCCGAAGCGGCAGTGAAGACCTATGATGAAGGACTCAAGCGTTTCCCCAATTCGGGCTACCTCTATCTCGAGAAGGGCAACATCCACATGATGCATCAGCGCTACAACGAGGCTGTTGAGTGCTACCTGCATGGTGTGGAGGTGCAGCCCGACTTTGCCAGCAATTACTACCGTCTGGCACTGCTCTATGCCCAATCAACCGAGCCACTATGGGCCATCGTTTATGGCGAGGTTGTGTGCAATCTTCAGCCTGGCACTGAGCGTGCCGGGGAGATGGGCAAGCTCATCTATGACCTATTCCAAGAGAACATTAAGATAGAAGGCGAGAACAAGGCGCATGTCACTTTGACTAAGAACAACAACATTTATATCGATAGCGACACTACCGACGTTCAGGTGCCTTTCCCCTTGATGTATGAGATGGGAACCATGAAGTCGCCAGCACTTATCGATTTCATGAAGACCAAGAAGCTCACTGTGGAGATGATTGCCGACTTGCGCAAAGATGCGCTCGCGCACATCGACTCGGTTGCACCAGGCTATTATAACCTATCGCTGCTCGATTATCACCGCAAGCTCATCAAGAATGGACACTGGATGGCCTACAATATGTGGCTTATGTCACCTGGGGCCGAAGACGAGACTAATCAATGGGCCGACACCAAAGAAGGCGAGGCCGAACTCAATAAGTTCGGGGCTTGGTTTGTCCAGAACCGATTCATTCCCTCCGAAGAAGAACCAACTGTGATGACAAAGCTGTTTAAGACTCACGAACTCGATGTCCCGAGCGTAAAAGATGTGGAGACCGCCGAAGGATGCCGACAGCACCGTGATGACGCTCTGCGGCTAGCGAAGTGGTACCTCGAGCAACCTGTCAATCCCGATGATATCACTCAAAAGCAGGTCATGCAATTCTTGATTATTTGGTCGATGAACACCGATGAGTTCACGTTTAGACTAGATACCGATCAAATGCCAGGACACATTGAGCTGATGGCAGCCTACATGGCAGCCATGACTGAGCACGCCATTGATTTCAACGTGAAAGAGACCGACGAGGCAATGTACTGCGAGGTGATGATGCAAGTCGTTGATTATTACAAACGCAACAAAGAGGCTCTAGGCACCATCGACTGGATGGAAAAATATCTCAATATGGACGGCCCCACCCTGCGCAACACCCTTGCCCAGGAGTTCAAGAAATTTAAGTGAGAAACGCCGCCCTCAAAAGAAGCACCCCCATCGTTCCACAACTTAAAGAAGAAAAAATGAAAAAGATAATAACATATCTTGTAGTACTTACAACGGTCTTAACCTGTTTTGATGCCTTAGCGGTGATTCAAGGGAAGAATTTCGCCAAGATGCATGTCGACAGGAATGGAAACGTGGGCAATGTGGAATTGGTGCGACAGATAGACCAATTCTTAGACAAGCAATCGTTGGATTTGTGCAAGTGTTTGACCAATATCGATTCAATATATTGGGGCAAAGACATCCTTGTGCCCATAACCTATGACGGACTATGCGAGAACGGCAATACGACATTAACACGCGACCACATTCTCCTTGACGAAGCAACGATTATTGGAGATATGCTCATCTTTTATGATGACTCAGGGGAAATATTTCTTGCTGGCAATTGTTCCATGCCCAGATTTCCCGGTGGCGATCAAGCAATGCGTGAATATTTAATGAAGAACGTTCATTATCCCGATAATGTAGATTGTGACACTATCCAAGGTACTGTGGTAGCAAAATTTTACGTCAACGAAATTGGGAAGGTCACCGATGTGATAATCAAGAAATCACTCCATTATTATTTTGACAGGGAGGTTGTAAATCTGTGCTTGAGTTTCCCCGATTTCATTCCAGCTAAAGATATTAAGGGTAACCCCAAGGGCGAATGGATGACGCTTCCCATCAGCTTCGGGAAAAGCGATTTTGACGATTTTAAAATAAGAAAACTCTCAAATGACGAAGTAGAGATCTATTCAGTAGCTTCTCATCCGCCCACATTCCCCGGTGGTGATGCACAAATATTAAAGTTCTTCTTGCAAAATTTCCAATATCCTAAAATCTATGAGGATGCGCAAATACAAGGAAAAGTAATATTGAGGTTTGTCGTTAAAGCCAATGGCGAGATTGGAAAAGTAGAGATTATTCGTTCTGTTGATCCCCCCTTTGACAGAGAGGCTATTAGAGTTGCCCGATTGCTGCCAACGTTCATTCCAGCCCGCAATGCCTTAGGTGAGAATGTGGACTGCTGGTACATCCTCCCCATCTGCATAAAAGCAACCGCGTCACCTTAGTTTACCATTGTTCCACAACTTAAACTTAAAGAAGAAAAAATGAAAAAGAAATTACTTATATTAATTCTAAGTTTAGCTGCACTTAGTGGCGAGGCTCAGAGCAGCGACTCAATTAAAATTGTCCCCAACTTTCATCTCAACGAATGTCGGCATTACAGACTTACGCAAATTGATGCTCATGAAAATGTCAACGACACAACGATGATGCATTTCAGCCTATCGGTTAAAGATATAACCGACAATCATTATCGATTGTTATATAAAATGTATAGGCCGACATCCAATCATTATAAATCACCTTTTAATGATCTCGCAGCAGACCTTGTACTTGAAAATAGCGTTGGTTTTTATGATTTCTTTGAAAATCAAGGTTTCGAGTTTGATTTAAACAAAGAAACATACAAGATTGATGAAATCTACTCTCAACCTTTTGAGCAACCATTTAAGGCAATGCTTAATGATATCTTGTTAAAGGAGGTGTTAAAGGATGCCGAAGAATCAAATGTTTCCAATAAATCAATTCCCGACAGTATCGAAGTCATGATTGATTATATGGTAGGTGGATTAAGCCATGAATTCCTGTCTTATTTAATTGAGGGGGTTCAAAACCAATTCGGGAAAACCTTTGCCAATGGTATTGGCTTAGTCAGACAAGTTGAAGAATTTGATGATGCTTTAATCGAAGAGCGTAATGATGATGACGAGGTAGTTGTTAGAAGAGAGCCTTTAGACTCTATTATAACCGAATACTCAACACAGGCTCATATTGACAATGAAGGCAATATCAACTACAAACAAATAAGGCAAAGCAAAAGCCCAGTCGATGATTTAATTGATGAGCAAGAAGGGTATTTCGATTCCAATGGTTGGCCCATAATGCTATACAAAAAACATGGAGTAAACAACCATTTTGCAATAACCACCATCATTGAAGTGATAAATCCTTAACTTCTAGCGATACT
>CADAAI010000012.1 GCA_902785925.1 uncultured Bacteroidales bacterium
GGTTAAAAGGAATGAGCCCGATACAATACCGGACTCATTACTATAAGAATTTAAATAATTAACGTCTAATTTAACGTCCAACTTTTGGGGGGCACTTCACAATGGGCCGCCCTCTTTGCGTCTTTTTGGAGTGTTATAAAAAAAGCATTATCTTTGCAAAGTCGGACGGGGTCGGACAAAGTCAGACATGGTCAGACATTGTCGGACTAAGACGGACGATAGCATTGAAATGAACGTTCAGCGGACGAGAAAGGTCTCGTCCCTACTATTCCACTAATAACAGACTACTGAGAACTGACTTATGGGTGTGATATTGCAGGTTGAGGAATTGACCAAGTCGTTTGGCTACGACTTGCTCTTTGGTGATATCTCCTTCGGACTTGACGAGGGCGATAAGGTGGGCCTTATCGCTAAAAACGGTACGGGAAAGAGTACGCTGCTTAACCTGCTTGCTGGCGTTGACACTCCCGACAGCGGCACTATCATTTACCGCAACAACTTGCGCATAGGGTATCTGCCACAAATCCCCACCTTTGAGGGCGCAAAGACGGTTATCGACGCTTGTCTTGAGGGGGACGACCCAAGAGCGAGGGCAGTGCTTGCCTATGAGCGTGCGGCACAGAGTGGCGACGGCGATGCCCTCACCACAGCCATCCAGGCGATGGACTCGAGCCATGCTTGGGACTATGAGGAGCGCTTTAAACAGGTGCTAACGAAATTGAAGATTGATGACTTTGGGCAGCGCGTGAGCGAACTGAGTGGTGGTCAGGTGAAACGTGTAGCGCTCGCCAAGATATTGATTGACGAGCCAGAATTTCTTATCCTCGACGAGCCGACCAACCACCTCGACATTGACATGATAGAATGGCTGGAGCATTACCTGCAGCGCAGCACTATGACGCTGCTCATGGTGACCCACGACCGCTATTTCCTTGACAACATATGTTCGCGCATCCTTGAGATGGACCAGCAGGAGATATTTGCCTATGAGGGCAACTACAACTATTACCTTGAGAAACGTGCCGAGCGCATTGAAGCGCAGAATGCCCAGGTGGAGAAAGCGCGCAACCTGTTGCGCACCGAGCTCGAGTGGATGCGCCGCCAGCCACAGGCACGCCAGCACAAGGCACAGTATCGCATCGATGCATTCTACGAGCTCAAGGAGCGCGCTCAAGGCTACCGCGAGAAAGGTGACGTGCGCCTGACGGTGAACTCGGCCTACATCGGCAAGAAAATCTTCACCGCCCACCACGTGAGCAAAGCTTATGGAGACAAGGTGATACTCAAAGACTTTGAGTATACCTTCGCACGCTACGAGAAACTGGGCATTGTGGGCGACAACGGCGTGGGCAAGTCGACGTTTATCAAGATGCTGCTTGGCGAGGTTCCGTGCGACAGCGGTTCGTTTGAGATTGGAAAGACTGTGCGCTTTGGCTATTACAGTCAGGAAGGCATGCAGCTCGACGAGAGTAAACAAGTGATTGATGCCGTGCGCGACATAGCCGAGTATATCTACTTTGACGAGAAGACACACTACACAGCAGCGCAGTTCCTGAACCTGTTTCTTTTTACCAATGCCGACCAGCAGAAGTATATTTCGACATTGAGTGGAGGTGAGAAACGGCGCCTGTATCTGGCGATGGTGCTCATGGGCAAGCCCAATTTCCTAATCCTTGATGAGCCCACTAATGATCTTGACATCTCGACACTTGAAATTCTGGAAGACTATCTGTCGCGTTTTAACGGTTGCGTGATAATAGTGAGCCACGACCGCTTCTTCATGGACCGAACAGTGGATCACACCTTTGTGTTCCTGGGCGATGGGGTCGTGAAGGACTTCCCCGGAAACTACAGCGAATATCGTGCTTGGAAGGAATATCATGACCGCGAGGCAGCCGAGGCCGCTCGTGCCGCTGCTAAGCCTAAGGAGAAGGTGCAATATAACGTGCGCGACAACTCGCGCAAACTTACTTATAAGGAAAAGCGTGAGCTGGAACAACTCACAATTGAAATTGACGAGCTCACAACCGAGAAAAAGGCGCTAGACACGCTCTTCGCCAGCGGCGAGGTGATTACTGACATGGACCAGAAGAGCGCCCGCTATAGCGAATTGCAAGACTTGCTCGAGGAGAAGGAGATGCGCTGGCTTGAGCTGAGTGAGAAGGAATGATTTTCAGTGGAGAGTTTAGAGGGAGAGTTGAGAGAAATAAAAACTGCCAGCCCGGTTGTGGACTGGCAGTTCTTGTTTGTACTTGGGGATTATGTGTCGTTTCATATTCCCCCCTGTGTCCTCCTCTATCTTAGAGGGGGAGTTGGCGATGGTTAGTCGCTGCACTTAGCGCTAATGTACTCGCGGTTAAGGCGTGCGATGTTGCTCAGCTTGATGTTCTTGGGGCACTCGGCTGCGCAGGCACCAGTGTTGGTGCAGTTACCGAATCCCAGCTCGTCCATCTTTTGCAGCATAGCCTTTACGCGCTTCTTGGCCTCGGCTTTACCTTGTGGCAGGAGAGCGAACTGGCTTACCTTAGCTGAAACGAAGAGCATAGCCGAACCGTTTTTACAAGCAGCCACGCAGGCACCGCAACCGATGCAGCTAGCGCTGTCCATTGCCTCGTCGGCAGCCACCTTGCTGATGGGGATAGCGTTGGCATCTTGTGCGCCACCGGTGTTGAAGCTCACGTAACCACCAGCCTGCTGAATCTTATCGAAGGCATTGCGGTCGACCATGAGGTCCTTGATAACGGGGAACGCTGCCGAGCGCCATGGCTCAACGGTGATAGTCTCGCCATTCTTGAAGCGGCGCATGTAGAGCTGGCAAGTGGTAGCTCCGGTAGCGGGTCCATGAGGATGGCCGTTGATGTATAGTGAGCACATACCGCAAATACCCTCGCGGCAGTCGTGGTCGAAAGCTACGGGTTCCTCTCCACGCTCAACGAGTTGCTCATTGAGAATATCGAGAGTCTCAAGGAACGAAGTGTCGGTGGGGATGTCCTGCAACTCATAAGTCACAAATTCACCCTGCGCTTTAGGATTAGCTTGGCGCCAAATTTTCAGTTTGATAGAAATACTTGTCTCCATACTTTTAGATACTGTTTTAGTGTTTATGACTTATAGTTACGTGTTTGAACCTTAATTGCCTCGTAGTGTAGAGGCTCCTTGATGAGCGATGGCGCCTTGGTGTCGTCGTCGTTGTACTTCCAGCAAGACACGTAGAAGAAGTTCTCGTCGTCGCGCTTGGCTTCGCCTTCCTCGGTCTGGTGCTCCTCACGGAAGTGTCCACCACATGATTCCTCGCGGTTGAGAGCATCGTAGGCGATGAGCTCACCCATGGTGATGAAGTCGCGCAGACGGAATGCCTTGTCGAGCTCGATGTTCATGCCGTCTTGAGTGCCAGGCACGAAGAGGTTGGTCTCAAACTCCTTGCGGAGTTCCTTAATCTTCTCGAGAGCAGTCTCGAGGCTCTCTTTGGTTCGACCCATTCCCACATAGTCCCACATGATGTTACCAAGTTCCTTGTGGATAGAGTCAACCGAGCGATTACCCTTGATGTTCATCAGGTTGTCGAGGTTGGCTTGAACGCGCTCCTCGGCTTCCTCAAACTCTGGGAGGTCGGTGCTGAAACGTGGCACAGTGATTTGGTCGCTCAAGTAGTTCTGGATAGTGTAGGGGAGCACGAAGTAACCATCGGCGAGACCCTGCATCAGAGCCGAAGCACCGAGTCGGTTAGCACCGTGGTCGCTGAAGTTACACTCACCAATAGCGAAGAGACCCTTAACCGAAGTTTGGAGCTCATAGTCAACCCAAATACCACCCATAGTGTAGTGGATAGCTGGATAAATCATCATTGGGTTGTAGTATTTCACGCCGTTGATTTCGTTGGCGAGCTCGCCAGGATTAACATCGGTGATTTCCTCATACATGTCGAAGAGGTTGCCATAACGCTGGCGAACCACGTCGATGCCCAGACGGTTGATAGCTTCGCTGAAGTCGAGGAACACGGCTTGACCTGTGTTGTTAACGCCGAAGCCCTTGTCGCAGCGCTCCTTGGCGGCGCGGCTAGCCACGTCGCGTGGAACGAGGTTACCGAAAGCTGGATAGCGGCGCTCAAGATAGTAGTCGCGATTCTCCTCGGGGATGTCGCTACCCTTGATCTCGCCAGCTTGTAGACGTTTAGCGTCTTCAATGTCTTTAGGAACCCAGATGCGTCCGTCGTTGCGCAGTGACTCACTCATGAGGGTGAGCTTCGACTGCTTGTCGCCGTGACGTGGGATGCAGGTGGGGTGAATCTGAACGTAGGCTGGATTAGCAAAGTAAGCACCCTTGCGATAGCAAGCCATAGCGGCGCTCACGTTGCAAGCCATAGCGTTGGTTGAGAGGAAATAGGTGTTGCCATAACCACCAGTGGCAATTACCACAGCGTGGGCAGCAAAGCGCTCGAGCTTACCAGTAACAAGGTTCTTGGCGATGATACCACGTGCGCGGCCGTCGATGATGACCACGTCGTGCATCTCATAACGGTTGTAGCTCTTCACATTGCCCATCTCAATCTGGCGGTTAAGTGATGAGTAAGCACCGAGCAGCAACTGCTGGCCAGTCTGTCCCTTAGCATAGAAGGTGCGGCTTACCTGAGCACCACCGAAAGAACGGTTGGCGAGCAAGCCACCATATTCGCGAGCGAAAGGAACACCCTGTGCCACGCACTGATCGATGATGTTGTTAGAAACCTCGGCAAGGCGGTAAACGTTGGCCTCGCGAGCGCGATAGTCGCCACCCTTAACAGTGTCGTAGAAGAGGCGGTAAACCGAGTCACCGTCGTTCTGATAGTTTTTAGCAGCATTGATACCACCCTGTGCAGCAATAGAGTGAGCACGGCGTGGTGAATCCTGAATGCAGAAGTTCATTACCTTGAAACCCATCTCACCAAGAGTGGCAGCAGCGCTGGCACCTGCCAGACCAGTACCTACAACGATGATGTCGAGACGGCGCTTATTGGCTGGGTTAACAAGTTTTTGATGTGCCTTATAGTTGGTCCATTTCTCAGCTACAGGTCCCTCGGGGATCTTAGAGTCGATGACTGGCTGAGCAACGTTGTTCTTAATGTTTTCTTCCATTTTGAAAAGTTTTAAATGATTAATTACTCAGCAAGATTAACATGCTCCAATGCATTCGTAGCCCCATGCAAACTTGCAAGTGAGAGCGATAGCACAAACAGCAAAGATAAGCATCACGATGGTAGCCCACCAGCAGCCAATGCATTTCCAGCGGTTAAGCCACTTGTCGTTGTTAACGCCAATCGACTGGAACGCGCTCCAAAAACCGTGGGTGATGTGAAACCAGATGGCAAGGAAGCCAACCAGATAAACTGGTAAAACCCAAGGTTGCTCAAAGGTGGTCTTCAGGGCCATATAGCCGCTATCGGGAGCCTCGCCCATAATCTCGGGCAATTGCATTTTAGCCCAGAATTGGTACAAGTGCAACACGAGGAAGCACGCTATGATGATGCCCAGCACGAGCATATTTTGCGAAGCCCACTCTACACTCTTTGGGCGTGCAGTAACAGCGTAGCGGTCGTTGCCGCGTGCACTGCGGTTTTGCAGCGTTAGCCAGAAGGCGTAGATGATGTGAATCACAAAACCTGCGGCGAGCACAGCAGTGCCCAGCAGAGCATACCAGTTGGCGCCAAGGAACTCGCAAACAGCCTCATAAGCATCGAGCGAATAGACTGCTACTGCGTTCATCAGCGCGTGGAATGTTAAGAATAGGATAAGGAAAAGACCAGTGACACTCATCACCACTTTCCTACCTACCGAAGATTTGAATAACCACATAGTAGATTTTGAATTTAGTTATTAATTGATTTATTTAATTAGTTTTCAATGCAATAGCTGCCACACGTAATGCGCATGGCTGAATTTCAGTGCAAATATACCATTTTTAAGCGTGATTTGCAACCCGTGTGATGAAAAACTTTTATTGTTCTTGTTTTTTGAGAAATAAATATTATTTTTGCAGTGAAAATAAATAACTATATTAGGTATAAAATATGAAAAAAGGATTATTACTTTTTGCGCTTGTTATGATGTGTCTGCCGATGATGGCCGAGCAACGCTCAGCAAGCGAAGCCCAAAATGTGGCAAACAATTACTTGCGAACCAAAGCATCACACCACCTGATGGGTGTAAGCACACAATCCCCTCAGTTGTCGCTGTCGATGATTGGCACGAATGCCGACAATAAGGTTGACTACTATGTGTTTAACAATGGCAAGGAAAATGGATTCATTATCGTCTCGGGCGACGACAAGGCTGCTCCTGTGCTGGGCTACTGCGACGAGGGCTTGATAGACGCCAACGACATCCCCGACGGCTTGCGCTACTGGCTCGAATGCTATGCCGAGCAGATGCAGTACTTGCGTTCGCATCCCGAGAGTGCCTATGTGGCTCCACGCTCGCAGTCCAACGTGATGATTACTCCATTGCTCACCTGCAAATGGAACCAGAATTCCCCTTACAACGACCAGTGCCCCACCTATGGTGCAGCACAGACTCGTGCTATGACAGGATGTGTGGCAACAGCCACAGCTCAGGTGATGTACTACCACAAGTGGCCACAGCAGGGAAGCGGTGAATTTACCTATGTGTGCAACGTCAACGGCGAGGGTGAGCAAACATTGAGCGCCGACTTTGGCAGCACTACCTACGACTGGAACAACATGCTTGACTACTACACGCCCAATGGCTATTCTGAAGCCGAGGGCAATGCTGTGGCAACCCTCATGAGTCATGTGGGCATCGCTTCGCACATGAACTATGGCAGTTCAAGCAACACTCCCATGTTTGCAGCGATGGAAGCTATGCGACTCTATTTTGGCTACAATTCAGGAATGAGAAAATACAACCGCATCAGTAAAACAGCAGCGCAGTGGGACAGCCTATTGATGAATGAGCTGCTAAATTCTCGCCCCATTATATATACCGGTTTCACTCCTAATGGTGGCGGCCACGCCTTTGTGCTCGATGGCATAAATGCCGAAGGATATTACCATTTCAATTGGGGTTGGGGAGGAAAAAGCGATGGCTACTTCCTTATCACAGCTCTCAGCCCAACCGACCAAGGCATCGGCTCTTTTGAGGGCGGCTACAACACTTCTCAAGAGTTTATTGCCAATGTTTATCCCGATAAGGGCGAGCCTGAACCTGAAAGATTTATTGAAGGAACCTGCTACAGGATCTGGTCAGGTGTTGATCACGTGAATTTGGGTCAGAATGCCCCTTTGCATTATAGATACCTGCATTTCAACAGCTATGGTTACGGTTTGAGTGCCGATATCGCGATTGGTTTTATGTTGAGCGACCTTAACGGCAATGTAGTCTATTTCCCAGGCAATAACACCATAACTCTTAATTTTGTTTTTGGATCAAACTATTCAAGGATTAATAATAGTTCCTTCACCTACCACACGCCAGCCTCTCTTGCCGATGGCGACTACCGCCTGTGGTTTATGTATAAGTTGGCAAATCCAGCAGTTACTGGTTTTTCTTACCTTGCCAACATTCCAAACATACCTAAATATATCAATGTTAAGGTGCAGAATGGTGTGATGTACTTCTCAGAGCCAGAAACCGAGTCGGGACAGTTGAGCGTCACCAACCTTCTCGCCCCCAATGTGGTGGGAGCAGGCAACAAAATGGAAGTGAGTGCCTCTATCTCCAATGCCGGCAAGGAGTACTACAACAATGTTTTCTTCGCTCTCATCAACAACGAGGATGAGTATAAGATATATGACCCTATTAATATAAATGTGCCCACTGGTGGCAAGGTGACTATCAACAGCATCCTCACTGCCCCAACCGAGCCAGGCGAATATGAGCTAGCGGTGCTCAATAAAGATCTCGCCAAGATAGGTGGTGGCACAGTCACCGTGATGGTGCAGGAGAGCAGCAACTATCTCCTCACAATCAACACTCCACTGCAGGTGAATAGCTACTACATGGACATGGACAACGTGGGCGGAACTGCAGTGCTTGGCAACACAGGCACCGGCGACTATGTGGGGCCCATCCCTTACATGATTCTTAGTGAAGACAGCAAGCAAGTTCTGTACAGAGGTAATACAAATGTCGTTACCATCCCCGCTGGAGGAACTGCTACGGTGAATATCAAGACACACTTTGAAAGAGCACCTCAAGTTATTTACAAGATGTGTCTGTGTGATCCTAAGTATCCCGACAAGAACGTCATTTGGGGCGCTCAAGTGCCATTCGAGCTTAATGGAACCTGGCCTACTACTTTACTCGACAAGCTTGTCAAAGATGGCATAAACGACGGAGACTACCGCATTGCCGACAATCTCACCATTGCCGATTCTCATGACCAGAGCGTCTTTGCCACCAACGGCCACGGCTCGTGGATTGAGGTGAAGTGTGGCGACAACTTCGGTGCTGTTAATGCGATGGGCGCTTTGAAGGCAGGAACCGTGTGGGGCAAGTACTTTATGACCGACGGCAACCCTTCAATCACTCTCACCCAGCTTCCTGAGGCAGGCGTGGTGCAAGAGGGTGTTGTCGAGAAGCTCGACTTGAGCAAGCCTTACACTTCCGTTCCCGACCAGGTGATTGACTTTACTGGATATTTCTTCACAGAGAACGGAAATTCCATCATTTACACTTATGACGGCAGCGATGGCGACAAGGGACAGGCTGTACCCATCTCATTTGAGTGGCTCAATGCCTTTGCCCCTCTCACCGAGGGCTCATGCTATGACATGCACGGTGTGGTGATGCTCAAGCCAGCAGCTAGTGGCGCTCCCAGTCTCATGGCCGATGGAACAGTGCCTGCTAACTACATCGTATATCTCACAAAGGCTCCCGATGTGATCACTGCGATTAATAATGTGATTAATGAAGCTGTGAAAGTGAGCGTGAATGGTAGGACAATCAATGTTTCAGGAGCAAGCAGCGTTGCGATCTACAATACAGCTGGTGCGTTAGTCAGTCGCAACGCCACAACAATGTTGCCCGCTGGCGTCTATATTGTAGTCGCTGATGGCAAGAGCTTCAAGGTGATTGTGCGATAATTTGATGAATTTTTACACTGAGTCTACTTGAAATATAGTGGACTCAGTTTTTTAATTATAAACCAACTAGCAGAAATGAGAAATACAATTTTGTTTTTTCTTCTTGCGGTGATGCTCTCACCTGGTATCATGGCCGAGCAACGCTCAGCAAGCGATGCCCAAAATGTGGCTAGTAACTACTTGCGAACCAAAGCACAACACCACCTGCTGGGTGTGAGTACACATGCTCCTCAGTTGTCGCTGTCGATGACTGGCACGAATGTCGACAATAAGATTGACTACTATGTGTTCAACAATGGAAAGGACAATGGTTTCATAATCGTCTCGGGCGACGATAATGCCGCTCCTGTGTTGGGCTATTGCGACGAGGGCTCATTCGACGCCAACGACATCCCCGACGGCATGCGCTACTGGCTCGACTGCTACGCCGAGCAGATGCAATACCTGCGCTCGCATCCCGAGAGCGCCTATGTGGCTCCACGCTCGCAGTCCAACGTGATGATTACTCCATTGCTCACCTGCAAATGGAACCAGAATTCCCCCTTCAACGACAAGTGCCCAACCTATGGCGCTGACAACACTCATGCTGTTACTGGATGTGTGGCAACAGCCACAGCTCAAGTGATGTGCTACCACAAGTGGCCAACTCAGGGAACAGGTGAATTTACCTATGTGTGCAACGTCAACGGCGAGGGTGAGCAAACGTTGAGTGCCGACTTTGGCAGCACCACCTACGACTGGGACAACATGCTTGACTACTATTCTCCCAACAGTTATTCTGAAGCCGAGGGCAATGCCGTGGCAACCCTCATGAGTCATGTAGGTATTGCATCTCACATGGAATATGGCAGCATAAGCAGCACTGCCACTTATGCCGCAATGGAAGCCTTGCGACTCTATTTTGGCTATAATTCGGGAATGAGAATATACAATCGCATAACCATGAATGCTGCGCAGTGGGACAGCCTCCTGATGAATGAGTTGCTAAATGCTCGCCCCATTATTTTTTCTGCTGCCACCCCTAAGGGCGGCGGCCACTGCTTTGTGCTCGATGGCATAAATGCCGATGGATATTACCACTTCAACTGGGGCTGGGGTGGCGTTAGCGATGGCTACTTCCTTATCACGGCACTTAGCCCAAGTGACCAGGGCATAGGCTCATTTGAGGGTGGTTACAACGCTTCTCAACAGATTGTTGCAAATGTCTATCCCGACAAGGGCGAACCCGTTCCTGAAAGATTCCTTGAAGGAGTCTGCTACAAGTTCTGGTCGGCTCAGGATCACGTGAATTTGGGTCAGAATGCCAACTTGCATTATAGATTCCTGCAGTTCAACAGCTATGGTTACGGTTTGAGTGCTGATATTACGATTGGTTTTATGTTGGCCGATATTAATGGTAATATAGTCCAGTTCACAAGCAATAACACCCACACTTCTAATTTTAATTTTGGAACAAACTATTCATTGCTTAATGATAAATTTTTCACCTACCACACCCCCGCCTCTCTTGCCGATGGCGATTACCGTCTGTGGTTTATGTATAAGTTGGCAAATCCAGCAGTTACCGGATTCTCTTACCTTGCCAACTGCCCCAATATACCTCGCTTCATTAGTGTTAAGGTGCAGAATGGGGTGATGTACTTCTCTACTCCTGCAACTGAATCAGGACAGTTGAGCATCACCGACCTTAGTGCTCCCGGGGAAGTGGGAGCAGGCAACAAAATGGAATTGAGTGCCTCCATCTCCAATGCCGGCAAGGAATATTTCGATAACGTCTATTTCGCCCTTATCGACAACAATGATAATTATAAAATATATGACCCTATTAATATAAATGTGCCCACTGGTGGCAAGGTGACTATCAACAGCATCCTCACTGCCCCGACCGAGCCAGGCGAATATGAGCTAGCGGTTCTCAATAAAGATTTCGCCAAGATAGGTGGTGGCACAGTCACAGTGATGGTGCAGGAGAGCAGCAATTATCTCCTCACAATCAACACCCAACTGCAGGTGAATAGCTACTACATGGACATGGACAACGTGGGCGGAACTGCAGTGCTTGGCAACACAGGCACCGGCGACTATGTGGGTCCCATCCCTTACATGATTCTTAGTGAAGACAGCAAGCAAGTTCTGTACAGAGGCAACACTAATGTCGTTACCATCCCCGCTGGAGGAACTGCTACGGTGAATATCAAGACACACTTTGAAAGAGTTCCTCAAGTCATTTACAAGATGTGCCTGCGTGATCCTAAGTATCCCGACCTGAACGTCATTTGGGGCGCTCAAGTGCCATTCGAGCTTAATGGAACCTGGCCCACTACTTTGCTTGACAATCTTGTCAAAGATGGCATAAATGATGGTGACTACCGCATTGCCGACAATCTCACCATTGCCGACTCTCACGACAAGAGCGCCTTTGCGACCAACGGCCACGGCTCGTGGATTGAAGTGAAGTGTGGCGACAACTTCGATGCTGTTAATACCATGGGCGCATTGAAGGCAGGAACCGTGTGGGGCAAGTACTTTATGACCGACGGCAACCCTTCAATCACCCTCACCAAGCTTCCTGAGGCAGGCGTAGTGCAAGAGGGCGTAGTCGAGAAGCTCGACTTGAGCAAGCCTTACACTCCAGTTCCCGACCAAGTGATAGACTTCTCCGGATTTTACTTTGTTGAGAACGGAAAAGACGTTATTTACGCTTATGACGGCAGCGATGGCGACAAGGGACAGGCTGTACCCATCTCGTTTGACTGGCTGAGCGGGTTTGCTCCTCTCACGGAGGGCGCTTGCTATGACATGCATGGTGTGGTGATGCTCAAGCCAGCAACCAGTGGCGCTCCCGCTCTCATGGCCGATGGTGCTGTTCCTGCCAACTACATTGTTTATCTCACTAATGCTCCCGATGTGGTCACTGCAATCGACCAGATAAACGGCAGTGGAGTGAAAGTGAACGTGGCGAGTGGCACAATTAATGTTGCTGGAGCAAGCAGTGTTGCAATCTACAATACAGCTGGTGCGTTAGTCAGTCGCAATGTCACAACTATGTTGCCCGCTGGCGTCTACGTTGTGGTTGCCGATGGTAAGAGCTACAAAGTGATTGTAAAATAAATTTTTATGATAAATTTTAGATGGATATTGCTTGGTGTCATGCCCATGTTTCTCATGGGGTGTGGCACCAAGTCGCATACCTTATCTTTGGGAGATGTGATGGTAGTTAGTCATGTGGATGCTGGAGGAAAGAAGCTCATGGTGATGACACCTAGCAAGGATGCGCATTGGCGATTTGTGAGCCACAAGCAGATTGATTTTAAGGGTTCGCCCGATATTAACGACACTACTATATTTTTGAATGTGGCGGCGGCCTTCACACTTGACTTGACGTCGATGGACGTGTGTGGCGATCATGTGGTCGCTGGTGAGCGAATCAAGGGCTATGACGATGTTACTGCCACAGGCCATATGCTTATAGTTGATGACAAGGTGAAAATAGCTTCAAACGATAAGCTAGAGCAATCGATACAGGAAGCTGTCGACGGTAAGGGTTATCTTTTCCAGCAATGCCTTATTGTAGAAGACGGGAAGGGATTTGTTGAGCGTGTACCCGAAGCATTGCTCAATCGTAATCCAAGCATAATATATCGTGCTGTGTGTGTCAAAGCTGATGGCAGTGTAGTTGCTGTTCAGGGCGATGAGGCGATGTTGGTGAGCGAGTTCGTTGATGCTCTAGTGGCATTTGGAGCTCGTCAGGCGCTATATCTTGACATGGGCACCTGGGCATGGGGGTGGGTGCGTGAGTGGGACAAGCTTCCACAAGAACTCAGTGAGCATTTCTTCAACACACGATTCCAAAGCAACTGGCTGCAAGTAACTCTTTAAGGTTATTTCGAGAAAACCCGATTGATTTGGGTTCAATATAGTGTTGATAAAAGTAAAGAGCCGTTCCAGTAAGCTGGAACGGCTCTTTAATGTCATGGGTGTTTATATTAATTCTCTATTCCAAGTAATACGTTATAGACTACAGTGATATCGGCTGCAGTTATCTCACCATCGCCACTTTGGTCGCCGTTGACCATATTTTCGGTGGTGCCATTAAGTAGGAAATTATAGAGTATTGTAATGTCGACTGAGTCAACTTGACCATCGCCGTTCACATCGCCAGGAATGCCTGGGGTTCCAATAGGAAGGACTGTGAGAGTCATGTCGTTAGTGTTAAGGCGGAAGGTGAAATGTCCACCATTCTCCATGCGGAAGTTAGAACCATCAACCAACAGCAGAGGAGTGTTAAGCAGGTTATTATTGATCAAGAAGTAGCCACCGCCCAACTCATCAATGCCACCTAACCATGTCCAGTCGTCACCATTAGGGGTTACAACCTTAAACTCAGCACCTGCCTCAAGTGTGCCTTCGGTCTCATAAACGCCTTCTTCTTCGGTTTCGGAAAATACTAAGCGGCCGCCATCCTCAAGTAGGCTCCAGCTATTGAATGTACCCACCAGATAGAACTCTGGGAGAGTGCCAGGAGTGTAGGTGAAAGTAGTCCAAGGAATAAAGTCACATTGCTGCTTATAGTAATAAGTTGCGGTCTCTTGATCTCCTGCAAGGCCTGCATGCCACATCACGCCCTGTCCTTTGAAGAGGAAGCGCTTCCAGCCTGCAGTGGTGGTATTCTCAAATCCAATTAGCAGATTGCCGCCAAGATACTTGTAAGGGGTATTAAATGTGATGGTCATTTCACCCCACTCATCATTTGTAGGACCTACTCTTTCAACGGTTACTGTACCTTGGTACACGATGGTACAATTATCTTTTGGCTCAAAATCAAAATGACCTTCAGCAGCATCAAATGTGATATAATTTACCTCACCCACATAAACATCGGCAGTAGAAGCCGAAGTGTAGGGGGTGCTATAACTTGTTGAGTAGAACTTCACAGAAGTAATGTCTCCACCTTTCATCTGAGTTAAGTATTGGGCGGGGATAATGAATTGACTTTTGGTGCCTGGTTTGTTCCACTTGCGAATAAATGCAGGAAGGAAGTCGCTGGTTTTAATAGCTAAGTCTGTTCCTGTACCTTCGGTGGTTCCGTCAAACACTGTCAATGTCTCTTGTGCAAATGCAGGCATGCACAATGCCCACATAAATAAACAGAGTAATAATTTTTTATTCATAACAAAGATGTTTTTTGTTTATAAAATATTGTGTATTAAGTTAATGTGTTTGTAAGATGGGTTTTTGAGTTATATTTTGTTTGTAAATTAACCCACAAAGATAGGAATTTTTATTAAAAATATAAAAAGAATGACAATTAAATAAATCCTAATGACCGATAGTAATAAAAGAATATAGGGCGTGTCACGACACGCCCTATAATGCTATAGTTAAGGGCTAGTAGCCAGGGTTTTGTGAATCACCTGTTAGTGCTAGCACTTTGCCAGGTATTGGGAACACTGTGGTATAGCCATTGGCTTCGCCAGGGAGTTGTGGATGGTCGGTGTGGCTGCTGGTGAATGTGCCAAAGCGAATCATGTCGTTGCGGCGCCATCCCTCCCAAGCTAATTCAAGCATTCTCTCGGCAAGGATGTTGTCGAGAGTGGCGGTGCGATATGGCGCATTCACACGGCCACGTACCTCGTTTAGCGGTTCATCACCATTGTATCCGTTTCTCACCAATGCTTCAGCTTTCATGAGCAGCACGTCGGCATAGCGAAAGAGTACAATGTCGTTGTCGCTTTGGCAGCCGTCTTTAGTGGCTGTGGGATCAATCTCATATTTTCGCATTCTCGCTCCTGCAGTCTTTTCCCAGGGCTTACCACTAACGTCAAGAGTCACTTTCCACGGCTCATAAATTAGTGGAGTGCCATCGTCAAGCAGCACTGGATTGCCGTCGTAATCAAATACTTCGCCAGCATAGTAGGTTGACATAAAACGTGGGTCAAGATTGTCGGTCCCATATCCAAAGGTGTTGAGCGCCTCGATTGTGGCACTCGAACCATTCTCGCCGTTGAGTCCTAATGCAGCGGCATGATTGTAGTGGCGTGAGCGGAACAAGTAGATAAACAGGTTAGTGTAGAGGTGCTTGTCCATGGGGATTATGAAGATGTTCTCGTCCGAGTTTTCATTATTGACAGCGAAGGGTTGTGCGAAGTAGTAGTCGAGCGTGTAGCCATGATTGGTAATATCATCGCAGAAATAGACAGCCGCTTCCCAAGAGTTCATTTTGTTGTCGTAGATGGTCCAATAGATGTCCTTGCCATTGGGGCGTGAAGTAGCGTTGGTCCAGTTGTCGTGGCAGTAGACTTCGGCGTTCAAGGCCAGTTTTGCAAGCAAGAAGTCGGCCACTGGCAGTGTGAAGCGACCATAATATTCTCCGTGCTTATTGCTACGACTATGGCTGAGCAATGGTAAAATGTCAAGCAGTTCGTTGCGAATGAAGTTGAAAGTGGTGCTACGAGGCTGTAGCTTCATGTCGCCCATATCGGGAGCTGACTTGGTGAACACTGGCACACGTCCATACAGGTCCATGGCATAGAAATAGAACATGGCACGCAAACCGCGCACCTCGGCTTGCCATTTAGCCACGTTGTCATTGTTTGAGTGCTGCTCAAGAAAGGCATTGATGTGCTCTAGCGACTCGTTGCACTTGATGATTGCCTGGAACAGATAGTCCCAAGTGGCGTCGATGGCTCCGTTGCTGGTTCCCCACTGGTGTGTAAAGAGATCTTGCCAAAAACCACCGTCATACCAGTCGGCACCACGAGTGGGCATGATTGCCTCGTCGGTAGTAAATGTGTTCAAGTCATAAACACCACGTCCTGTACCTTGCAGGCCCTGACTATTGGCGTTTCCTCCCACCATCGTGTAGAGAGAAACCACAGCGTTACGATAGAGCTCGCCCTCGGTGCTGTAAGCCTCATTGTCCGGAATACGGTCGGTTGGATCCTCCTCAAGGAACTTGTTGCAGGCAGTACAAGCGAGCAGTAAAAATGCTGTTATGTATAATGAGATGTGTTTCATTGTCGCTAAAGTGTTTAAAATGTGATGTTTATTCCTAGTGTATAGTTGCGTGTAAGGGGATAGTTGCGCTTGTCGTCTACGCCTAGAGTGCCGTTCACGTTGTTGCTGTTGATAATGGGTGTGAGGCCGCTATAACTTGTGAACGTGGCTAGGTTATTGATTGTCACCGAGAGACGCAAGCGGCTTATTATCTTGCTATTCACAGGCACGTTCCATCCTATCGTGAGGTAGTCGAGATTGAGATAGTCGCCTCGCTCAAGCCAATAGTCGGTAGCCGTTTGATCCATAATGTTTCTCTCGGGTGCGATGGCTAGCACGTTGTAGCCTGGCAGACTGTTCATGTTCATGTAAGTGAGCGACGTGCCGTTGTAGATTTTGTGTCCGAAGGCACCGTTCATCTGCAACGTGATGTCGAAGTTTTTGTAACGGAAGCTGAAATTGGAACCGAGCAGAGCCTTGGGAGTGGCCTGGCCACACAATTGGCGGTCTTTGCCGTTCTCCAAGTCAATGATGCCGTCACCATCAATATCGGCAATCTCGTAGGTGTAGCTGCCGTCATCGTTGTCTTTTAAACCAGTGCAGTGTGGAAGGTAGAATGTGCCAAGAGGCTGTCCCACAATTTGATAAACTATGTTGTTGTCTCCACCATGGAAACCTGCACCATTGAGGCTTGATATTACTACATAATCATCGGCATTGATGTGATAACCTTGATATTCGCCACTGAGTGATAGCAGTTTGTTACGTTGGAATGCAAGGTTTATGTTCACGTTAAGTTCCATTTCACGAGTCTTGAAAGGCGTGGCTCCTACCGAAATCTCCACACCGCTGTTGCGCATTTGGCCTAAGTTGGCAAGCAGATTGCTGAATGTGAATGGAGGTACAGGCACTCCATAGTTATATAGCATGTCGCTGGTTTTGCTCGAGTAGAAGTCTATTGCTGTAAAAATACGTCCAGCTAGGAATGCTGCATCGATGCCAGCATTGAAGGTTCGCTTCACCTCCCATTTTAGGTCGGGATTCACGTTACGCAAAATGTCAAAGGTCACTAACGCCTCGTTGCCTACATGTGCTATGCCGGCAGGCTGCGCATAGCGAGCGCTGGAATAGGAATCGATACCTCCCTGATTGCCAGCAAGACCATAGCCCACCCTCAGCTTCAGGTTGTCGAGCCAAGGCGTGTTGTTCATGAATTGCTCATTGCTGATGGTCCAGGCGGCCGAGGCTGAGGGAAAGAATCCCCACTTGTGGTCAGCGCCAAACTTAGATGACCCGTCGGTGCGTGCCGTGAGAGTGATGCTGTAGCGCCCGGCGTAGTCGTAGCTCACTCGTCCCATGAATGCTATTAGCGACGGTTTCGAGCGGAAACTGCCAGTTCCTTCCCACAAAGTGAGTGCACCTGCTTGAATGTTGTCAAAACCCACGTCGTTATTGTTGAAATTGGTGGTTGTGGTGAAGAAACCGCTGTAAGTGTCGCGCTCGGCTTCGGCAAGTGCCAAAGCGTTGATGTGGTGAAGAGCGAAGGCTTTGTCGTAAGTAAGCACGATGTTTCCGAGCAGTTGCTCAGTCTTAGCAGTGCTGCGATAGGCTTGCCCGTGTGCCCAAATGCTGGTGGGCAGGAATTGCTGGCGTTCTATTTCGGTGTGGCTATAAGCGCCAAATACCGCCAGGCCGAGGCCTTCTGTAAGACGGAATGTGAGTTTGGCATGAGTGCTGATGTGGGTGGTGTTGTCTTGAGTGCGGCTATCCATGAGCGCCATGGGATGATTGATTTGGTTACTGTAAGCAAAGCCATCATATCCTCCATTGGCATTTTTCGCCGCCTCAAAAGTTGGGTTGAAGGTTGCCGCCGAATAGAAGGTCTTTTGTACATCATAGATTGCAGTCGTGTTCTTGTGTATATTGCCAAACATTCCCACGTCGATTTTCAGCAGTCCATCCCACATGTTTTGGTACATACTCATGTTGCTGGTGAAGTTGCGCGACTTTTCGTGCAAAATGACACCGGCATGATCGACATAACCCAGCGACACACGGTAGCCGTTATCCTTGCCACCACCTCCAAATGCAATGTGATGGTCTTGGATGAACGCGGTTTGCTGGATGGCTTGCTGCCAATTAGTGTTGAAGCCGTGGTCGATGAGCATTAGCCCTCGTGATTTCACTTCACGCACATAATCGCTGGCGTTGAGCATGTTGAGGTTCTTGAATACTTTGCTGAAGCCATAGCTGCCGTTATAGCTTATGGTGGTCTTGCCCGACTTTCCTTTTTTGGTTACAATCTCAATAACACCCGAAGCACCACGAGAGCCATATTGCGCCGTTTCGCTGGCATCCTTGAGGATGTTGAAACTTTCAATGTCGGCAGGATATACCGACGATAGGGTGGTAAGGTCGCCCATCACTCCATCAATGATGATTAGTGGGTCATTGCCACCAGTGAGTGATGTGGTGCCTCGCACTCTTACGGCATTCATTGCTGCTACGCCATTGTCACTGCGGGTTATAGTGAGACCAGCCACACGTCCGTTGATAGCATCGAGAGCCGTTGACACCTGGTCTCGGTTCATGTCATTTTCGGTTACCGTTTCTACGGACCCCGCACTGGCTCCAGCCTTGGCATAGCCCACCGTGGCAGTGGAGTCGGTGGCTGTAGTCACATAGGCTGCCATTGCAGTGGGTCCCATTGCTGCCATAATTATTAGGAGAATTCTTCGGTATTTCATTTTTTGGGTTAATCTTAAAGTGTTAAATGTGATTGGAAATTAGGAAGCAGCCTTTAGTGCTTGTGGATGGTGACTTGGGTGGCACCGAAACCATATTCCTGGAAGCTTGCGTCTTGCACAGTGCATGCAGGCCACTTGCGCTTGAGCTCTGCAAGAATGGCATTACGCAGCACTCCCTCGCCCTTACCGTGGATAAATACGATTTTCTGTCCAAGTTTGTCCTCATTGGCTTTCATCACTTCGCAGAACTTTGCTAGTTGGTAGTTCAGCATGTCGGCATTGGAGAACCCCGCAAGGTTGTCGACCAATTCAGTGATGTGAAGGTCCTGAACGATAGTCTCCATTTTTTTCTTTTTGTGTACTTGCTTGGGCTGACGGCGGGGGCGGTCATCTTGGCGTCGCTTATCGCGCATGGCGTTCTCGAGTGCACTGCTGTCGATGCGCAATGGTTTAGCGGGCAAGTCGTTGTGGGTAATCTCGAGTTGTAGCACTGGCGAATCGAAGTATTCGCTCTCATGGAAACAATGCAGCTTGTAGAACTTAGTCACATCAAGTTTTAGCTGCACCAGTGCAGGGTTTTTGAGTGTAAATCCTTTGCCCTGCTTGAATGCAATGTACTGCACCGCCACGTGTGTCATCGAGTTTAGGTCGTTGTGGCCGAACTCGTCGAGTGGTACTTGCGTGTTAGGTTCCACGATGTCGTGGTAGCGTGTGGTCCACTCTCGGTCCTCGTCGCCACGTGTCATATAAGAGAAGTAGAGGAAGTAGTTGCTGTCGTTTACTAGCATTGAATAGAATGTAGTGGTGTTCAGGTGCTTGATTTCACGTGGCTCGTAGGCGAGTACAATGTTTAGAACCTCGCCTTCTTCGGTCTCAAAAACTGGCTCTATTGGTTCGGGTTTTGGTCTGGGGGCAGGCACGTCGGGCTCTACGAGTTTACTCTTTATTTCAAGCGGTTTCTCATAGGTGGTGTGATGAGGTTTGGCAGTATCGACCACGACAACTTCGCGTGCCAGAGCTGGACGCTCGAAACCGTCCTCATCCTCGACATAGACCATTTTTCCTTCCACTCTCGACACTCTGCCTCCACCCACATCATTGAGGAAGCGCACTATATCATTGACTTTTATCATACTGTATGTTGTTGTGTTTAATTAATCTATATTATCTCAGTGCAAATTTACGCATTTTTCATTAGTAATCACAAAAAAAGTTGTAACTTTGCAATATTGAAAACAACGACAATAACTAATACATTTTTCTTATTATGGCTAACACTCTTGAGTTTAAGTATGCCCCCATGTTCCAGCTTGGGGAAGACAAGACCGAGTATTACCTTCTTACCAAAGACCACGTGAGCGTGGGAGAGTTTGAAGGCAAACCAATCCTGAAAATAGAGCCCGAGGCGCTGACCAAGCTTGCCAATGCGTGCTTCCGCGACGTGTCGTTCATGTTGCGTCGTGCCCACAACGAGCAAGTGGCGAAAATCCTGAACGATCCCGAGGCTAGTGAGAACGATAAATATGTAGCGCTCACATTCCTGCGCAATGCCGAGACATCGGTAAAGGGTCAGTTGCCATTGTGCCAAGACACAGGTACTGCTATCATTCATGGCGAGAAGGGCCAGCAGGTGTGGACTGGTTTCTGCGATGAGGAAGCCCTCTCACTTGGAGTTTTCAAGACCTATACCGAGGAGAACTTGCGTTACTCGCAGAATGCCCCCCTCACGATGTTTGACGAGGTCAACACCCGTTGCAACTTGCCGGCACAAATTGACCTAGAGGCTACTGAGGGCATGGAATACAAGTTCCTGTGCGTGACCAAGGGTGGCGGCTCGGCCAATAAGACTTATCTGTATCAGGAGACCAAGGCCCGCATCCAGAACCCCGGCACTCTCATCCCCTTCCTCGTTGAGAAGATGAAATCGCTGGGAACCGCTGCTTGTCCTCCTTACCACATTGCTATCGTGATTGGCGGTACTAGTGCCGAGAAGAACCTGCTCACCGTGAAGCTGGCTTCTACTCACTACTATGACGAACTGCCAACCACTGGCGACGAGACCGGTCGCGCCTTCCGCGACATCGAACTTGAGAAGCAGTTGCTTGATGAGGCACAGAACATTGGTTTGGGAGCACAGTTCGGCGGCAAATATTTGGCCCACGACGTGCGCGTGGTACGCTTGCCTCGTCACGGTGCAAGCTGTCCTATTGGCTTGGGTGTGAGCTGTAGCGCCGACCGCAATATCAAGGCAAAAATCAACAAGGATGGTATCTGGATTGAGAAACTTGATGACAACCCAGGTGAATTGATTCCTGCTGAGCTTCGTGAGGCAGGTGAGGGCGATGCTGTGAAGATTGACCTCAACCAGCCCATGAGCGAAGTGTGCAAGATACTGAGTCAGTATCCCGTTAGTACACGTTTAAGCCTTAATGGTACAATTATTGTGGGCCGCGACATTGCTCATGCCAAGATTAAAGCTCGCCTCGATGCAGGTGAGGGCATGCCCCAGTATCTCAAGGATCATCCCATCTACTATGCAGGGCCAGCCAAGACTCCAGCCGGCATGGCATGCGGTTCGATGGGTCCGACTACAGCAGGCCGTATGGACCCCTATGTTGACGAGTTCCAAGACCATGGTGGCAGCCTTATAATGCTTGCCAAGGGTAACCGTTCGCAAGCCGTTACCGACGCTTGCAAGAAGCACGGTGGCTTCTACTTGGGTAGCATTGGTGGACCAGCAGCAATTCTGGCGCAGAACAATATCAAGAGCATTGAGTGCGTTGAGTATCCCGAGCTGGGGATGGAGGCAATATGGAAAATCGAAGTTGAAGACTTCCCAGCATTCATCCTTGTTGATGATAAGGGTAACGACTTCTTCAAGCAAATCAAGCCCCGCTGCCCAATGTGTAAATGATGCATAATGCACAACAGGGCTGCGGCTTGAGTTGATGCAGAAAGAGTGATTTAAAGAATGAGATTGGAGGGAACTCCAGTCTCATTTTTGTGTGTGGGTATTGTGCTTAGAAGTTCTACTTGCCAATTATACATTATTATTTTTGGAAAAATGAGGTTAAATCAAAATAAATATGTAACTTTGCAAGTTAATAGACTAGGCTAGTGGCCTTGATAAGAAAATTAGACTAAACATTCAAAAAATATATAGTAATGGCAAAGAAAAACCAAGAAGCCCGTAACCGTAAGATTGTGAAATGGATGTGGCGATGCTTAGCATTGTTCTTCATTGGTGTTCTGGGAATCTTTTTCCTTATATATAACGGCATCATAGGCTACATGCCACCAGTTGCCGAACTTCGCAACCCGACCGACAACTTTGCATCCACGATGTATACTGCCGACGGTGTTGAGATGGGAAAGATATTCCAGAGTAAGGGCAACCGTTTCTATGTGGAGTTTGATCAACTGTCGCCTTATCTGAAGGATGCTCTAATTGCTACTGAGGACGAGCGTTACTTCGACCACTCAGGTATCGACGCTACTGCGATAGGCCGTTCAATAATCAAGCGCATCATTATGGGTCGCACATCGGCAGGTGGCGGTAGTACCATTACCCAGCAGCTTGCCAAGCAGCTCTACACGCCATCGTCGAAGAACATCTTTGAGCGTGCGTTGCAAAAACCCATTGAGTGGGTAATCGCGATGAAGCTTGAGCGTTATTTTACCAAGAATGAGATAATGCAGATGTACTTCAATCAGTTTGACTTCCTCAACAATGCCGTTGGAATCAAGAGTGCTGCCTATGTCTATTTTGGCAAGGACTCGCCAAGTGAACTCAACCTGCAAGAGGCGGCACTGCTGGTGGGCATGTGCAAGAACCCATCGTATTACAATCCACTGCGCTATCCCGAGCGTGCCAAGAGCCGTCGCAACCTGGTATTAGAGAAGATGGCCGAGGCAGGGTACCTTACTCAGGCCGACTGCGAGAAGGCCAAGCAGACTGAGATAGTGCTTGCTTATCACAAGGTGAGCCACAACGAGGGTTTCGCTCCTTATCTGCGCGAGGAGGTGAAGCGCATGATGATGGCAAAGCGTCCTGTGTATAAAGACTATCCCACTTGGAACAAGAACGCCTTTTATGACGACTCGGCCCAGTGGGTGGACAACCCCTTATATGGCTGGTGCAACAAGAACCATAAGGCAGATGGCCGTCCTTACAACATCTACACCGATGGTCTTAAGATTTACACCACTATCGACAGTAAGATGCAGACCTATGCCGAGCAGGCTGTAAAGGAACATCTGATTTCGTTGCAGAATACCTTCTGGCACGAACACGGCATCAGCACTGGCGAGGGTGGCAACAAGGACCCATACACTAGTAGCCGCAGTGAGTTGCCACAGTCACTTAAGGAGCGCTTGATTAAGAATGCCATCTATGGTTCTAATCGTTTCCGTGCCCTCAAGGCCAAGGGAATGACTGATCAGGAGATCATGAGCGACTTCAATACTAAGCAGCCCATGACCGTCTTCGACCTTCAGAACGGCGAGCGTACCCTCAACATTACACCTCTCGACTCGTTGCTCTATGCTAAGAGCATTTTGCGTTGCGGCATGATGTCGATGGATCCAAGGACCGGATATGTGAAAGCCTACGTTGGCGGTCCCGACTTTGACCATTTCTCATATGATATGGTGTCGGTGGGACGTCGACAGATTGGTTCAACAATGAAGCCTTATCTCTACTCTCTTGCGATGGAGAATGGCTATAATCCTTGCGACAAAATCTCTAACGCCCGTATAAAGATAAATGGTTGGAGTCCACGTGGCGGTGGCGGCGGCGGAATGCTTACCTTGAAGCAAGCCCTCACAACGTCGAACAATACTTGCTCGGCTCGTCTTATCGACCTGCTGAAGCCGACCAACTTGGTTAACATGCTCCACAATTATGGCTTGACCAACGATTTCGACACCGTGGCACCCCTTTGTCTGGGTCCATGCGAAATCTCGGTGAAGCAACAGGTGAGCGCCTATTCAGTATTTGCCAATCACGGCATGCGTGCCGACCCGATTTTCGTGTCACGCATCTGTGACAGCCACGGTAACGTGCTTGCCGAGTTCACTCCACGTCAGAAGGAGGTGCTAAGTGAGGATTCTTACCTGAAGATGCTCACAATGCTCGAGAGCGTTATTAATAACGGTACCGGTCGCCGCGTGAGAGGATATGTCAACAACATTGAGATGGGTGGTAAGACAGGAACCACCAACCGAAACAGTGACGGTTGGTTCATGGCATTTACTCCACAGCTCGTGACTGGAGTGTGGGTAGGCGGTGAGGAACGCTACATACGCTTCTACAGTGGTGGCATTGGCCAAGGTGCAGGACAGGCCCTTCCTATATGGGGTAAGTACATGAAACTAGTGCTTGCCGATGGCGACAATCCTTATTCAAGTAGTGCATCATTTAAGGTGCCAAGCGACTACGACTTCTGCTACCGTGAGCGTGGATTGCAGTCGGAAGAGGATGCTGCTATGTGGGCTAACAGGGGCGGTCAATATCGAGGTCCTGCTCGCAGTTATACAGGTGGTGGATCGCAGGAAGGCTCGCAAGGAGCCGACCAGGCTTCGCATGCCCAAGAGCCGCATCAGGCCGAAGCCATGCAAGGCGTCTTTGATTAGTGCCTTGCATTAGTAAGAAAAGACATTTTAGCCCAATGGAAATGTGCCTCCATTGGGCTAAATAGTTAAATAATGTTTAAATTTGGCCTTAAAATGACAATATTTTTTGCCAGAAAGCAGAAATGTTGTAATTTTGCAGTCGCAAATCGCGGGGTGGAGCAGTGGTAGCTCGTTGGGCTCATAACCCAGAGGTCGTTGGTTCGAATCCGGCCCCCGCCACTAAGATAAAGAGTCTCAACCGATTAGGTTGAGGCTCTTTAGGTTTTTTATAAAGGAATAAAAGGAGGAAATGGAATTAAACATTCTCAATCCTCCTATCTCTTATCTATTGTCTAATCACTTGCCGCTTGTCATACTTTTAAACTCGTTTGCCAATTAGAGTTGCGCTTGTGGCTTTCTCAACAGTGCAAGTCACGAAATCTCCAATCTTAGTGTCGCCAGCAGGGAACACGATAACTTTGTTTTGCTGTGTGCGTCCAAACATGTCGTCATGTGAGCGCTTGCTGTAGCCCTCAACGAGAACCTCAAAAGTCTTACCCACGTCGGCGCGGTTGCTGCACAGCGAAAGTTCGTTTTGCAGAGCAATCATGCGGTTAAGGCGGTCGATTTTCACATCCTCGGGCACGTTGTCGGGCAGTCGTTTGGCAGCAAAAGTGCCAGGTCGCTCGCTGTACTTGAACATAAACGACGAGTCGAAACCCACTTCACGCATCAGTGTCAGGGTCTCCTGGAAATCCTCTTCGGTCTCATCATGAAAACCTGTAAACATATCGGTCGAGATGCCACAGTCGGGCATTGCGGTGCGTATGCGTGCTATGCGGTCGAGATACCATTCACGAGTGTACTTGCGGTTCATTAGTTTAAGCACCTTGTTGCTTCCACTCTGAACAGGTAGATGGATGTGGTTGCAGATGTTGGCGTGGCTAGCCATAGTGTCGATTATGGCATCGCTGAGGTCCTCAGGGTTACTGGTGGTGAAGCGTACGCGCATCTTGGGTGCGGCCTCGGCAACCATTGCGAGGAGAGCCGCAAAATCCACGTTGTCGCAGGTTGTCATACTCCCCCCTGCCCCCTCTATCTTAGAGGGGGAGTTAACGTTAGCTCCTGAGGCTGTCATGTTATCCCCAGTCTCCTTTGGGGAGTTTTTGTAAAGGTAGGAGTTGACGTTTTGGCCCAGCAGTGTGACTTCCTTGAAGCCTTTGGCTTGGAGGTCGTGGAGTTCGTTAAGGATGCTCTGAGGCTCGCGGCTGCGTTCGCGTCCGCGAGTGTAGGGCACGATGCAGTAGGTGCAGAAGTTGTTGCACCCACGCATGATAGAGATGAAACCACTAGTGCGGCTGCTGCCCAAACGCGTTGGAATAACATCGCGATAGGTCTCGGTGGTTGAAAGCTCTACGTTGATAGCTTTCTCACCATTCTCGGCGGCGGCAATAAGATTTGGCAGCTCAAGGTAGCTGTCGGGACCAGCTACTAAGTCAACACCATGGTTGTTGATGAGCTCATCTTTCATGCGCTCGGCCATACAGCCAATGATACCGATAATGAGACGGCGCTGGCGGCGTCGACGCAGTGCATTGAGCGTGTTGAGGCGGGCGAAGATGCGCTGCTCGGCATTGTCGCGCACACTACAAGTGTTGATAAAGATGGCGTCGGCGCTATCGAGGTCGTCGGTAGTGCCATAACCAGCCATCTGCATCACCGATGCCACCACCTCGCTGTCGGCAACATTCATCTGGCATCCGTAGGTCTCCATAAAGAGCTTCTTGGAGAACTCTCCTCCACCAGCATATTTTAAGTCAAGTTTGTTCATGATGAAATAATTATGTGTGTTTGAGCCTGCAAAGTTACTACATTTTTATTAAAGAACAAATGTGAGGAAAAGTGAACGCGTTACAATTGTGTAAAACTCGACTAGTAGCATTTAACGAGATTTATTTTGAATTGGTATTGTGTGACTTTTTTATCAATTTTTTGAGTGAGGAGTTGGTGTTGTAGCGTGGGGCAGACTTTTTTTCGCCGAGTTTATTGACATTTTGGTTGCATGAATCATATGCATCGCATGCTTCTGACTGTTTACCACTCCTGTCGGAGAGGGAATTAGAATGCTGTGGGTTAAAATTTGTATGGTGCTTGGCACTAAAATCAGGAGCGTCTTCATCGTTTGATTTATTGTATAAATTAGATGCGTTGTGTGAATCACATGAATCATGTTTTGAGTGAAGATGCGCTTGTGGTGCGATTTGTTGAGTGGCCCGTGGGTTGATAATGAAGTCACGGTACTTTTGTTCTCTTTTCACGTCCTCTAGATCTTCCTCTTGATTATAGATGTCCAATGGTTGCTGGAGTTTTTTTGCAATGCGTGATACTTGTGCTTGTGAAAGTCCTACAAGAGTTGCGATTTCACGGGTTGAATAGTAGAGACTTCGGAAGTGTGCAATAGCTTTGTTGCGGTAGTCGTGATTAGAGAAACCATTGTCACGAACCAGTTGCCGCTCATTGGAGTGTCGCTGGAAGTTGGAGAAGACGAGGTGCTCTTCGTTGGTAGTGGTTAGTTGCATTGCCATTACTGCATCGTCGCTGAGTATAACAGGTGCCATACGGTTCTTGTGCTGCTTGATGTAATGAGACTTGCGGTAGGTTGTGGAGTTTCTCCGACTGGTTTCAGATAGCGAAAATACTGAGTCGCAAGAATGCATAATTTCAAAAGCATTTTGCAATTCATCGGTAGTGGTGAGATCTTTGTTTTTACGTTTGCGTGAATGTGCAAGCAGCAACATCGCCGTGCCATTGTGCTGACAGATTATCCGCAGTCGGTTTAGTGCTTGTTGCATGCCATTTGGTTTCTTGGTATCGACAAGCAGACTGATGTTGTCGATGATGGCTGCTTGAGTGTTGTGTAATGCAATTGTCTCGGCAATGAAGTTGATTTTCTCGTCTGGTGTCAGTTCGTCATCTTCACTAGGAGATGTTGTCTCGAATAGAGGGGTCAATGGATAGACGTTATTCTCAAGGTCAAAGTAGGTGACTGTGAGTTTGCGTTCATGCAGTTCTTTGGCAATCTGCATGGCTAGAATGGACTTGCCAACGCAAGGAGTGCCGAAGAGGCATGCCATTTCGCCTTGTGCCCATAATCCTTGCCATAGGTTGGTTGTGTCGACATCAGTTTTTTGGGAGCCGAAAGTCTCTGTTACAAAGATTGACGGGATAATGTCATTGTAGGTCTTGTTGTGCTGGATGCGACTGGCGTCGAGTGCATGCTGGAATATTTTTGATTTGTTGCTCATGGTTATAATGCATTATTATTTTTTTGAGCAAAGATAATGGGCGGAAGATGATGGAAACAACATTAAAAACGCTGAACAGCAAAACTACATAATGCAAATACTAATACATAATTGCTTTGTATGCTGCATGTTCGTTTCGCTTAAATTAAAAATGATAATATTAGATATGTTGGGATTAGATTTCGAAGGTCTGCGCTACCAATCAAGTCTCAATTGGGTTATGCGTGTTTTTTCCACACAAATGACAGTGAATGTATTAGCGAATTAAAAATCAAATTACCAAATAAGCATAAGAAAACCGCCACCAAAAGGAAGCGGTTTTACGTCTTAAGTTTTCAAAACCTGATAATTTACTAAAAGATTTTATTTGTCTAAATCGTAATAAGTGTACTCAGCAGAACTAACATCTACCCATTTATAACAGATGCGTTTATATCCAAGTGCCTTAAACATAGGCAACATGCCATTGTGGAATTCAGAGATGTTTCTATTGCTTGCAAAAAGGCCACCAATTAGCCATAGAGTTTTTCCTCCATTTTGAGTCTTGACCTTGATGTTATCCATCCATAGTTTCTTTTCAAGTAACTTGGTGAACTGATTTCTATAGACATTGACACTATCTATCAGAATCCCCATGGCATTGTTTGCATTCCTATTGCCCATCCTAATGATAGTACTATCTGTAACATCTTTGGGAGTCTGTTGAAGAGACAATAATTCCAACTCATGATACCTCTTAATGAATACCTCACTCTCGGTCATTGAAGAAGAAGCAAAATAGCCATCAGCTATATTTGTAGAGTCCATTATTGCTTTATCTTTCCATTTTTTGTTTGCTTCATTTAATGTACTGGAAATAGCGGTTGAATCGTTTTGGTTAGTTTTATCATCACCAAAGATAACAGCCATTATGCAAATAAAAACAAATAATGCTCCAAGACCTATTAGAACCTTTACTCCAGTTGACATTTTCTTCTTGGGTGGAATATGGTTGTATTGATGCTGTGGTTGTTGGTACTGAGGTTGATTCTGTGGAGGCAACTGTGGTGGCGATTGAGGAGCCTCAGGCGGTAACTGTGGGGGGACTTGATTTTTGCTCATAAAAAAGAATTTAATAATAAAATTTTTGGACAATAATTTAGTATATATAAAAAAGCGTGAGAGTCTATATTGTTACTCATTCACGCTCTTGAGGTCTACCACAACCCGTCGCTATGAACAAGTAACGTAGACCTCACGCAGATATGTAACCAAACTCTGCACGTTTGCACAGAGATGTTAATACATATCACGGAGCGTCTATCGTTACTTTGTCTTTGAGCGACTTATGAAAGTGGTAGTTTCAAGAGCCAAAGAACAAAGCGCCAATATTCGCTTTAATAATATGTCAAGTTTAAGCTATGTGTTACCGTCACTACGGTAGTTGCTAAAACTTTGGTGACAAAGTTAGGAATTTTTTTTCAAATTGCAAGGAGAGTGGTGTGAAATATTACTCGGTTTTTTGCGTTTAAAGAAATAAATGAGAATAATGAAGAAAATATTGTTGACGATGTTGCTGGGTGCGTGTTGCGCGCTGATGAGCTGCGATAAGATAAATAACGAGTCGCTGCCCAATTATCCCGTGCGCATTGATTTGGGAGAATATGGCAAGTGGAACACCTATGGTGTGCACTCGTTAGGGGAGTACCGCATCTTCAACCGCGAGAAAGGATTGCCCTCCAATTTCCCGTATAACGTGAATACTTACACAGGTTTTGGCGGCGTGCTGCTGTTTATGGGTCAGGACCTGAATGGCAATGCATCGCCGTTGGCATTTGACCTATCGTGCCCAGTTGAGCACAATGCCGACGTGACAGTGTCGATAGACAGCGACAATCTAGACGCTTATTGCGCTAAGTGCAAATCGCGCTATGATGTGATTACTGGCATGGGTGGTCCAAAGAGCGGCATGGCAATTGACCGCAAGGTGGGTTTGAACATCTACAAAGTGCGCTCTACAGTCAATGGCGGCTACATCATCACAAATTATTAGTTGTCTTGATAAAAATGTCAATGATATATAAATCTTTTGCATTATTATAGGTAATGTGAAAGATTTTTTTTATTTTTGCACTAAATATTTAAAGTAAGAATATTATGTATCAGTTTAAGGTCCCCGATAAGATAATGATGGGCGACAACATTGTCGCCTCGGTCGAGAACGTGTTTAACCTCTACGGCAAGCACGCATTGATAGTGACTGGCCCCAATATAGCCCGTTCGACAATGATAGCAAGCTTGGAGCGTACCCTCGACAACGACCGTGTGAAATACACCGTTATCACCAACATCGAGGGCGAGCCCACTGTTAGCATGATAGAAAATGGCGTCCAGTCCTATAAGGAGCATGGATGCGACTTTATTATTGGCCTGGGTGGCGGAAGTCCACTCGATTCGGCCAAGGCCATTGCCGCGATGACGGTTCTTGAAGGCTCGATTGCCGACTACAAGGGAGTGCGCATTGACGATGCCGAACTTCCTCCGGTGATATGCATCCCCACGACCGCTGGTTCGGGCTCGGAGGTTACAAAATACACCATTATCACCGATGAGAACGATGGCCACAAGATGCTGCTCACTGGCAACTCCCTGCTACCCAAGATGGCGATGCTCGACTACACTTTCTCCAACGGTTGCCCCAAAACTGTTACAGCCTCGGCAGGTCTTGACGCATTGACCCATGCCATTGAGGCATTTATCTCGGTAAATGCCCAACCATTGAGCGATGCGCTTGCTTTGAGCGCCATAAAGCGCATCATGCGTTACTTGCCACAGGTTTATCGTGATGGGAGTAACTTCAATGCACGCCGTGAAATGTCGATTGCCGCATTGCAGGCAGGAATTTGTATCAACAACAGCAGTGTGACCCTTATTCATGGCATGAGCCGCCCAATTGGTGCGCGCTTTGGTGTGCCTCACGGCATGGCTAACGCTATGCTGCTCAATGTTTGCTTGAGCGATATGGAGATGGCCGCTCGCCACAATTTGGCACGCATTGCTACTTACCTGCGTATCCAGGCCGTTGACGAGATTGACGCGAGCGAGAAATTTGTCGAGGAAGTAGAGAAACTTGTCGAAAAGCTCGAAGTTCCCACTATGAGCAAGTATGGCATCAACCGTGATGAGTATATGGCTGCTATTGACGATATGAGCTTTGAGGCTATTATGAGTGGCAGTCCGTCGCATGCACCGCGCGAATATACCGCCGATTACATACGCGACATCTATATCCGTGCTTATCGATAATTAAAAAGGATCTATTTGATGAAATTAAGGAAATTATTGTTTTCTGTTATTGCCGTGTCAATTGTTACATGCGGCACAATTGTTCATGCTCAGGAGAATAACGGTGCGAAGCGATTTGAAGGAACCGTGACTATCGCTATGACCGGTGATATTATGACTGGCAGTATCATGCCAACTCCTGACCTGCCACCCAACGAAGGCCGTGACATCTTTGTCGATTGTGCAGAATTGCTTCAGAGCGTTGACGTGGCGTGTGGCAACCTTGAAGGCGTACTTGCCGACAGTGGCAAGCAACGCAAGCGTCCTGGACCACTGTCGTTCTCTTTCATGATGCCCACCAAGAGTGTAACTCTGCTTGTTAATGCTGGTTACGATTTTCTGGGCATCGCCAATAATCACATCAACGATTTCTATCCCGAGGGGATTGCCTCGACAATCAAGACCCTTAAGGATAATGGAATAGGGGTAGCTGGAACTAGCGCCTGCGAGACCAGTATCAAGGAGATAAACGGAGTGAAATATGGTTTTTGCGCCTTTGGCCATGAAAGCTACACGCTCAGAACACAAGATCATGCTACCGTGAAGCGTGTCATAAAGAAGCTGCGCCAGGAGTGCGACATCGTGATAGTGTGCTTCCATGGTGGCTCGGAAGGCGTATCGGAACGACACTTGCCTTACGGCACAGAGTATTTCCATGGCAGTGACCGCGGAAACCTCAGGGAGTTTGCTCATCTGTGTATCGACAACGGTGCCGACATCGTGTATGGACATGGACCTCACGTGTGCCGCGCTATGGAGGTATATAAAGGACATCTAATTGCCTACAGCCTAGGTAATTTCGCCACACCACGTGGGATGAAGCTGGCAGGAGCGACAAGCTATGCCCCGCTGCTGCTTGCGCGCCTTGATGGTAACGGTGAATTAGTTGATGGCTTGATTCAACCGTATATCCAGTATCGTGACAAAGGTCCCCGCCTTGACAAAAGCGGCGCGGTACTCAAAGAGATAGAGACTCTCACACGAGAGGATATTAAAGACAACAAGTTGGTTTTTTATGACACCGGATACATAAAACCAATGTAAGTGTTATTTATATAAAAAGACAATTAAGCGCTATATAGTATTGTTGCTGTTTAGCGTTAATCCATAATAAAAATGAGACATTTCCAGTTAGTAGCAATAATAGCTATCCTCGCGATGACCGCATGCAGCGGTATTGGTACCCAGCAGGGCAGTCAGTCAGCTAGTGACAGTACTGCCGACTCGACAGGCAGTCGCAATCGCATCGTCGATACGATAACCCTTGCTATGACTGGCGATATAATGCTAGGTTCTAAGTATCCCAAGCCATGCCTGCCACCTAATGAAGGTAAGGAAATTTTCATTGACTGTGACTCCATCATCAGGAGTGTTGACGTGGCATGCGGCAACCTAGAGGGAGTGCTTGCCGACACTGGTAGGTTGCGCAAGAGTTTGAATGGTAAGTTGGCTTTCTCGTTCATGATGCCCACCAAGAGCGTGCAGCTTCTCGTTGATGCCGGTTTCGACTTTATGGGCATTGCCAACAACCACATTTTCGACTTTTGGGAAGAAGGCACCTTGTCGACAATCAAGACCCTCAGAAATGCTGGGATTGGCGTTGCGGGAACCAAGGAATGCGAGACCTGTGTACGCGACATCAAGGGAGTGAAATATGGCTTTTGCGCCTTCGGTCACGAGGTTTACTCGCTCAAGACCCAGGATACAACCACAGTGAGGCGCATAATTGAGAAGTTGCGCCAGGAGTGCGACATCTTGATAGTGTGCTTCCATGGTGGAGGTGAAGGTACTGCAATGCGTCACGTGCCCTATGGCACTGAGATATTTCACGGCTGGGACCGCGGCGACGTGCGGCAGTTTGCCCACCTTGCGGTTGACTGTGGTGCCGACATCGTGTACGGTCACGGCCCTCATGTTCCTCGCGCCATGGAACTTTATAACGACCACCTCATTGCCTATAGCCTTGGCAACTTTGCTACCATAGGTATGGGTGTTGCTGCGCAAGTAGGCTATGCTCCACTGCTCGTTGCCCGCATCGACGGCAACGGCAAGTTTGTTGACGGCAAGATACACTCGTTCAGGCAGCCAGGCCGCATAGGTCCTCGTCGCGACCCCAACAACCTTGCTGCTAAGGATATTAAGACCCTTACTCAAGAAGACATTAAAGATAACAAACTAAATATTGCCGATGACGGCACTATAATACGAAAATGAGAAAAATACTGATAATGATAATGTTGAGCGCTACGCTGGTGTGTAGTGCCTATGATGGAGTGGCTCAACTCTTTGCTGATGAGAGTGGAGAACTGTTCAACTCCCTCTCGTTCTCGGCGCGTTACCAAATGCTCAACAACTATTACAACACTGAGAAAAGCGAAGTGCTAAACAACCTGCAGACCAATGAGTCACGCATATTAACGATATCGCATGACCACATGGTGGTTGCCACTTCGTCGGGCAAAACGGTTGAGCTGAAACTGCTGCCTCAGCCTAAAAACGATACCGTTATTGCTGTTGTTGAGACAGTGGCTACGCCCGTCAAGGATAGCCGAATCTCGTTCTATGACCTGAAATGGAAACGACTCGACGATGCCCGATTCATCACCAAGCCCGAGATGAATGATTTCATCTTGCCTCAGGCACCAAAAAAAGAGCGCGAAGAACTGGTTAATCTCGTAAACTTCGCAATGATTGAGATGGCGTTTGAGGGTAACACTCTTGTGGCGCGTTGCAATCTTCAGGACTTTTATATGGGTGACGATTTCAAGCACTATGCCAAGTGGATTAATAATCGCATCACCTACGTTATCGATAAAGGAAAGCTAAAAAGACGATGAGCCATGAATGTTGAGGCGCTGACACTCATACAATACAACAACCGCATCAAGCGGCTTGTCAACGACCCTAGCGTGCATGTGTGCTGGGTGATGGCCGAGACTAGCGACCTGCGCGTGAGTCGTGGGCATTGCTATCTCGAACTCATCCAGAAGGACGATACTGGTGCTACAGTTGCTCGACTAGGAGCTGCTATATGGGCAAGTACGTTTGCGGGCCTCAACGATAAGTTCTATAGGGCTACGGGTAAACCACTCACCTCGGGTATGAAGGTGATGGTGAATGTGACAGCTAACTTTCATGAGCTTTATGGTATGAAAGCCTTTATCAACGATATCGACCCAAGCTATACACTGGGCGATATGGAGCGAATAAGGCGTGAGATAATTGCCAAGCTCACAAGTGAGGGTATTATCGACATGAACAAGCAGCTGCCGTGGGGCTTGGCTCCGCAGCGCATCGCAGTGATTTCGGCTCGTGGCGCTGCCGGCTATGGCGATTTCCTTAACCAGCTTCACAACAACGATCATGGGTTGAAGTTCTACACGTGCCTCTTTGAGGCTGTGATGCAGGGAGCCAATTGCGTCCCCAGCGTGATTGCTGCCCTTGACCGCATTGCAGCAGTAGAGGAATTGTTTGACTGCGTGGTGATAATTCGAGGTGGTGGTTCCACCAGCGATCTGAACTCGTTTGACAACTATGATCTAGGCGCCAACATTGCTCAGTTCCCGTTACCCATCATTACTGGTATAGGTCACGACCGCGACGTGACGATACCCGACATGGTGTCGAAACTGCACGTGAAGACACCCACTGCAGCAGCGGCATTCCTTGTTCAGTGTGGTACTGCTCAGCTTGAACGCATTAAGGTGCTTACCGAGACAATAGCCACCGTTTCGCGCGAAGCTGTGGCACAGTCGCGTGAACAGCTTGCCTACTATGGCAACTTCATCCCGCTTGCCGCTGCGAAGCTCGTTGAGACGAGCCGTATGCGCCTGAAGGGTTACACGCAGTCAATCCCGCTAGTGCTCAAGTCACGACTAAGCAATGAGAGGGTAGGACTGCAGCATAAACAGGAGGCGATAAAAGCTGCACTGAACACTTCTATGGAGCGTCAGCGGCTGCTAATTGCATCGCTCACCGACAAGGTGAACCTTCTATCGCCACAAAACACCCTGAATCGCGGCTACTCACTCACCACCTGTAACGGTCATGTGGTGACTAGTGTTGATGCCCTCAAGGCTGGTTCAGTTATTGAGACTACTCTTGCCGACGGCAAGGTGACAAGTGTTGTTGAATAAAAAAAATAAGATATGGAAAATCAAGAAATTGATAAAATGACTTACACTCAAGCGATAACCGAACTTGAGGAGATCGTGAAGAAGATGCAAAGCCCAGAGTGTTCAATCGACAACTTGAGCCAGTACACGGCACGCTCGTTGCAATTGCTCAAGGTGTGCAAGGCAAAACTCACCGCTACCGACGAGGAATTGAAAAAGGTACTCGACGAGATGAGCGATTAAACAATGCATAATTTTCATCCCCCCCACTCGAGAGGGGGAGTTGTGAGAAGTTTATTGTGGAATTTTAAAAATGAAATGATATGGAAAGAGAAGACGAAGTTGTGGTTTTCGCCATGTATGATGACCCTGTCGAGGCCAATATCGTGAAAGGTGTGCTCGAGAGCAATGGAGTTGTTGCTGGCGTTATGGGTGATGCTTTTGCCAACACCATGATGAAAGGCTTTACACAGGGCTCGATACGCGTAGTGGTATTCCGCAAGGACCTGGAGCGTGCCCATGAGATTATGAACTCGGCATCGATTGGCGAACCCGAGTTGGAGAATTGTGAAGATTAACACTATAAACCTATGGCAAACAATAATAAACGCCCTGTAGCAAAGGGTAATATCAACAAGAAGAAATTGCCTCGATGGCTCGTGGTTACCATTGTGGTGGCTGTAGTGCTGCTGGCGATAGCTGCCATTGCAGCGGCGCCGTTCCTCACAGCGACAGCCGATAAAGAAGCAACGCTGTTCATCAAGCGTGGTACTAGCAACGATGCTGTGGGAGATATGATTGCGGCCGAGGTAAGTTCCGATTTTTCATCAAAAGTGATGGAAGTGCTTACTTTGACAGGTGGAGACTTGAGCACTCGTCAGGGAGCCTTCAAGATTAAAGAAGGCGAGAGCGCACTCAGCGTCGCCAACCATCTGCGTCGCGGCTCGCCCGACGAAGTAAAGGTTACCATCAACAACATACGAACCAAAGAGCAGCTCGCAAAACTGCTGGGTAAGAAGTTGATGATGGATGAAGCTGATTTTCTCAAGGCGTTAAACGACAAGGAACTGTGCTCGTCGCTTGAAAAGAATCCAGACAACGTGACTGGCTTGTTCCTCGCCGATACCTATCAGTTCCTGTGGGATGTTGAACCAGCCAAACTTCTTGAGTCGATGAAGAAGTTCAGCGACTCGTTCTGGAATAGCGACCGCAAAGAGAAAGCTGAAAAACTAGGTCTAACCCCCGATGAGGTTATTGCGCTAGCTGCCATCGTTGAGGGCGAAACAGCAAAAGCTGACGAGAAGGGCAAAGTGGCGCGCCTCTACATGAACCGCCTGAAGCAACATATCAAGTTACAGGCCGACCCTACAGTGAAGTTTGCCCTTGGTGACTTTGCTCTGCGTCGACTTCGTCTCGCCGACACTCGTATCGAGTCGCCGTGGAACACCTATTATGTCGAAGGGCTGCCCCCAGGTCCTATCTGCATCCCCGAAAAATCTTCGATTGATGCAGTTCTCGACGCTCCTGAGCACGACTACATCTACATGTGTGCCAAGGAAGACTTCTCGGGCTACCACAATTTTGCTGTCGACTACAGCGAGCATGAGGCCAACGCCAAGCGCTATCAGAATGCCCTCAATGAGCGAAACATAATGCGATAACCCCAATAATAAGACTACTTGCGCGATGAAGAAGACGTTATTACTATTTGTGATGCTGGTGAGCGCCTGGACAACTGTTGTGGCCGACGAGCTGATTCGCTTCGACCTCAATAACTACACAGGGTGGGATTATACCCGTCCAGGATTTTTACTGAATTCTGAGAGTATAGGACAAAACAACGTGAACCTATTCAAGGAAGGCACGAATCCTGATTATACCCTTATATCGCCTCTTATCGATAAGCGCACGACAATCGAGATAATCATAAACGTTTTGGGCTATTCCAAATTTTGGAACAATTCTAATTATGATCCTTACAAGGGTTCACCCACAATCGAGATACTTGACCCCGACGGCAACGTATTGAAGAACTTTTTCTATCAATTTGGGGACAAAGCATTTGTTCGCAACTTCTCGGTGCGCATGATTGTTGCCGACTTGAATGTCAGTTTTTTCAAGATTAGGCTGGCATGCTGGAGCGCTGGAATCTACGACGCCCTCTCGGTGAGAGAGGTGGTAATAGAGGATGGCATACAGCACGGTGATGTGAACGGTGACGGCACCGTGACATCGGCCGATGTCACGGCCATTTATGACTATCTGCTAAACGGCGACACCTCATCGCTCATCAACGGCGACCAGGATGGTGATGGCATCGTCACCGCTTCGGATGTCACCGCCGTCTACAACATTCTCCTGGGCGTGTGAAGATGTGGTGCTGATTATTGTCCGTAGGTCGATTGCGATAATATTGCTGTGAGTTGTGGCTCCAGGACCTTGTTAGAGGCTAGGACGCTCCAATTTCGGTCGGGGCGGAAGCGGTCGGCATAGGCACCTGCCTCGTGCGCGATGAGCATTGCTGCACACACATCCCATTCGTTAAGATTCATTTCCCAGTAGGCGTCGAGAAATCCCGCCGCCACATAACATATGTCGAGAGCTGCCGACCCCAGGCGTCTCAACCCTCTGACTACAGGCATGATGCGCTTGAAGTTGTCGAGGTTGTTGTCGGGGTTGGTGGCCTTGTCATAAGGGAATCCCGTCGCAACCACAGCTTTTGAGAGCAGAGGAGTGCCGCTGGGCGCTATGGGTGTGCCGTTGAGCGTAGCACCGCCTCCCAATGTGGCGCAGAACATTTCGCCTAGCCTTGCGGCATAGACAACTCCTGCCACTGTCTTGCCATTGTGCTTGACGCCAATTGACACGTTGAACCATGGTAGTCCGGAGCTATAGTTGGTGGTTCCGTCGAGCGGATCGATGACCCATTCCCACTCACGGTTGCCGTGTGAAGAATATCCCGACTCCTCGGTAAGAATCGAGTGGTCGGGATATAAACGGTTGATGCAATCTACTAATAATCTCTCGCTGGCTTTGTCGGCTGCGGTAACGACGTCGAAGTCATTTTGCTTGGTGGCGATCTCCAGTTCATTGGAACGGAAAAACTGGAGCTGCACCTCACCAGCTCCCCGCGCCATTAGAATAGCATCGGCGAGGATTGCGTTATAAGTGCTGTTCATTCTAGGCTGTAGCGTGTTTTTCTCACTTTACTTTCTTAATGGGAATTTGACGCTTGAACACTTCCTTGAAGGTGATGAGAGTCTCGGTGCGTCCTAGGCCAAGCTGCAGGAATTTGTCGTGGATGAGCTTGAGCAGGTGGTCGTTGGTGTGAGCATAGAGTTTCACAAACATGTCGTACTTGCCAGTTGTGTAGTAGCACTCTACTACCTCGGGAAGCTCGCGCAGATGATCTACTACGCTCTCAAACTTGGACGAGTCGTTAAGGAAAATACCCACATAGGCGCAGGTCTCATATCCTACAGCTACAGGATTGATGAGTGAGATAGAACCTGTAATAACACCCATAGAGTTGAGTTTCTGGATCCTTTGGTGGATAGCAGCTCCCGATACATTACATTCGCGGGCGATTTCCAAATAAGGCTTGCGAGCATCACTAGAAAGCATGTTCAAAATTTTGTAATCGAGGTCGTCTAACTTTGGTGTTGCCATAATTGTTTTAATCTATTAGGTTATTAAATGATTGTTCTTTTTTGATTTGATTTAGAAAAAATGCCCCATTATGGTAGGGTTTTTGTAAAAATCTTTGCAAATGTAAGAAAAAAATCTGAAAATCCAACAATTTATAATATAAAAAACCTAAAAATAGCAACTTTTTTCTTGTTGTTTGTCTTTTTGCGCTTGCAAAACACGTTTTATGAGTGTTAAGTTAGTGCTAAATCATTGATTTTGCTTTGTCTTTTTCGATTTTTTCTATATTTTTGCAAAACAAAAAATATGTTTTTATAGATTGTAGATTTTAAGGAGCCCACGCTGAGAAGCGTAGGCTCTTTAATTTGTTTACCAAGTGTCGTTGCAAAGATGACGCAAGAGACAATGCATAGATCTGATGTTGATGGACAGTGTCGGTTGCTTTCTTTATACAAATATGGTGGGCATACCGGTTTTTTTTGAAGTTAGCGATGTTGTGTTATTTGTGAAAATTTTAGGGTAATTTGTGAAATAGTGGTTGAGGAAAATTATTGTAATTTTGTGCTGTATTAAACATTAAGTTATAATACATTCAAATTCGAATTAGAAATAAGAATTATTTAGATATGGATGCATTTATTGTAGACCCTCGAAAGACCACGCCAGAGGAAATGGAGCGTGGCATGCGTGATGTGAAATTGGTGTTTGAGATTAACCACACTATGCCTTATACCGATGAGTATAACAAACTGGTGAAAGAGCTCTTTGGCGATAACTTGGGTGAGGGTAGCATGGTGATGCCGCCACTCAAGGGTGTGTGCTTCGACCGAGTGAGGATAGGCAACAATGTGATGATTATGCCCGATTGCCTTATGATGTCGAGAGGTGGAATTACCATCGACGATGATGTGATGATAGCTGCCAATGTGCAGCTCATCAGCAATAACCACGACCTGCACGACCATCCGTTGTTGCTATGTAAACCGGTACACATCTGCCGTAATGCTTGGATTGGAGCTGGCGCGACTATTCTGCCAGGCGTTACTGTGGGCGAGAATGCTGTGGTGGCGGCTGGTGCCGTGGTGACTAAAGATGTGGCAGAAAACACCATCGTGGGTGGGAATCCCGCTAAGTTCATCAAGAATATAGATTAATGGCGCCATTGGAAAACTCTTAATAAAGCATAAATCTTGCTTTTGTAAACCATTGATGATCTCATTACTAACATTAAAGTGCGTGACAAACTTTTTGTCACGTTCTTTGTTGTTTGCGGTGATGATAGTAACTTTGCAACCGAAACGAACGAAAAGTTACTAACACTATAATTCAAAAGATAAGATGTTACGAGATATTATAGTAGATCCCCATTATCCCGATTGCCCCATACGCAACATACTGACGCGAATAAGCGACCGATGGTCAATGCTCATTTTGCTCACTCTTGACGGCAAGCAAGAGCCTATGCGGTATTCTGACATTCTCGCTGTGATTCCCGACATTTCCCAGAAGATGCTGACAGTGGCACTCAAAAATCTTGAAGCTGATGGACTTGTGGAGCGTCATGCTTATGCCGAGATTCCACCACGCGTTGAATACAACATTACTGAAAGGGCAAAAACGTTGATGCCCCACATCAATAGCCTTGTTGGATGGGCATTGGAAAATCTCGCCGACATTCTTAACGACAGGAAAAAATATTCATCAAATAAAAATCATTAAAAAGCTATTTAAAATGAAAAAGATTGAAACAATTGCACAAGGGAAGAATTTTGCCGCAGCCAACTTTGGCAAACTCAGTGAGATTATTGAACATGAACTTCCTATGGGCCCCGACTTCACATTACAAGGCAAAGTGTTCGGTGGACAGGCTGTAGGCGCAGCCGCAGGCGAGTTCTCCTTCCAAACCCTCGTTCCTGGCCAGGACAGTGGATTCCTCCACACCCATAAGACACACGAGGAGCTCTACTTCATCCTGCGTGGAGAAGGCCAATATCAGGTTGACGGTGAGATTATACCTGTGACCGAAGGCAGTGTTATCAGAGTGTCGCCTGAAGGCAAGCGTGCCTTGAAGAACACTGGCAGCGAGAACTTGACAATGCTCTGTGTGCAGTACAATGGCGCTCCGTTCACTGAGAAAGATAGCCCGATGGTTGACGGCACAATTCTTCAAGAACCGCTCAAATGGTAATAAATTTCTATTTTTACTGATTATAAAAAGTCCATAGTTTTGTGGTAGCAAATCAGCAAGACTATGGACTTGTTTTTATTAATGTGCTTGATAATCACTTGTACACTTTGTGTGTAGTGGTAATACTGATGGGACGAAAAGAGAAATCGGCCTACTTGCTATTTAATTAGCTAGTTAGCCGATTTTCTTAGTGGTGATCCGCTTGGGGCTCGAACCCAAGACCCCAACATTAAAAGTGTTGTGCTCTACCAACTGAGCTAGCGAATCTCCGAAAAGCGATGCAAAGGTACTGCTTTTTTTTGAACTGGCAAATATTTTGGTGTTAATTTGCTGATTTTTTTCAAAAAAAGCATTTCTTTACCCGTGTGCTATATGTTGTTTAAACTGGCATTAGAATGGGATAGCGTCACCCTCGACAGTTGTTGCAGGTTGCTGTGCAGCTGGTTGTTGAGTGGGTTGTGCCGGTTGCTGCTCGACCTGCTGGTCGTTGGGTCGTTGTCCACCTCCCAGCATTTCGAAAGTGTCGACCACAATCTCGGTGATGTATCGTTTGATCTTGTTGCGGTCTTCATAATTGCGCGTTCTGAGTCTGCCCTCGACATAAAGTCGTGAGCCCTTGCGAACATATTTCTCGGCCACTTCGGCATTTCGTCCCCACATGACGAGGTTGTGCCACTCAGTCCTTTCGGGCACTTGCACTCCTGATGAGGTTGTATAGCCTCGGTCGCTTGTTGCGAGTGGGAATGTTGCTACTATTTGTCCTTGTGAAGGATATCTCACTTCGGGATCACGTCCCACATTTCCTAATAGTATAACTTTATTGACTGACATATGTGTAAGTTTTGAATGATTGAACTTTACCTAAAAGACTTGTGCTTTGAGTGCGAGCCCCACTTTTTCTTGCAGACCGAAGAGCAGGTTCATCACATGTACTGCATTGCCTGCTGAGCCTTTCAGCAGAGCGTCGATAACCGAAGTGATGCGTATTTTGCCGTCGTGAGCAGAGAGGTTCAGAAGGCATTTGTTGGTATTTGTCACATCAGTTTCATCTACCATTTGGTCCAAGACAAATGTGAAGCTGTGATCATCGTAATACTCATTGTAAAAGTCTTTTATGCTTTCGATATCGGCATTGGCCGAAACTTCGACGTGAGCCAGAAGTACACGTGTAGACACGCCATCTTCTCTCTTAAGAGTAATCGATCCAGAAAAGTCGCTGTCCAAAGCCTTTATCACAGCTAAGATTTCTTGCTTTATGGATTCGTCATTGATATTGTTGTTGAAACAGTTGTTGAAATATACCGTGACATCAATATCGCCTTTGAGAAGATGATCCTTAGCAAGTGGCACTAATGCCAGCAACACAGCCATAGCTTCGGCCGAAGGTATGAGTACATAGCCGTAGCAGTCGTGAACCATAAATTTCCGGTTTATCTCGCACAATCCATACATGCCTCCTTCATCGGCAATGCCATAGCTTCGAGACAATTCAATGACACGTAGCTTGTCATTGTAGGCAAGAGCCTCATCGCAAAGCAGGCTATCGTAGCTGTCGCAGTTGAAGATGAGTTCTACATCATCGACGAGTGGTTCACTGAACTCAAGGTCACATTCGCCTACAAGTCCCTTGTGAACTCTTGACAACTTACCATGCTCAGAGTGACTGCTCACCCATTTCACACAAGCATCGGGATGGTTGATGAGCAATCTCACCAACTCGCCAGCCATAATGTTTTCTCCTCCAGTTATTCCAATGTTTATCATGGTTGCGTAGTTAATAAATTAAATGTGGTAGTCTTCAATAGGCATAAAACGGGAGAAAAACCTCAGCGCGTCTTCGTGCGATAGGTTCTCGTTGAGAATGGCAAAAACTGTATCGGCTCCGGCAATAGTGCCCAGCACTTCGTCGGAATGACTCATGTCGATGTCGTAGGCCAGACCAGCGGCATAGCCGTTGCGGGTCTTAATCACAGCGATGTTTCCTGAGATTTTAATCGACACAAACCCTACTTGCTGATGAGCTGTCATGCTGTTTCGTCCGCTCATGAGCATACTGTCCTGCAGTCGGTTATTGTCAGGAATTATATACATGTAGCCGCCGTCGTTGGTAGCTACTTTAGTAATTTTCATCGACTTTAAGTCTCTTGAAAGCGTTGCTTGAGTAACATTGCACCCATTTTGCTTGAGTAGTTCGGCAAGTTCGTTTTGACTTCCGATACTATTCTTTCTTACAAGATTCAGAATCAATTGTAGGCGTTCTTTCTTGTTCTTCATTTTTGCAAAAATTGTTTGTTTGTTGTCTTTAGTTTAATAAGGTAAAATGTTTCATTTTGTGCAAAGGTATAATAAAAAATAATATTAACCTAATAAAAAAACGAAAATCGCAAAAATATTCATTTTTATTGTTGATTAATGGGGGATATTGCAAACGTTTGCATCTTTATTTTTTCAGAAGAGCGTAATACTGATTGAAATAATACTGTTGAAATGCTTAATTTTGCTACGTATAAACAAAAGCTATATCACATGAATCACAAACCATTAGCGAAGCAGATAATGCTCATGACATTGATGGCATGCACAGCATTGGCAGGCTGGGCATCGACAACCTTTGTGGGAGGTCGCAGCGACTTTCGCGACGAGACCATTTATTTTGCCATGACCACACGTTTCTATGATGGTGATGTGAGCAACAACACTTATTGCTGGGACGGGAACCAAGCTGGAAATGTCGCCAATCAGGACCCCGAGTGGCGTGGCGACTTCAAGGGACTCATTGAGAAACTTGACTACATCAAGGCGTTGGGATTTACTGCAATATGGATTACTCCTGTGGTTCAAAATGCTTCAGGCTATGACTACCATGGCTATCATGCCCTTGACATGAGCCATGTGGACCGACGTCTTGAGAGCGATGACGTGAAGTTCCAAGACCTGATTGATGCTGCTCATGCTCGTGGTATGAAGGTGATACTCGACATTGTTATAAATCACACAGGCAACTTCGGTGAGGAGAATCTGTGCAAACTCTTCAACCGTGACTATAGTGTGCCTCAGAGTGACATGAGCCAGTGTATGGTGCCGTTCACTATCTCGCAGGGAGGATTACTGCAGGACAACTACAGCAGCATGGGTGGTAGTGCGCAATACAGCGACCGTCTCTCGAAGATGAAGAACACCGACGGCCAGAATCACGATAGCCACAACCTGTGGCACCATTATGGCAACTTCAACTGGGATGAGCCCAACCGCTGGTGGGCTCAAATCGCTGGCGACTGTGTGGACCTCAACACAGAGAATCCTCAGACCTACAGTTATTTGATAGATTGCTACGGCGAGTTTATCAAAATGGGTGTAGATGGTTTCCGCATTGACACTGGCGGCCACATCTCGAGGTTGTCGTTCAATGCAGCTTTTGTTCCAGCCTTCAAAGCATTGGGTGAGCAGTACAAGAGCAAGCGCCTGAACGAGTGCCCGTTTTATATGTTTGCCGAGGTGTGCGCACGCTACAGTGATGTTACCTATCGTGGCCAGCCCTCGCTCTCGCCCTATTTTTACACCTGGCAGAGCGACCAGTCACTATTGAGCCAGTGGAATAATGACCCAACGTATTGGGATGGGGTAGAGGTGTATGAAAGCACAGACCCTGCTACACTCGACAATGAGAAGCTTTGCCTCGATGAGCATAATGCCAACTTGAGTGAGAGCTCACAGCCACGCAGCAATAATGCTCTGCTCAATGGCAATGATTACCATACCCCAGACTATAGCCAGGCTAGTGGTCTCAATGTGATAGACTTTACTGTGCACTGGAATTTTCAGAATGCTGGTAGGGTTTGGGGAGTGCTTGACAAAGATAACCTCTATAACGACGCCACTTTCAATGTGAACTATGTGGAGAGTCATGACTATGGTCCCGACAGTTTCAACCGTTTTAATGGCGGCACCGACCAATGGGCCGAGAACCTCTCGCTGTTGTTTACCATGCGTGGCATTCCATGCCTGTTTCAGGGCGGTGAGATAGAGTTTCGAAAGGGTGTTCGCATTGACGAGGGCACAAATATATCGCTGAAGAACAGCGGTCGTGCCTACTACGGTGGTTACCTCAAAGGTGAGGTCGAGACAACCGACTTTGGCGAGTACAGTGATGCTATCGGCAATGTTGCGGCAACGTTGAGCCGTCCGTTGGTGAAGCACATCCAGCGCCTCAACAAGATACGCGCTGCAGTACCTGCATTGCGCAAGGGGCAATATAGCAAGAGCGGCTGCTCATCGAGTGGCGGCTATGCCTTTAAGCGTCGCTACACCAGTGGCGATATCGACAGCTACGCACTCATCGCCCTCAATGCTGGCGCCACATTCACTAATGTGCTCAACGGCACTTACACCGATGTGGTTACTGGCAATACCGTCACCGTGACCAACGGCACCTTGACTACACCATCGTTCAGTGGCAAAGGCAATATGCGCATATATGTGCTCGATGGTCCCGGCAAGATAGGTGACGACGGTCCGTTCCTTTACACAACTAGCAATGTGACTCCCACGCAGCTCAGTTATGATGGCACTGAGGAGGAGGGCGATCCAACCACCACCTATGTTACTGGTGGAGGCAGTAGTGGTGGCGGTGTCGACATCGATGATCTTGAGGTGTATACACCCACCATCAGCGATGACGAATTGAGTGTGTTTTATGAGGGTCCAGCCAACAATACGTCAATCACGTTGTGGGTATGGAACAGCAACACGAATTTCACTGGTGGCAGTTGGCCTGGTCAGAATGCCAAATTGATGGGCAAGACCGAGGACGGTAGCCGCTTGATTTTCAAGTGGACCTACGAAGGTGAATTCATTGCCAGTAATATGCCCACTTGGCTTATCTTCAGCAAGAGTGGAAGCAACCAGACTCAGAACCTAGAGTTTGTGAATCATGGTTACTACATTGATGGCGTTTATGACCGTACCATCACAGAGCAAGAGCCCGTTGATCCTAGTGTTGCTACACTGAGTGTTGACAAGGAGAGCGGCGAGTATATCGATGAGGTGACGGTTACAATCACAGCTTCGTTTAACAATGCCACAATTGTGTATACCACCGACGGCACAGCTCCTACAGCATCGAGCCCTCAAGCTACAGGCAGTGTTACACTCACATTCAACAGCACAACAACGTTGCGTGCTGGTGTGGTGCATAATGGTGAGGTTAAGAACACGATTGTGCGCACCTATAGGATACGTTCGAGCCACGCCGCAAAGCTTCATGCTTTCTTCATCGCTCCTGCAAGTTGGACCAACACTATTTACTGCTGGGCATGGAATTCCACACTTGGTAACCAAAACTACACTGGTGGCACATGGCCTGGAGCTGCGTGCAATCTAGTTGGAAGCAAGCTCTATAACGGCCTCGACATTTGGGAGTGGGATGGTGGCATGGTTGGTGATGACATTCCCACTGGAATCATATTCAGCAATCATGGTAGTCCACAGACCGCCGATTTCGCTTTTGTCAATGGGGCCTTTTACAATGTGAACGGTCTTGTGACGATTGCGACTGGCGACGTCAATCTTGATGGCGCTATCACTAGTGCCGATATAACCGAACTGTATAACGTGCTGCTAGGCAATGACTACACCTATAGCTTTAATGCTGACGTCAATGCTGACGGAGCTGTAAATTCGGCTGATATTACTGCTGTATATAATATAATTTTAGGCAATTAAATAAAAAAGTGACTGGGAATTTGTGTTTTAGCACTTGCTTTATTACTTTTGCAAATCATGAAATAAACACTAAATTATTAACTATAAATTTTTTATTCAAATGAAGAAAATTACTACACTTTTACTTGCTATAGCATTTGTGGCAATAAGCGCAAATGCTACTGTTACTATCAATGTGCGCACCACCACGGGTGATGCCCCCTACCTATATACTTGGGGAGGAGCCAGCAATGGTGAGTGGCCTGGCACGCTGATGGATGAGACCCAAACCAGCGTTACTGAAGATGGTCTCGTGTGGTTAACTCAAGAGTTTGACTGTGACGCTATCAATATTATCTTCAACGATGGTGGCCTCGACGACGAGGGCACTGGCGCAATCCAGACCGATAATATCTTGGGCGTGACAGGTACAGCTTACTTTATCTTTGACCCTGAGGAGGGCGAATTTGAGGATGTTACTGGTACCTATGTAGAAATCCATGAGTTTGACCCAAGCACTCTGCCAGCTGGCGTGGTGTTTGTTGAGGGTAAGGAGTTTGCTTACTTTGTGGCCCCTACTACTTGGACAAAATGCAATGTGTGGGCTTGGAACGAAACCACCGGCACAAATTTCACACAAGCAGGTCCAAATGGGTGGCCTGGTGACCCCATCACTTTGATTGGCAACACCACCGATGGCAACCCTGTTTACCAGTGGATTGGTCCTGACATCGTTGCTGACGACCGTCCTGAGGGTATTATTTTTAACAATGGAAGTGGTACGCAGACCAGCGACCTGGATTATGTTGCAGGTGGCGTTTACAACCTTGCTGGCAAGTTGCTCTATACTGTATCCAACAATGCAGGAGGTGGCATTGAACTACTAGAGCCAGTCATAACCGACAATTATATTGAATTTGTTGGAGTGAAGGCCTCTGGTAATTACAAGTTCACTCTTAACACATATGAGTGGGAAGAAGATCATGGTCCACAATTCCAGCTTGCTATTGAGCCTATTGATCCCTCGAAACCAGCTTTTTTTGCTGCCGAAGACCTTAATGACCCCAATTATTGGGAGCCTATGTTCATGCGTGTGACCGAGGAGATGGCGGGTCAGTCGATGACCGCTCAAGACAATATTAAGCGATTGTATCTTGGCGATGTGCAACTGCTCGAGAACCAGTTCATAGACTATGATGAGCTTCATGTCGTTGGTTTTAACCTAAATAATAACTACACACTTCCCGCAGGCTGTCTTCTTAATGCTGGTCAGCACATGGATGAAATGGATGTAAAATGTAATGGTAGCATGACCTTGAGTCCAAATTCATTGCCTGTTGACAAGAACTTTGTTGTAACTGTTTATACACAGCAGATATATGATGTTTGGAATGCTTATAAGCAGTCCTACAACTGCCAGTACATCCTTAATCTAGTTGGCGATGAGCCTATTCCTGGTGATGTTGACGGTGACGGCCATGTTACCAGTGGTGACGTGACTGCACTTTACAACTATATGCTTAACAGCGATGACAGTTCGATTGTCAACGGTGATCAAGACGGCGATGGCCACATCACTTCGGGTGACGTGACTACCGTCTACAACATCATGCTTGGCAACTAATTTGTTTAGACAGACAAAAAAAGATGGCGTACCACTTTTTTATGGTACGCCATTTTTTTACTGTCATTTAGCGGGAGTTTAGTACTCCATCATTGGAGGAAGCTCCTTGGCTTGAGCCACCATTTTCTCTACCTCAACAAGCGCAGGAACACGGTTAACGAGGTTCTTCTGAACGTTTACTTCCTCAAGTTTCTTGTGCAGGTTCTCAGGAACGCGGTTGCGCAGTTCCTTCACGGTGTCGACTCCCGAAGCTTCGAGCAGCTCGCTAAACTGAGGTCCCACACCGTTGATGCGCATCAGGTCGGCATGGTTAGTCCATTTCAGGATGAGTTTGCCGCTAATGCCTGTTTCCTCTTCAAGGGCCTTGCGTCCAGCAGGCTTTGCACATTTTGCGAGGATGGCGTCGGTATCCTTGATGCCAGCTGCAATCAATTTCTCGGCATATACATCGCCCACGCCCTCAATGTCGATAATTTTGTAAACCATAATTAGTTGGTGTTTAAAAGTTGATAAAATGATATTGTTGCAATTTGACGGCAAATATATGCATTTTTCTTTCAAAAAGCAAGAGAAATACAGCTTTTTAAAAGAAAGATTATGAATTATTTCAAGTCGTCGGGGGTAATATCAAACTGTGTAATTTCCTCGCCAGTGGCTTTGTTGACATAGCTCACTGTAATGGAAGCGCCCTTGGTCTTGATAGTTGTGTCGCTAGGCTTAGTGCTTTTCTTGAACTGGCTGATGAATTCAGGAACCTCGTGTTCGACGATAGCCTCGGCAAAGTCTTCCTCGGCCTGGTCGGCTGGAATATCGACTTGCTTTACAATCTTCACGGTGTTGGTGGCTGGATCATAGGAGTATTTAGCATCAGTGTTGGCATGCTCCTCGGTCACGGCTTTAGATAGTTCGTCAATAACTTCCTGGCTTGGTGCCGCAGTGGTGTCGGCGGTGAGAGTAGTGTCGTTTACACTGTCGGTTGATGCTTTGCTAGCACTTGTAGTGCCGTTGCCCGTGCAGCTTGCCATGGCAATAACCATGAGAGCTACAGCTAATAGAGATAGATGTTTCATGTTATATAATTTTTAGTCAATAATTTTAGTTGCTGTGACAAATCGGGCATTGCCGTTGAAGTCGTTGTAGACCTGGATGTTGCGCATGCCAACACGTGCTAGCGTGTCGCTCACAAGTGCACCCATTGCGCGGTTAATTTCAAGATAAAGCCGTCCTCCGTTCTTCAATGCACGACTTGCATAGGTGGCGATGGGGCGATAGTAGAGCATGGGGTCGTTGTCGGGGACAAATAGTGCTCCGTGTGGTTCATAGTTGAGCACGTTGGGTTCCATTGCGGTCTTCTCGCTCTCGGTGATATAGGGTGGGTTGCTCACGATAATGTCCCATGCCTCGAGGGGAGTTGGGCAGTTGAATATGTCTTGTTCGACAAAGCGCACGCGCGTCTTGAGCTCTTGGGCGTTGTGCTGAGCAATTGCGAGGGCATCGCGGCTGATGTCGGTTGCAGTTACTTGGGCAAACTTGAGTGCTCGGGCTAGTGAAATAGCTATGCATCCGCTGCCTGTACCTAGGTCGATTACCTGCAAGTCGCTGCCAGGATTTTGGTCGATAATCATGTCGACGAGTTGCTCGGTTTCGGGGCGTGGTATAAGCACCGCTGGAGTTACAGTAAAGGAGTGGCCATGGAATCTTGCTTTTCCAAGGATATACTGCAAAGGCTCGTGACGGAGAAGTCGGGTAATTATCTCGTTAAGTCGATTGGGGAAGAAGGTTGGCAATTCCTCGTTGTCGCGCATCACGATATCGACGGGCTTCCATAACAGCACTTCCTCAAAGATTACTCGGGTCATACCCTCTATCTCGCGAGGGTCGTAGATCAACCCCAACTCGTTGCGCAGTTGCAGTATCGCTTCTCGTGTTGTCATATTGATTAGAACAATTAATTCAGTTGCCGAAATTACTAAAAAGATTGCTATCAATAATAAAAATATGGACAAAAAAATTGCTTTTTGAAATATTATGTTTAACTTTGCAAAAATATCACGAGAAACACAAAATAATTAATTAGCGAAGATGCACCTTAAAAGTTTATCGAACGTAGCCATGCATGAAACACCATTCTATAGCTATGACATGGCGTTGCTGCGTCGCACACTGGCCGTTGTCAATCGAGAGATTGAAGGCTATCCTTTTGTCGTTCACTATGCCGTTAAAGCTAATGGCAATCCCGTAATTCTCAGTGAAATACAGAAGTCGGGCATTGGTGCCGACTTAGTAAGTGGCAATGAGATATTAGCGGCCATTAAGGCTGGATTCAATCCTGGAAATATGGCATATGCTGGCGTGGGGAAGACCGACCGCGAGATAGAGATAGGCATTGACAACGACATATACTGCTTCAATGTGGAAAGCGAGCCCGAGATGGAGGTGATCAATGAGATCGCCGCTCGCAAAGGGAAGATGGCTGGTGTTGCCATAAGGGTTAATCCAAACATAGATGCCCACACTCATCGATATATCACAACAGGAACCTCGGTCAACAAATTTGGTATAGATTTGCACATGCTCGATAGGGTGGTGGACTTAGCCATCAAGTTGCCCAACCTGCACTTGCGTGGACTTCATTTCCACATAGGCTCACAAATAACTACGCTTGAGCCTTTCAGGCTGCTTTGCGAGAAGATCAACCAATTGCTCGACTACTATGAAGCGCGTGGCATCAGCTTTGAGATGATAGATGCAGGAGGAGGTTTGGGAGTTGACTATGAAAATCCCGAGGCTAACCCCATTGCGCCATTCCATGACTTTTTCCAGGTGTTTAAGGACGGCTTAAAGCTTCGACACGGTCAGAAGGTGCATTTTGAGCTCGGTCGCTCAATTGTTGCGCAATGTGGCGCTCTGATATCTAAGGTGGTGTTTGTCAAGGATAATTCTGTCAAGAAGTTTGTGATTCTTGATGCTGGCATGACCGACCTCTTGCGGCCTGCTCTCTATGATTCACATCACAAAATTGTGAATCTCACGTCACAGGCTACCGAGACCGATGTCTATGATGTGGTGGGACCAATTTGTGAGTCGAGCGATGTTTTTGCTACCGACGAGAGGCTTCTAGTGACGCGTCGTGGCGACGTGATTGCTATCCTGTCGGCAGGGGCTTACGGCGAGTCGATGTCAAGCACCTACAATATGCGCTCACTGCCACAAAGTCGGTTCTTTGATTGATGGCATGTTTTTTGCTCATTGTCAGTCATGACTTTTAAAATGAGCGAATTATGAACAACTTTGAGCAACTTATTGCTGGCGACAAGCCAGTATTGGTCGATTTCTTCGCCACTTGGTGTGGACCGTGCAAGATGATGCATCCCATCCTTGAGGAGTTGAAGCAGAACATAGGCGACCAAGCAACAATAATTAATATTGACGTTGACGAGGCACAAGAGGTGGCTGTTCAGTATGGCGTGAGGGCAGTGCCCACACTTGCCATCTTCAAGCAGGGTCAACTCGTGTGGCGTGAGGCTGGTGTGCACAGCGCCCAGCAACTCGTTCAAGCCCTCGAGCCATTTGTGTAACAGAATTGTTACTCCCTATAAAAAAACGAGAAAAGAGATTTTTGCCTCTTTTCTCGTTTTTATTCTATAGTTTCTACTAGAAAACTGACTGGTCGGAAACCATCATTACATGATATCATTGCGCTGTGAGGGTTCTTCATCCAGCCGTCGAAGAAGTTGCCTCCGCCCTCGGCAAGTTCCTTGACCCACGGCAGTAGAGTTTCCCATGCGCTGTCGCACATTCCCTCGGGCTGCTTGCTGTCCTCAACGATGAAAGTGCGCCCCAGCGTCATGTTGCAGGCGTGTTCAATGGGATTCTCGTATTTTTCCATTAAATCACGGTAGCACGCCATGTGCATCACAGTTATCTTTATCTTCTTCATGCTCTTTGAAATATTAATGTTACCTGTTGAATAATAAATAGCATTTGCAAAGATAAAACTTTTTAATATTAAATTAGGTTGTGTCGTTATTTTTTTGCTTCAAGTGTTGAATGTTTTGTGAAAATGCGCTACCTTTGTATGATTTTAGGCTAATGTTCACAACGTTTTAAACTAATATACATTCAAAACTATGTTTATCATTGGTATAGCAGGCGGCACCGGTTCGGGAAAGACGACGGTTGTACGCAAAATCATGGAGCGCCTTCCAAAAGGTGAAGTGGGAATTATATCGCAGGACTCATATTATAAGGATTCAAGTCATGTGCCTGTTGAGGACCGCCAGAAGATTAACTTCGACGAGCCTGCTGCATTCGATTGGAATCTGCTTCTTGAGCACTTGAAGATGCTCAAGCAGGGCAAGGCCATTGAAATGCCAACTTACAGTTATCTCACATGCACTCGCCAGAAGGAAACCGTTCACATGGAGCCACACGATGTGGTGTTGATTGAGGGTATTCTTGTTATGAGCGACCCACGACTGAGGAAGATGATGGATATCAAGGTGTTTGTTGATGCCGACGGCGACGACCGCCTTATCCGTGTTATTTCTCGTGACTGCATTGAGCGTGGCCGCACTGCACAGGAGGTTATCGACCGCTATCAGCAAGTGCTCAAGCCCATGCACTTGATGCACATTGAGCCCTGCAAGCGCTTTGTCGACATTATCGTTCCCGAGGGTGGCCACAACGAGGTTGCTATCAACCTGCTCACCGACTATATCAAGTCTAGGTTGAACATGAAGAAATAAATTTTTTACTACGATTAATGAAACTCTTTCGCAATCGTGACAAGGAGGCGGCAATGGCTACCCAAGAGCCGTTGACGATAGGCACAGGCAGTGACGATGAGAAGAAAATCACCGAGGTTACCGACAAGGTGGTTGAGATGCTTAATCGCACTGGTGAGGCTGGTGATTTAGTGCTTCTGACCGACAATTTGGTGAAGAAGTACCGCCAGCGCATTGTTGCCAATCATGTGTCTATCAATGTGCGCCAAGGCGAGATAGTGGGCTTGCTAGGACCTAACGGTGCCGGCAAAACCACTACATTCTATATGACCACTGGACTTGTCACTCCTAATGAGGGTCGCGTCTACATCAATAATGTGGAAATCACCAAGCTGCCAGTGTATAAGCGTGCGCAGTTGGGTATTGGTTATCTGCCACAGGAGGCATCGGTGTTCCGCAAACTCACTGTCGAGAACAACATTCGCACCGTGCTTGAGATGACCAATACAACTCCAGAATATCAGCGCGACAAACTAGAGGAACTCATTGCCGAGTTTCACCTTGAGAAGGTGCGAAAGAACTTGGGTGACCGCCTGAGTGGTGGTGAGCGCCGCCGAACCGAGATTGCACGTTGCCTCGCTATCAACCCTCGATTCATCATGCTCGATGAGCCATTCGCTGGCGTTGACCCCATTGCTGTGGAAGACATTCAGAGTATTGTGTACAGTCTCAAGCACAAGAATATAGGTATCCTCATTACTGACCATAATGCTCCCGAAACGTTAAGCATCACTGACCGTGCCTATCTGCTCTTTGAGGGCAAAATTCTTTTCCAGGGCACTAGCGAGGAACTTGCCGAGAATCCCGTAGTACGCGAGAAATATTTGGGCCGCAACTTTGTGTTCCGCCGCAAGAAGTTCAAGGAGACAATCGATTAGTAAAGTTGACTTTTATAGTTTAATCAATAAAAACAAATGATTATGAAGAAATTTTTTTGCATGATTGCAATGGCGGTCATAACACTGACCGCCTGGTCGCAGAAACCATTGAATGTGAGCACCTACAGTGGTACAGCACTCGAGCGCTATGACGGTCAACAGCGCATGGTGACCGCCGACCGCTACCTTTTTACTGGCTGGAACACCATCTCGCTGCCATTCGCCATGAGCGAACAGGAGCTTGACGAAGCTTTGGGACAGGGCGTGAAGTTAGAGCGTCTGGTAGGCGTTACTCAGCAAGGCGCTGAACTTGTGTTGAACTTCCAAGACTGCAAGGCGGATGGAATTAAGGCCAATCAACCTTACATTCTCTACTATCCAGGCGAGACAGGCTCAAGGAAATTCCGCGCCAATGCCGTGATTGAAAACAAAGAGTCGAAGGTGGCATTCACTACTGGTGGTGGCGTGAAGCTTACAATGACAGGCGCTGCTCACAAGACCGATGGCAAGGGCCTCTATGGTATCCTCGCCATTAATAACGGTGATGCAAACTTCACGCGCATTGAAAAAGACAACGACAAGGCATTCTTCTATGCTACACGTTGTTTCATTAGCATCCCAGGCGAACAAGAGTTCACTTTGACACCTAACCACTTGGGTCGTGGAGAGGTGACCAGCATCACCGACATTGCTGCCGCCAACGATATCGTTGACGTTTACAATGTGTTGGGCATGCGTGTTGCTCACAACATCAAGGCTGGTGATGTCAACAATCTGGAGCCAAACATCTACATCGTGAAAGGTCACAAGATTCTTGTGAAGTGATTTTTCCCGATTGAAAATTAATTAGGCAGCATCTCACTAGATGCTGCCTAATTTGTTTTTAGTGAAAAGATGGTTTTTTCTTATTGCATGTGGAATTGGGCCTTGAGCCATTTCATGGCATTTTCAACTTGCCAAGGATATAGCCAGTGGCCTGTGTCGCGTCCTAGCTGTAACTGCTTGGGTGCAGTGATGACGTTATAGGCGCTGAAGGTTGAGGTGGGACAGCAAGCTGGGTCGTTGAAACCCCAAGCGTAGAATCCAGGAACCTTGAGCAAGCGAGCAAAGTTTACAGTGTCGAAGTATTTAGAAACCTCGATGCGTGCCTGCAGGTTTGGCTCGTTAGGATTACGGAAAAGATGCGGCCAACCAGCTCCACGGCCGTTGTAATAGCCCGTGAGATCACAGAAAGCTGGGAAATAGGAGAATAAGGCGCTCACGTGTGGACTCAACGCCGCAGTCATTATCGAGAGCATGCCGCCTTGGCTGCCGCCGTAGGTGGCAATGCGCGTTGTGTCGACATCGTCGCGTGTGCACAGGTAGTCGATTGCTCTCACGCAGCCCAGAATTGAGCGTTTATAGTAATAGGTGTCGCGGTTGTCGATGCCCATTGTGGTGTAGCCTGCGAGAGCTCCGTTCTCGAGTTGGCGGTAAATCTCGGGCGATTGGTCAACTGGGATGCCATGCACACCGATTTCGAGAACCACAAATCCCTCATAAGCGAGTTCATTAGGACCATTGAACGAGCGCACAGCAGCCCCTGGCAAGCGCAGGATTGCAGGTTTGCGACCTGGAATCTTAGGTACGGTGAGCACACCATATACGTAGTTGCCTTTCCTGTAGGACTGCAGGCGCAGGTAGTAAACATCGACGCGGTCGTTACTCTCCTTTTCGCTATAGCGTAGGGTTGTGGACATAGGTACTTGCGCTGCCTTGCTCATTGCGTCATTCCAGAACTGTTCAAAGTCGTTGGGCATCGTGGTTGTGGGCTTGATATCGTAGGGGTCAAAGGCAATATTAGTCATGGAGCTGTAGGTCTTTCCGTCGAGCTCTACCTTCACGCGCACACTGGTGAAGCCGGGAGTTTTAGCGCCTGGAACATCGAAGTGTGCGAATCCATCCTTTCCGGTCTTGACTGTGTTGGTATAGACAGCGTCGAGTTTGTCGGGACCGTAGCTGTAGGTAATTACTGCATCCTTCATGCGCACGTTCTCACAGATTGCGTAGGCGGTGAAATGCGCCTTCTCGCCCACACGGTAGGTCCAGTCGGGATGGTCGGGCTCGGCCACAACGGTAATATATTGATGACTTGAAGATTGTGCGACGGCAGCAATGGTGCACGTCAAAAGTAGCAGAAGGTTAAAGATGCGTGTCATGTGATAGTGAATGAAAAGTTTTACAAAGGAAAATGATGGCCCCCTTCTTCCCAAACAAAGGTATAGCCTTCGTAGCCATCAGGAAGCATTATGCGGCTAACGCGTCGCCACTGAGGAGGACCGTAGTCGCTCGACGAACCGCTTAGAACCACTTGCTGAGAAGCGTGGTTAATGCGCCAATATCCGCCACCCATGCAGTGGTCGCCCGGCTCGAGCAGATGACGATGCAGAGTCACCATGCCTAATCGCAGGTGACCATCGCTGGTTATTATAAATTTTGGGTATGCCATGGCTATGGCGCCATTAATCGGTGATGAGCGTGCCTAAAGCGGTGCGGTTGAAGGTGTTCTTCACCCAGATGGGTATGTGCTTCTCGGCCACAGGCTTGATGGTGGGAGCGTAGATTACCTTGGCTCCCTTGTCGCACATATCTTGAGCTTGAGCATAGGTCATTTGGCGGATAACCTTGGCGTTAGGGTCTTTTTTGGGGTCGGCAGTCATGAAGCCGTCAACGTCGGTCCAAATCTCTAGGCTCGAGGCATTGAGTGCGCTGGCAACGATGGCTGCCGTATAGTCGCTGCCGCCACGTCCCAGATTGGAGATGCGCCTGCTTTTGCTGTCGCGTGAGATGAATCCACCCATTACTGCTACTTTGCCCTTAAACTTGCCAAGGGTGCTAGCAATGTTGGCGTTGGTGGCTTCTAAGTCGCATTCATGGTTGTTGCTGCGAATTATCTCGAGGGAATTGAAATGCGTTGCGTTTTCAATAATCAGGCTTATGATTAGCGAGGAGAGGCGTTCGCCATAGCTCACTACTTCCTCGATGTCGCTCTCGGTGAGTTCCTCGCTTTGTGATATGTCGGTATAAGCGTTGCTTAGCTCATAGAAGAGGGCGCGCACTCGGTTGAGAGCATCGTCGATTTCCTCACCCTCGATGAGCTTGTTCATGATTTCGCTGTGGCGTGAGGTGACATCCTGCACAATGCGATAGGCACCGATGTCGTTTTTCGCCGCAAGGTTGGCTGCCTTGATAAGAGAGTCGGTAAGACCTCCTAGTGCCGAAACCACAACCACAACGGGTTCGTCTTGATGCTCCACAATGTATTTCACGTTGCGCAGAGCCTCAACAGTACCAACCGATGTTCCTCCAAATTTTAAAACCTTCATGAGTGTAACGCTATTTTTGCCGTGTAAAGTTAGTGCTTTTTCTTGATATGGTAGTAAAAATCTTGTAAAAATTGCGAGAATTGAGTATTTTTGCCCTCGAAATGGAAGATTTGAACCTCGACATATTCAATTTGCTCGACAACCAGCCAGAGCCGGCTCGCGGCTCAATGCTGGTGGCAAAACCCACAGTAGAGGACTTTTGTTTCAAGCGCAGCGTGACTATTCTAGTCGACCACGACAATGAGGAGGGTTCGATGGGTGTGATGGTAAACAAACCCACGCGTTTCACTCTTAACGAGATAGAGCCTGAGATTGAGTGTAACGAGCCGTTGCCTCTATATTTGGGTGGACCAGTAGGCACGAATATGTTGTTCTTCCTTCACACACTGGGCACCGAAGTGATTCCCGATAGTGTGCAGTTGGCGCCAGGAGTGTTCTTTGGCGGTGACTTTGAAGTGATGAAGATGTATCTTGAGAGTGGCGATCCTGTGACAAGCAAAGTGAAGTTTATAATTGGCTACAGTGGCTGGGCTAAGGCACAGCTGGAGAGTGAGCTCGAGCGCCATGACTGGGCAGTGCTCAAAGATAACGCAGCCGAGTTAATCTTCAAAACTCCCGATGACCTTGTGTGGGATCAGGCAGTGAAGGGCTTTGGTGACCAATATCGCATGTGGCGCACTTGGCCCGACGATGTGTCGCTTAACTGAAATCAAGATGTAAATATATAAAGCGAGCATTGCATGTGAGTGCAATGCCCGTAATCGTTGTATATTAGGCCTGATCAGGCTTTGCCTATAGCTTCGATTTGGTTGGTTAGTGGGTTGCTGTACATTTGTAGCATGTACTTGAACATGTAGTTTCGGTCGCTGTCGTTGACAGGAATGTCGGTAATCTTGTCGAGCTGCGAGTTGAGGTAGTCGTTGAAGATGCTTGCTTCCTCGGTGGTGTAATGGTCGGCAAACTCCTTGTTGTCGAACAGCATATCGTGAGCCATATAGTTGGTCTTGAAGATCTTGTAGTTGGCGTGGATAGTGTGGTCGATGATGCCGCAGATGCGTTGCACGGTGAGGAGTCGGTCGAGGTCGGCAGGAATTTTGTCAAGTTTGTCGTTGATGCATGGTGCAAACGAGTAGTGGATTTGTCCCTTGAACTCGGCGATACCAGTCTTCATGCTGATGAGGTCATCCTCCTGAGTCTTCTTGAAATTGGGATCCTTGCTCTTGAGCAGGTATTCGCGTGCCTTGAGGCAATCGTTGGGGTCGTACTCGTAGCTCAGTGCTATTGGTGCTATGTTCATCTCCTTGAGGCTCTCGATGAATGGGACTTCGCGGTTGCCGTAGGTGAGCATCTTAATTAGGCTCTCCTGCGTGCGGTCGTTGCTGTCCTTGCATCGTCCCTCGCGTTGAGCAATCCAGATTGAACCCTTCTTCTCCTTGAGCACGAAGTGCATGTAGGCCGAGAGTTGCAAAGCGGCTGCCATAGTTTGAAGGCGTCCCAGATTTCGCTTCACGATGAAACACTTGTTAAGACGAACGAGTTTGGTTATCCAATTGTAGATAAGCAGGTTGTTGCCAATAGCTATCTCGCAAGTGTCCATGTCGTTCTCGAGCATAAGGTAGCTGAGCAGAGCCGAGTCGAGTACGATGTCGCGGTGGTTGGTGATGAAGGTGTTGGGCACGTCTTTCACAAGGTTCTCGAGTCCGCTTGCAGTAAGACCTTTAGATGTTTTGGCTAGGAGCCCGTCGATAAAAGGTTTCATAACCTTGGTCTGCAAGTCGTATTTCGAGTTCAGGCTCAGCAGTAAAATCTTGAATTGAGTGTAGTTGTACTGCGGCATGACAATCTGGGCAATCTGCTTGAACATGGGTTCGTTGACCAGAATTGACATCTCATTGTGGAAGTCCTTGTCCTGAATGGGACAGATGTCGGCATATTCACTAGGTATAATGATATTCTCGTTTTCCATAACAATAGGGGGTTAATAGAATGTTACACTAAAGTTTTCAAAATTACTAAAAAACTCATGACTGGCAAAATTATCATGTCAGTTTTTAAGTTTTTTAAAGCATGACGAACTGCACAGTTTTTTTAGACAATAACAGACAATTAGTAATATCACAATAGATGCCACCTATGTAGGCGTGCGGCTTGTGGTTGTTAAAGACAATTGAACTTGTTTTTTTTATACACAAATAGCCATGAATTGACCACAAGTTCTCATTTAATAAATGTTGTATTTGGCTGCGCATAGTAGTGTGTTTGAGGCTGATAGCAATGAAGAGCAATAAGGAAACAACAAGAGCTGGCGTGAGGGCCAGCTCTTGCTGAATGTTTGAGTTTGATAATGTTGTTTTATCGCTTGAGGATTTGCTTGATGGCTCGTGTGCCGCTGTAGGTGCGAGCTTCCACGAAGTAGACGCCATCGAGCAGATGACTCAAGTTGAACGTTGCATGATTATCATCGGGAGTGAAGTGATCAAGCAACTTGCCGTTGACTGAGTAAACGTTGACCTCCTTGAGGATGTCGCCAGCCTTAACGCTTATCACATCTTGAACCACTGAAGGTGAAATGATGATTGACGACGATGATACCACGTTGTCGATTCCCGAAGTGTTGTTAAGATCAAACACCTGTGGTTCGTCGAGGTCGCCATAAATCCAGTCGCTGAGCCATTGAAGCTCCTCGCTGAACCATACTTCCTTACCGTTGTAGACAGTGGCGAAGCGAACGGTCTTGCCGGCTTCGTCGGCATTGCCTGCAATAGTGAGCATGTAGAGGCCGTCCTCGGTGGCGGTAGTAACGCCACGGCACTCGCCGTCGACGAATGCAGCAATGCACAGATCATTGACTTCAATGTCACCCTTCACAACTTGTGCAACCACATTCATATTGTCGCTGAACTCGTGATGGTCAACTGGGGTGAATGGCAGGTTGCGTGGCGCATTCATCATCACAGCTGGCGCTTGATAGGTAGTAGCATCGATGGTCGGATAAACGAAGACCAAAGGCTCACTGTTGCATGACTTGTAGTAATAACCCATACCAGGCACTATGGCTGTGAGATCGCCCTCCCACTTGTAGCCGTCGTAGAACGCCACTTGGGTCTTGCTCTTGACGATGTCGCCACGAGTAGGCTGCAGGTCGGCAAACGCCTCATTCAGGCTCAAGTTGTAGATTGACAGCGGACCAATCCAGTTCCATCCAGGGTAGATGGCTTGAGTAGTAGTGCGGGTGTCAATCATCGTACCGCTGATTATGTGGTTGATATCGTTCTTGACCTTGAGCTTGTAGAGGTTGCCAATGGCGAGCGTGTCGAGACCGGTAGAGGTCCACTTAGTGCCGCTGTTCATGGCAAATCCTTCCTTGCCCTTGATGGTGTTGAACACCTTGGCATGTCCAAATAGGCTCTCGAGGTCGGCCTTGCCCTGCTCGGGCTGCACATAGAGCGAAATCCAGTTCCAACCATTAGCAAGGTTGCATTGCTGCTCTATCAAGTCACTGGGTTGCCAAACGACAGGATTGTCGTAGTCACCAACCAAGCCGTTGGGCAGGTAGGTGGGGCTGAGCGTCTCTCCATTGAGCTTGGTTTTTACATTACCAAGCACCACTCCTCTTTCGGCATCATAGATGCGGAAGGTGATAGGTTTGGTGCTAGTGATGTCTTCCAGGCCATATATAGTCATGCTCACGAAGTAGGCATCACGGCTGGTGACGAGCTTGGGCGATGCCACACCACAGCAATTGTTATCGACAAAGGCTGCTATCTTGGTGTTAGTATTGGTGCAAATCTTGTCGTCGAGATAGATTTGACCTATCATGTTCATGGAGCTCTCATAATCATCGGGATTGACAGTCCAGCTGGGCTCGTTGCCCCGCACTGTGACGTTAAAGAGCAGCGGTGCGCAGATGTCACCATCGTTAACGGCATAGGCATATACCAGATGTGTGCCCACAGGAGCATCGGCTCCAATGGTGAACTGCACTGGTATTGTCTCATCAATAGCAAGCACACCACTGGTTTCAGATGGTTGAATCCATGTGGGCAAGCCAGTAATGCTGAACTTGCCATTCTCACGGCCTTTGTTGTGAAGTGTTGCCTGAGCTGTGAATTCACTCAAGCGATCTTTATCAACCACGATGCTCTCCTGGTTCCACTCAAGGGTGTTGTAGTCGACCACAGCACTCCAAGTGATGGGCTCAGAGATATTGTCATACATGTCGCGCACGTTCTTGACAACGAAGGTGAGCAGGTTGCCCTGCATGCGCGACGGCAATGTGAGCAAGTTGATGTATATCTCGTTGTTAGATGCCGTGTAATCAAAATCAAGGTTCTGCTTGAGCGGCGACGTGCGTAATGCAGGAGCTGTAATGGCTTGAGTAACGCCATCGCCCAGCGCGTGAGTGATGCCCATCTGTGAAGCATTAGGAGCGCTGTTTTCGAGGCTAAACTCAGTGACGATGTTGCCATTGGCATCAAGTGAGCTATGCTCCATTGGGTAGTAGGCTATGAGTCCAGTAACCTGTGCGGTATCAACCTGGTTGTAGCGGTTGGCGATTACCGAGGTTCCGTCGCATGCCACGTTCCACACCCTAATCTCGTCGATGTCGCCAGTGAAGTGGTAGCTTTCCTCAATAAATTGGTCGTTATCTGGATTGCGCTTCAAGATACCGCCCACATAGAGGTAATCGCCCGCTGGTGCTGGCAGTTGCTGCTCGGCAATGGTCTTCACGGCACTGCCATCGACATAGACCACAGCGCTCACACCACGATGCACATTGAGCGCCAAGTGATGCCAGTTGCCGTCGTTGTAGTTCACATTGGTGAGCACAATGGGCAGACCATTGCTAATGAGCGACGACAAGGTGTCGTTATACACATGCAGGAGCATGGAGTTGTCGTAGTCGAAGCCTATCGACACGCGGTCGGTTACCGAGAGCAGCGTTGCCCTGGCATTCTTGTCCTTCTCGCCACGGAACCAGGTCTCAACAACATAGCTGTCGCTCGGACGAGGAGAAACTGAGCCAATAGGAATCTTTATAACGCTTTCACCATCGAGATGGGCAGCGAGATTTGTGTTCTCCACGTTCCATGTCTCGGCTGGCAAGTGAATGTTGCGGGCGCGTGCATAGTCGGTAACCACGGTGCCATGGCCCTCATTCATCTTCCAGTAACCCACCAGGCCTGGCAAGTAAGGAGCCTTGGCCTCATCCTTTTGCCCGAGCTGAGTGCGCACTGGGTTATTCTTGTTCCACAGCACGAGCTCATGCATCATGCCAGTGAAATTGCGTCCCAGCGTCAATTGTCCGATGCCATTGTAGTCGGGAACGATAGCCTCGTCAAAGAGCATCGTCTCGTCGGCTTCATTGGCCATGATCATAGTGAAGGTGTTTTGATTACTCATTGCACCCTTCACATAGTTAAGAGCCAAGAATACCCATTTGTCCATGGGAACTGCAGCTTGCGATGTGATAACCTTGCCGTTGATGTTGGCCTCAACCTTGCCTTGGTCGTTAATCGAGAGGCTCAGGCTGTTGCCCTCGGTACCGTGCTCAAGTATTGTGCCGCTACTCAGGCGCTTGAGCCACAGCGAGGAAGCGAAGCTAGTGTTGGCAATGGGCAGATAGGCATCGGTCTCAACAGGAGTGCCGTTGAACTGCAGCGACACGTCGTGTGAAACCTGCGCATCGTTGAGCGAACCTGTGATGAAGAAGTTGGTCTCCTTGGTGAGATAGCTCTCGCGAATGTCCTCATTGAACTTGATTCGGATGTCGTCGGTGGGTGTGAGGATGCCCGCGTTGGGATAGGCCTGTCCAAGCAACTTGGGACCACGGGTGTCGCGTGTCACAGTTTTCTCGGGAGTTGGTTTGGTATACTCTTTGCCGCCATAGACGCTCATACTTTCGGCAACAACCACATAGTTGCCGTCGATGTTGGGCAGCACGAGTGTGTAGTTGATGTTGGGTTCTTCGTCACTTAGCATAGATTGCACATCGCTCAGCTGTCCGTCGGGTAAGTACTCCACATTGGTAATCCACTCATGGGCGGTAATCCAATTGTTGTCGCCAGCAAATCGATACTTGAGGCGCACACCCTTGAATCCTGTGAAGAAGCGGTTAATGTCGCTTATAGTGACTTTCACTTGCTCGCCACTTTGCACATCGTGCTGGTTGAGCACGTTCTTGTCGAGCGTGAGTTTTATCTCAGGAGCAGCAGGGGTAAAGTGAACATTTATTTCCTGTTCGTCATATACTGTGCGTCCCATAATCGATGATGCCGGGTCGAGCATGTATTCGCAGGTGCTGAGCAATTGAATTTTCACGTTTTCATAGTCAAGTATCGACTGATCGGTCTGCTTCACCGAGAGAGTTTTAATCAGCGGCGTTCCATATTCGAGCCAAACCTCGTGGCCATCTACCATAGCATCTCCATCTATAGTCACTTGCAACCCATTGGGGTTGGAGGCAGGATCGACATAAACCAGTACCGATGAGAGCTGGTCGTGTGTCTCACTGTCGTTGGTCATCCTGATTTCAACTGATGCCGACTGACCAGCAGGGATGTCAACGTAGTTGCGTACAGGAATCTGGATGTGAGGATTGTCAAGCTTCATCGTCGCGTAGTCGAGGATTGTGCCAGGGTTGTAGTACTTGGTGACCCTTTCTCCCTCATAGGGGCAACGGGTCTGGCCGCCTCGGGTGCGGAATATGGGGCTCCATGCTCGTGGCGAATTAAATATATCGACCGTGTGGGCATTACCACGCTGAGTATCATTTAGAGTATAGGAGAACAATTCGGTGGTAGTTGTCTCGTTCACCTCCTGCTTGGTGTGGTGGTAGCCAATGTCAACATTGGTAATGAATATGCTACCCCACTTGCCGAGCAGATATCCATTCTTGCCCTTGTAGGCAAGAGTGGTTTTAAAGTTCTCGGTAGAATTTTCCACATCTTTGGTCACTGTGCTGGTGGAATTGGTGACGGTGACTCCACGCTCAAATGACTCATTGCCCACCTTCATCTTGGGGTCGTTGAAGGCTTTGATTTTGTCTTCTTCATTATCGGCAAGAGTTTTTTTCCACTGTTCAACAATCTCATTGCACCAGCGCACACTGTCACAGCCCTCATAGCCATTGGGGAACCGAGCGTAATAGCTAGGTCCTTCCATGCCTTCGGCCGCCTCGCTACCCCAAGCTTTGGCATCGTCGTTGGATGTGCCATATTTGGGGTCGTTTTCGGTAAGGAGGGTGTAATAGGTGGGCACAGCTGGTTCCTCCTCAATCTCATCAAGCGAGTTGATGTGCTTGAGCATTGAGTTGCGGGTGCGATTGATATTCTTGAAAAGGGTGTTCTCGATGTAGCTTTGTGTGTACTGGAAATGGGTGTTGAATTTCTCGTCCATCGAAACGGTCTCCTCCATCCCAATGGCCCATGAGCCATCGTCCTGCCGCATGGGGCCAATCTTGTCGGCGGCGCCAATGATGTAGTTAGTGGAATAGCCTATGAACACGTCTCCGTCGCGCCCCACGAGAATAGGCGAGGCACTAGTCGAGGTGGAATGATTGTGTGAAAGAGTGACCGAAGTGTGATGATCCCAAGTTTTCTCGATATTGTAAGAGATACCAAAGGTATTCTCGTGTATGAGCGTGTTGTAGAATATCTCTGCAAAGACAAGAGTGCCCGATACAGCGCCAAACTCGAGTGTAGTGTTGTAGTTCCAGGCGAATTCTGTGCCTTGATGTATGCCATAGGTGTGATAGCTGTAATTGCAAGTGACGGTGTCGGTGCCCCATGTTGCGGTTGATGCATCGCCTGGCGGATCACGCAGCACCATTTGCACGTGGCTTGGGCCTGCAGTGATGAAATTGTTGCCTGTTGGCACCACTCCCGTAATGATTGCCTCCAGCCCCGTGTTGCGCCACAATTTAGTTTGATCATTGATTACCATCGAGGCATTCATAGTGCGTGTGTAGGGAGCATTAAGGCTGGGTATGCCCACAACCCACTTGTAGCGTCCTTCGCCGTTTTCATCGAGTTTCACTTGCTCTCGCTCGAGCTTTACGAGCTGTCCGCGGACCACGTTGTGTCCATCAACTTCTTGGTCAATGGCCGCTATGCGTGCCGCCTCACCTATCTCGTTGTCGAAGGTTACTACCGAGTCGCAGAGTAAGTCTTCGTAGCGTCGTCCAGTGGCGCTAGCATCATAGTTGAGATAAGGCTCATAGGCCCTCACCTTAAATTCATAGGTTCTTCCCTTCTCAAAGACGGGGTAACCGAAATTATAGGTTGCTGAATGGGACTCCTCATCGTAGGAGTAGGCAGGTAGTTTTATGTCTTGATGCGCTTCGTGGACAAGAATGGTGTCAGTTCCGAAAACACCTATTGGAGCTCCCATCTGTGTGATGTCCATTACAGGATTGCTGCGATAGGTGAGCATGAGTTTCTTGTTGCACCTGAACAGAGGCAGTGGTGTCCTGTCCTCGGTGTATAAAGTGTCGGGTATCACACTGTCACGAGGATTGGTCATGTTAATTGCCGGAACGTTCATAAACAACTCGTTGCTCTCAAGCGCTGAGTTGTTGGGGAATTTCACGCTCTCCACCCTATAGCGGATGGGTGGCACAATGGCACTGAACTCACCAGTTTCGCTATCAGTGGTGATATAAATATATTTTGCTTCGTCGATAGAGCCACCTGCACGGTAGGCTGTGCTGCCTATTGCCGTTGAGGCGCTCTCGACCGTAACATTCTCGGCATTGGGAACCCACTCGCTCGTGGCGCCCTCGATGTGCTGCACGGCATTGAGCATGCGCTGCGGGTGGTCGAGCGGAGAGAGTTTTATCACCGCTTTGCCAATTGTGTTTTTGCTCACGCCGTAGCCTAACGGCTTGGTGCCCTCGGTTTCTCCACCAGTCACGCGTCCAGCCATGATGGCAGTGGTGTTGTCGTAGAAGTCGATGTGAGTGTCCTCGAGGAACTCATAGGTCGATTCGGCCATGGCTGGATAGCGGCCTGCGCCCTCAAAGGTGTGGCCAACGCGGCGCGCCTCAATGTAGTGGCTACCAATGGGGACAGATATTTCATAGTGTCCATTGGCGTCGCTCACAATGAGCTTGTCGTTCTTGTTACAAGGAGCGCCGTCAACATAGAAGCTCACACTGTCGACAGGGATTGTGGTGCCCGAGTAGAGAATGGTGCCCGAGACCTTGAAGCTCGACACGTCGGTAAAGTCAACATTGTTGATGTTGAGCGAAGTGCCGCCAATGAATGCTGAGCGACTAGTGGGATTAAAGCTGTGAACGCCCTTGGTGGGATAGACGCTGTAACGCGTGCCACTGCCAGTGAATGGAATGCCACGTATTTCATATTCGCCCTTATCGTTGGTGACACCGTAGGACGAGAGTTGGTCGCTACTGGGAACTATCTCTGATGGGCGCGATGTGTTACCTAGGATTGCGTGATTGCCATTGGGCACACCATTGGTCGACGAGTTGTCGAAGGCATGCTCCTCGAGCCCCTCGTCGAAGGTCCAGTAGAGCTTGAGATTCTCCTCGCGGCCGCTGAGGATGCGGTCATAGTTAGTAGCAATCTCGGCATCGGTAATGGCGCGGTTCCAGAAGCGGATTTCGTCGACATAGCCCTTATAGAACAGCTCGGGGTAGCCATCCATATCCTTATAATAACTGCCTGAGGCAAAGACCACGTTGACCACGCTGCCCTCTTCGGGAGGGAAGGTGAACGGTTGAATAGGTATTACCTCAACTTGCTTGTGCTCGATGTCGCCATTGACAATACACTCGATAGAGCCGTTGCCATTGTTGCGGATGGTGAGGTGCGAGAACTGTCCTTCGGGCATTGATGGGATGTCGCGGAACTCGGTGACAACTTCTGAGCCTTGCGTTGCACTGTTGATGGTCACGCCATAGCCACCGTCCTTGGTGCGCAATCTCACGCTATAGCCATCGGTGTGCTTGAAAGGATGTGCATCATGCCCCATGATTGAGAACAGATAAGAGCCGCTGATGTTTTGCTCTACTGGATTAATCCACATCTGCACTGTGAACGGCTTAGTGAGGCTGAGCATGTTCTGGGCGGTGAGGGTGTCGGTTTGCCACACCAGTCCACCGTCGTCGTCAATGATTTGACGGCTGTAGTAGGGCGAGCGTGCCTGCTCATCGCTCTCACGCGAGAGGGTGACGCGCACGTTGTCGACGGCGGTGCCAGTGTCGAACTGCACCCTGCCGCTCACCGTTCCCGTAGATTGGGCGTAGCCCACATCGGTCATGGCGTTGTTTATGACAAACGACTCATCGCCGCAGTCGGCAGCATAGGCCACCACCCGGTAGTCGTAGTATCGCCCAGGCTCGGCGGTGTTGTCGGTGTAGGTGTAGGAGGAGCCTGTTCCTTCCTGCTCATGGATTGCGACCCACTCGCCACCTCCCACGAAGCGCCGCTGAACGTTGAACAGTGTGGCAGTGGTGCCCACTTGCTTGGCTCTCCATTTCACAACCACGGCGTTGCCGCCAGTTCCCTTGGACGCGTCGACTCTAGTGACTGTGGTGCCTTCATGCACGTGAGCGCTCACAGTGTCGCTATAGAGGTGTACTTTGTTGTCGTTAAGGTCGAGTTGCAAGAAATATCCGTAGACCGAACAATTTGACTCGGGTTTCTCGTCACTGAACGATGCTTTGCCGGCATTGCGTGGCACGGTAACGTCGAGGTAGTTGTGAGTTATGGTCCCATTAGGCTCAATGCGATGCACTTTGAAGGTGACGTCGTTCTCACTCTTGGGCACGTTGCCAAAGGTCCAGTCCATCTTGATTTTGTCGGTTACATTCTGGTCCTGCACAAGATGCAGCGGAATGACGGGGACGGTGCTAGTGCGCAGCTGTGCAGGATGCACCGTGGTGAGAGGCTCGGGATTGGACGGTATGTCGATTTCAGGCCACGAGTTCTCATGGTGATAAATCTCATATCTGTAATATTTTCCCACCTGAAGCCCTCGGCTGGGATTGTCGGTGAACTCGTAGCCGCTAGTTGATCCCACGAGCTCACGGTTACCCAGGTAGTTGCCATGCTCATCGAGCTCAGTGCGATAGACTTTCCACTCGCCGGTGTTGTTGAGTATCCCGGTGTCCCACTGGAGCAGCATCTGTGCGTCCACTTGGTTGAACGACGCGGTGAATGATCTCACGCTGTTAGGGCAGAATTGGCTCTTGGTGACATTCTCGTTGAGGTTTTGCGTGATGTTATGGCCGTTAAAGCGGAACGAGGTTAGAGTGTTGCGTGTGACGTCGACGGTGAAGTCCTTGTCGAGTGGAGCCACGAGCTCTACCTCACCGTTGCCTCGGTTCTCAATCTCGAGAGTAGTGCGAGAGAACATTTTGTCGTCACTGTTGACCACCACCTCATAGGATCCCTTGTAACTGAAGTTCTCAACGTTGTTGCCTATGTCCTGCGGCAGCCAGCTGTTGTCGGCACTCACTTTCACCTTTCCTGGCTCACTCCAGGTGACTGTGGCATCATGGGCTTGTGAGGGCTCGATGCTCACGCTCTTGAGGTAACGGGCATGAATGACAAAAGAGTAGTCGACAAACACGTTGTCTTGGTAGTAATAGGTGTTATTCTCTATCTGGATGGCGACGATATCTTGAAGGCCGCGCTCGTTAGGGGCGAAGCGAAAGGTGAACCACTCGCCTTCTCTCACAAGGTCGCCAATGACGCCAAAGGAGAAGTCGGTCTGGGTCCAGCTGGCCGCCCCGCTTTTCCACTCGAGAATCTTGTACAGGCCACCACCATGCACCATGACATAAATTTCATGGTCGGAGCCATTGTAGTTGTAATCCTTACTTTGAGGATGATGATAACGGTACTTGACTTTCAATGTGGGGTGCTCGGTAGTAACTTTTCCGTCGTGGTCGCACTCGAAGCCACGGAATAGCTCCATCGAGGCATCCTCGTCGTCGCCAGTACACCAGCTGTAACTTTTGCTGTCGCTTACGCTGGCGACAAACACGTTGCACCAGTATTGGCCACCACCAGAGTCGGAGTAATAGCCCGAAATGGCGCTCGCTGCCAGTGGCGACAGCAACATCGTTGTCAGAAGTGCCAGTTGGGTTAATAGTCGGTGAGTGTTCATAATTATGAATGAGTAGAAGTTAATTGTATATATAAATATTATTTTTCAATTTTGTTTATTTGGGTGCAAATATACAACTATTATTTATAATTATAAAAAAATATTTAATAGGTTTTATGGAAGAATAAATAAAAAAGTGTTTTGTGAGATGATAATTGAAAAAAAAGACAATTGAACTTGTCTCGAAAAACGTGTGTGAGGTGTTGTTGAGGAATGATTACCAATAAACTATCCCCACCACTTAATCTTATTGTTAAATGGTGGGGATGATAGTGCGCTTGCTAAGTGTGACAGTTACTTGGCGATGATGAGGTTTATGCCGCGATCGGTGATTTGGTTGATGACGTCGGGACTTACTCCTGAATCGGTGATAATCATGTCAATATCTTCGATGTCGCCTATTTTTGCGAAACCTCGTTTGCCAAA
>CADAAI010000013.1 GCA_902785925.1 uncultured Bacteroidales bacterium
CGAATCTAGTCATCCCGACATAATAAAAGAGTGGTGGCAATCAAGATTTTGATTGCCACCACTTTTGTTCTTAGGTGTTTCCATGACTGAGTGCTATTTTAAAGGTATCCAACTACGATGTAAACGATGCGGTTTCCTGTGCGAACCACTTTGTAAAAAACTCCATCGGCGAGCCACAGGCGCTCACGGTTGACGGTTACGAATCGGCCCTTAATTGGACGGTTGACGAAGCGTGCTCCCATGATTGGACGGTGAGCAACTACAGCTCTTGTTCCGAAGTGACGGTCACCAAAATGGCGGTTGTCGAAGTGGCGCTCGGTGCGATGCATCTTGCCTCTCATGTCATTGTGACCAACTCCCTTTGCGGCTGCTGTTGTGCCGCTCATCAGCAGTGCAACTGTTGCAAATGCTGTGATAAGTACTTTTGCTTTCATAATCTTTAGTTTTTGTGTCAGGAACCAGTTGCCTGGCTCATGACTTGTGAAACATGTTAGCGAATCTCTTTGTCTATTTGACGTGGGGAAAAGTGTAAAGTCGGAACAAGTCCCCTTTTCAATATATCTTTCCCCTTTTTTCACCGATAAACACTCGATAGTTCCATATTAACAGCTGACTCATCTATTAAACCTAGTCGGCAATTCGGGCATTTAGACTGGACTGTCCAATAGTTTTTTATGCGACGATTTGCTTGTATTAGAAAAGTATTGTAATTTTGCTTGTTGTAACACTTCATTAATAATGTAAAGAAATGAGAAAGATTGGTTTTGATCTACATAAATGGTTTGCCAGAACTGTGGTTGGCATCGGGGCATTGATTGGTCTCTCGGCGTGCTCTAATTGCAGTGGCGGTTCTATAAGCTCGGCAGAGTGTGTCTACGGTCCACCTCCTGAAGTGGAGAAAGAGGTGGAGATGGTTGAAGACGTATATGGTCCTCCTGTCGAAGGACTCGACTCAGTGAAGGTTGAACAGGGCAAGAGTGAGGATTAAGAGGCTGATATTGACATGTGCGCTGATGGTAAGTGTGCTGCAGCTTGTGGCGCAGCCATCGGGCATTAATCGTGGCGCTAACCGCATTGTGCTTAACGGCGACGACTGGAGCGAAATGATTGAGTCGCTCGAGCACATCGACGGCAAGTTCACCATAGTCCATATTGGTGACTCTCATGTGCAGCCGGGCATCATCAGCGGTGAGGTGCGCAGGGCACTGCAGGCTCAGTATGGCAATGGCGGTCGTGGGCTGATATGTCCATTGCGGCTTGCTGGAACTAACGAGCCAAGCGATTATGTGCTGACGTCGAGCTCCTCTGTCTCGGCATCGAGCAAACTGCTATCGAAGTCAAAACCGGCAGGCATGGGACTGACTGGCGTAGCGGTGAAGTTTGCTGGGGCGTCTACAACTCTCAACATCCGCACCAGGCAGGCTGGCGACGAGTTTTATCGCATCACCTTGTTTCATTCACCTGGTGACCGCTTCGAGCTGTTGCAGAATGGCGACAAGCTTAAGGCACATCCAGTGAGTGCGACAGCAACAAACTATGTGCTGAACTCCTATGCCGACAGTGTTGCGCTGCGACTTAATGGTGCTGGAGCGCTCTTTGGAATAAAATTGCTCAACAGCAAGCACGGAGTGATCGTGGACTGCATTGGAAACAATGGTGCCACCTGTGCAAGTTATTTGAACATCGACGGTTTTGCTCGTCAGCTCAAAGACCTGAAACCGCAGCTTGTGATTATCTCACTCGGCACCAACGAGGCGTATGGCAGTCTGACGTCGGTAGAAAGCAATATTGATCGACTTGTAAAATCGATAATGCATGAGTGCCCACGCGTTAAGATTCTACTAACCACGCCCCTTGAGACCCACAAGAAAGGGGGTAGGGGGTATGTGGTGCAGAGTGGCGTGGCGACAGTGCGCGACATCATAATGAATTACTGCAAAAAACACCATATCGCCGTGTGGGACTTCTACACTGTGGCTGGGGGTAAGGGAGCAGCAAGCCGATGGCTCGCTCCAAAGTATATGAAAACAGACCACTTGCATCTGACCGATCGAGGTTATCGTTTTATGGGTAATTTGCTGGGTGAGGCTCTTTTAAACCTGTTCACAGGCAAGGATGACGGCAGTGCTGTGCCTGATGCTGTTGTTCCTGAGTTCGAAAACAACGAGAATCAGGAAGTGGAACCATTGGGGCATGATGATGGTGAAACGGTGACTGAAGAGCCGTCAAACTCTCAATAATAATCCTTGGATGAAAACTGATGCCCCCGATTAAACTCTTGGGGCTTTTTCTTGTCAATAGGATAAAGCGATCCCCTAACGTGAAATTTTATAAAAAATTGTGTCGTTGAGGTTGCTTTATAAAGAAAATGTAGTAACTTTGCAAGTTGAAATGAAACGTTTGCTTTACATATTCACCCTGTGTGTTGCGCTTGCCGTTGGTGCGGTGAGTGTGACGATGGTTGCTTCGCCTCGCATCGAGCAAGTGTCGAGCGACGAAACCACAGTGCTTGGTGGCAAGGGCACCATCGCAATGGTTGCTGGTGATAGCGATGCTACATTCAACATCTTTTCTATTACAGGTCAGCTCATAAAGAGTGTGCGCGTGAATGCCGGAACCAAAGTCACGATTGATGTGCCGAAGGGCTTCTACATCGTGAAATGTGTGGGCAAGTGGTCGCGCAAGGTGGTCGTGAAGTGACCTGTACTTAGTTAGACTAATTGCAAGATATTTATATTGTGTGCTGGCGGCTTTGCCGTTCAGCTTTTTTTGTTTTATTGATGAGGAGTTATTGGTGATTATCACGATGATGGTAGGCTTTAACTCTTAAAAAATGTTATAGGAGTGGTGCGGTTTTTGTAAAATTATTAATTTAGCAAGTTAAAATGTAATAGATGAGATGATACTGGCAGAGTTGTTTCCATATTCGCGGTTGATTTTTACCATCTTGTATGGTATCACGGCAGTGGCTATTATCGGGGTGGTGGTGAGCGAGAACCGCAATCCAGTGAAGACGCTGGCGTGGATTACCGTGCTGGTGCTGCTGCCTGTTGTGGGTATCATCTTGTACATATTTTTTGGTCGGAGCTTGCGGCATGTGCGCATGATATCGCGTAAGAAGCGTCTCAGGCTCACTAACCGTGATGATATAAAGCACTTGATGCGGTCGCGCCAGGTGGTGCACTACGAGGACGAGAAAAGCGACCGTCAGCAGATGATAAATCTTGTGAACAGTGTTCAGGGCTCGCCATATCTCGCCAATAACGCTGTTGAAATCTTCACAAATGGCAAAGATAAGTTTGACGCTCTAAAGCGTGACTTGCTGGCTGCTGAGCGCTATATTCACATTCAGTATTACATTATTGAAAACGACATTATAGGTAACGAGATTGCTGATATCCTCAAGCAGAAGGCTGTTGAGGGTGTGAAGGTTCGTGTGCTCTATGACCATGTGGGTTCGTTCCACTTTGACATGTCGTACTTTAAAAAGTTGCGCAAGGCAGGAGTCGAGGTGTATCCGTTCATGCAGATTACGTTCCCTGAATTTGCCAACCGCATCAATTGGCGTAACCACCGCAAGATTGTGGTGATAGACGGCAAGGTGGGCTACATAGGTGGCATGAACATTGCCGACCGCTATCTGGACCGAGGCAAGTTGGGGAAGTGGCGTGACACTCACCTGCGCGTGGTGGGCGATATCGTGGCAGCGCTGCAGGTATCGTTTGCCATTGACTGGAACTTTATGAAGCGCGAACTCATTGAGGAGCCAGTGGCTGTGGTGGAACCAGGGAGCATCGCTAATCCTATTGGTATGCAGCTGGTGACTGGCGGTCCCACTAGCGAGTGGGTGAACATGGCGTTTGTGTTCCAGAAAGCCATAGACGGTGCCCGCAAATGTATCTATATCCAGACTCCATATTTCCTGCCTAGTGACAGCCTGCTCAAGGCATTGCAAGTGGCAGCTCTGAGCAAGGTGGATGTGAGGTTGATGATACCTCGCAAGCCTGATAGCGTCTTGCTTCGCTACGCTTCCTATTCCTATGTGAAGCAGTGCCTCACGGCAGGGATAAAGATATACTTCTATGAGCCAGGGATGCTGCACAGCAAGGTGGTGCTCATTGATGACGACTTTGTGACGACAGGCTCGACAAACTTTGACTTCCGCAGCTTTGAGCACAATTTTGAGAGCAATGTGCTGCTCTACAGCAAAGAGTTCAATCGGCGTATGCTAGATGTGATGCGCACTGATATGCAGGAATGCAGCCGCATTAGTTTGAGGGCTTGGCGCAAGCGTCCACTATGGCAGAAGGCTGTGGAGAGCGTGGTGCGACTCTTCGGACCATTGCTTTGAGAGTTTTTAGTTCGTAGTTCTTAATTATTCTAGTTTTTCTAGATAGTCTAGCACTTAATACTTAATATCAATGAATACATTTAGAAAAATCGCAGTTGCTATCGCACTCCTCGTTGCTGTGATGGCAAGTGCACAGGAGGCGCCTAAACGCGAGTTTCGTGGGGCATGGCTCCACATCATAGGTCAGGGTCAGTATGCCAAGATGACGCCAAGTGAGACGCAGGACTATCTGCGCGACCAGCTCAATAATCTTGACAAAGCTGGTGTTAATGCTGTGATTTGGCAAGTGAGGCCACAAGCCGATGCCGCTTATGTCAGCGAGCTAGAGCCGTGGTCGCGATGGATCACTGGTGAGGCTGGCAAGGCGCCCGATCCAGTATGGGATCCGCTGCAGTTCATGATTGATGAGTGCCATAACCGTGGCATGGAGCTGCATGCTTGGATAAACCCCTACAGAGTGACCAGCGGTCCTAATGACCAGCCAGCCGAAGGGCACATCTACTATAAGCATCCCGAGTGGTTCCTCAAGTATGCCGATGGCAAGCTATATTTTGACCCAGCGTTACCCGAGAGCCGCGACTTCATCAACCTTGTGGTTCGTGATATGCTTACGCGCTACGATTTGGATGCCATCCACATGGACGACTATTTTTATCCCTATCCTGTTAAGGATGTGGAGTTTCCCGATACAGCCTCGTTTGCCCGTTATGGAGTGGGTTGGGGCGACAAGGGCGATTGGCGCCGTCACAACGTGGATATGCTCATCGAGCAGCTTCACAATACAATCCAAAGCACCAAGCCGTGGGTTAGATTTGGTATCAGTCCGTTTGGCATCTGGCGTAACAAGAAGAACGATAGCAACGGTAGTGAGACCAATGGGTTTGAGTGCTACGACGGACTATATGCTGATTGTCCCAAGTGGACTGCTATGGGTTGGGTCGACTATATGGTGCCGCAGCTTTATTGGGAATTGGAGCACAAGGCAGCTAGCGACCTCGTGCTGAGCTACTGGTGGAACAACCATGCCAACGGTCGTCACATGTACTACGGTCAAGCGGTGCGCAATGTGATGGACCATCGAGATATTCCCGATACACTCAATCCCACCCAGCTCAACCACAAGATAGAATTGATGCGTGAGTTGCCCAATGTGCACGGCGTGACATGGTGGCCAGGTTATGATGTGGCGAAGAACTATAAAGGCGTGCTGGACTCGTTGAGCAACAACCAGATGAGCACTAAGGCCCTGTGTCCTGCAGTGACTTGGCTTGATAACGAGCCGCCCGCTGCTGTCCAGAACTTGCGCTTCAATCGTGGAGTAAACCAAACTGCCCTAGAATGGGATGTTCCATCAACCACAGACCCAATGCAAGAGACTGTGCGCTATGTAGTGTATGGTTTTAAAGAAGGTGATGAAATAAACCTTGACGATGCCAAGGCTATCGTGGCTGTCACCAATGTTCCTCACATAACAGTATCCAAACCATTGTGGCCCAACAAGGGCAAGAGAGCAAAACCTAAAGGTACTACCTATGTGGTCACGGCTCTTGATCGTTGCAACAACGAGAGTAATGGATGCAAGCCAGTGACTGTGCCATTTTAGTGTTTTTCGCTTGTAAAACTCATCATTTCACCTGTTGCGGGATGGGTGAAGCGAAGTGTGTGTGCATGGAGGTGCAATCGGTCGCAGGCTGTGCCGTAGAGCATATCGCCAACGATGGGGCAGTTAAGTCCTTGTGGATGTGAGACGTGGACGCGGAGTTGGTGTGTGCGGCCCGTGAGAGGTGTGAACTCTACCAATGCTCGGTCTCCATGATGTTCCAGCACGCGATAGCGAGTGATGGCTTGTTTGCCATTCTCTATATCTACTACTTGACGTGGCCGGTCATTGAGGTCGGGTCGAAGTGGCAGGTCAATAATACCTTCATTTTTGGCAGGAATGCCATCTAGCAAGGCGAGGTAGGTCTTGTGGACCTTGCGTTGTTCAAACTGCTGACGCAAAGCGCTTTGAATCTCCTTTGTTTTGGCTATCACCACTAGGCCACTTGTGGCTTGATCGAGGCGGTGAACCTCGAGTGCACTCTCGCCCTTGGGCAGCATATTTTTCACAATTTCAAGAAGCGAAATAGCTTCGTCATCCTTGCCAGGAACAGTGAGCATTCCTGAAGGTTTGTCGACTACCAACAGGAAATCGTCCTCATAGATGATTTTCACCTCGTCGTCATTGTGGGTGGCGATGAGTGGATTGTCCTCAACGTTTAGTCCTTGCAGCATAAACTCCATGAGAGGCAGGCACTTGCTGCGGCATGCAGGGTAGAAGTGTCCGTGATGTCGCACCTCGCCTTGAGGTGACCTTCCTACCCAGAACTCAGCCATACACACGGGGATGAGGTTGTGCAGGAAGGAATATTGAAGGAGTTTGGGTGCGCAGCAGTCGCCGGTGCCGCCCGGTGGAAGACGGTGAAGTCGGCGCTCGAAAATCGTTGCTACGTCAAGGTTTTCGCCCCGTGCATTGCGCACGACAAAGAGGCGAAACAACTGTTGCTGTAGCTTCTCACTCATGGCCTTGCGCTTCGTTTTCAGCTCGTTGATGGATGCTTGAAGATCACTTAGCTTTTGAGCGATACTATCAATCTCAATGGTGTGGCGTTTCTTGAGGCGTTTCAGTTCAGCTTTCATGAATTGGCTCTCCTTGATGAGTTCCGCCTCTTGTTCGGCTGTGATGTTGCCCTCGCTGCGCAACCTATCGCGCTCGGTTTTTGCTGTTTCCATCGCTTGTCGCATCTGGAGCTCTTCGTTCTTATGCTTCGCTAATGTGTCGTTGAGAAGTTCTTCTAGCTTCTTTATTTCAGGGGAATCCTCAATTGCTTTGATGCGATGGTTTATATCGGTGATTTCGGCTTCGCCAGTGCGGAAAAGACCTTGTGGCTCAAGTAGATTATAGATGTGTGGAACGAAGTAGGGGTGTTCGCCGTTGTGAGCTAGATTGCCTGAGTAAGCGGCGAGATAGCCTAGTGAACCGTCGTGGTCTTTCACCACGAGCACTCCGAGCATCTTGCCTGCAAGGAGTTCGTCGCGCCATTGTTCCTGGTTAAGGGCATAGTCCATAACCTCGCTTGCGGCTAGTTTGCTCAACTCGTGAGGAGTGTAGTGCATTGGGTAGGTGAAGCTTGAGGGCAGCTCAATGCCGCTCAAGTCGCAGTGGAATTTATGTATCTTGGTGTCGCTCATAATTTGGTGGGACAAAACTACAAAAAAATAGTTTTTTAAAGACAGTTTTTTAAAAACAATTAAGGACAAATATATTTTTCACATTGGATGTCGTTTACTTAGCCATTCGGCTTTTGGGTATTATAGACAATTGACTCGGAGGTTTTAACACAAATTACCATAAATTGACCGCAAATTATCATTTAATTATCATTTTTTTATTGGGGCCGCGATGCGCGCTAAAGATTGTTGCCCTTCGGGCTAAGATTGGTAGTGTTGTGCCTACGGCACTAATATTTATTTTTGCGCTGGCGCGCTAAGATGTCGCTGTGGGTCACCTGCTCCAGGCCCATAAATAGCATCCCACACTTCCCAATGCCAAGTCATAGTGCCCTTATAAGGGCTTGTGGTCTGGGCAATGGCGAGGCGGGTGTGCTCAAGGCAGAGTCCATAGGTCATCATAACCTCGGCGGCGTTTCTATCTTGAAGCAAAGGTGACAGACAGCAATAATTATGGGTTTGCGGTATTCATTACTTTAGAGAAAGAAGGTGGCAAACAGTTCTCAAAATTAACATCCGATAATATTGGACATGCACTTGCTATTGTTTTTAAAGACAAGGTTATATCTTATCCTATAGTAAATTGTCAAATTAATGGAGGAAAAGTTGAAATCACTGGCAATTTCACCGAGGAAGAAGCCAACGATTTTGTGGACATGTTATATGGCAAGAAATAAAAACAGAACACATTAGACACACAGTTGTTAAATAACATTAACATTTGAAAGTTTCTTTTGCATTATTCCATTTTTATTATATCTTTGCAAAAAACCATTAACAGCCCAGAATCACATTCTATGTTTAAAAAGATAAAACAATGGTACACAAATGTATGCAGCAAGTTGTCCTATTCACAAAAGATAGGACTAGTTGTTATTGCTGGTTTGATTGTGGGGCTGGGTGGACTATTTGGCTACCTGCTTAGGGCTCACACCTATCTTGGCAATGACTCAAGTGCGTGTGTAAACTGTCACATCATGTCACCATACTATGCTACTTGGAGCAACTCGAGCCACTTTCGTGACGCCACCTGCAACGACTGCCATGTGCCGCACGACAACTTCTTCAAGAAATATGCCTTCAAAGCTACCGATGGTTTGAAGCATGTGGCATATTTCGTGACCAACAGCGAGCGACAAGCCATTATGGCCGAGGATGCCAGCGCACAAGTTATAATGAATAACTGCATACGCTGCCATACCCAGCTTAATCAAGAGTTTGTTAAGACAGGACGTATCGACTACATGATGGCAAAAAAAGGCGAGGGCAAAGCATGCTGGGATTGTCACCGCAACGTGCCTCACGGTGGCATGAACTCTCTCATGTCTACTCCTGGCGCTGATACTCAAGTGCCGCTGCCGCCAAGTCCCGTACCCGAATGGTTGCAATCAAAAAAGCAATAATCAGATAATTGCAGAATTCAATATTTAATATACAATAGACAACAAACGAAAACAACATATCTATGGCAAAGAAACTAAAAAAATGGCAAGGATGGGCACTCTTTGGGGGGTCGATGATTGTAGTGTTCCTGTTGGGACTGCTGGTATCTTCGCTCATGCAGCGAAGGGCCGAAGTTGCAAGCGTGTTCAACAACAAACGCACAGAATTCACCGATTCAATCATTGCCCAAAACGAGAAATTCAAGGCCGATTATCCTCGTGAGTACGAGACATGGGCGATGACCGAAGACACCACCTTTAAGTCTGAATACAACAGTTCTAACGAGGTTGACGTTCTTGAGCAAAGACCTGAAATGGTGATTCTATGGGCAGGATATGCTTTCTCACGCGACTACAACACCCCACGAGGTCACAAGCACTGTATAGAGGACTTGAGAAAAATTTTGCGCACCGGCAACCCAGGCATCGACGGCGATGAGGATATGCAGCCTGCAACATGCTGGACCTGCAAGGGGCCCGACGTACCACGCATGATGCGCGAATTGAGTGGTAACAAATCGGTATTTGATCCCACCAACTATTATGCCTATGCAGGCAAGTGGAGTGGACTCGGCGACCAGATTGTTAATACTATTGGTTGCAGCGACTGCCATGATGCGCGCACTATGGATTTGCGACCTGCACGTCCCGCACTCTATGAGGCATGGAAACGTGCCGGTAAGGACGTGAACAAAGCCACTCATGAGGAGATGCGCTCATTAGTGTGCGCTCAATGCCACACTGAGTATTACTTCATCAAGCCCGATGACCCTAAAAATCCAGGAAAGGCCAACTACCTGATGTTTCCGCAAGACTTCGGCATGACATGCGAGGATGCAGAGCACTACTATGACTCTATTGGCTTTTACGACTATATTCACCCTTTGTCGAAGACCCCAATCCTCAAGGCACAGCACCCTGGATATGAGATAGCATTGCAAGGAATTCACGGACAGAGAGGCGTTTCATGTGCCGATTGTCATATGCCTTACATGCAGCAAGGTGGCGTAAAATTCACTGACCACCACATCATGTCACCATTGGCTAACATCGACCGCACCTGCCAGATTTGTCACCGCAAGGATGCCGAGACACTCAAACAGAACGTCTATGAGCGCCAGGCAAAATGCACCGAGGTGAGAAACCGCGCTGAGAAAGAACTGGCCGCTGCCCATATCGAAGCGAAATTCGCTTTCGAAAAAGGAGCTACCGACGCCGAAATAAAGCCCGTTCAAGACCTGATTCGCAAGAGTCAGTGGCGATGGGACTATGCCATAGCAAGTCATGGTGCCACCTTCCATGCCCCACAAGAAGTGACACGACTGCTCTCACACAGTGTGGACTATGCGTTACAAGCACGACTGCTCATAAGCAAGATTCTCGCCAAGCATGGCTACATCAGCGATGTGCCTATGCCTGACATCAGCACCAAAGCCAAAGCACAAGCCTACATTGGCCTTGACATGGCAAGCCTCAGAGCAAAGAAGAAGAATTTCTTGCAGCAGATTGTTCCCAAATGGATTGAAACAGCCAAGAAGAACAAACGAATCGAGATTTAAAATTCCGAAAAAGACATACAATTAAGGCAGGCGATAAATGCCTGTCTTAACTTTTCAAACGATCATAAATGAACAAATCCTTGACTCTCCTTGACGGATTCATGGTAGGCGGTGGCATTGTCGCGGCAGGGTTCATGCTGCAACTAAGTGCTGGGCCCGTCAACTGGGATGCTTTGACCTGGCCTGCCAATGCCATAATGCTGGCAGTGTTTATTGCAACAATCATTGCCATCTATATGATAGGAAGAAAATATGTTGTGCTACACTTTCTTGGCACCTACAAGGCTGCAGTGCCTGCAATGATATATGCCATAATTCTCACTTTAATCATGGGACTCACAAAACAGACCACTGATGGCACCTGGTTTAACAATATGCTGTCGTTTTGGCCAATGGTGCTGACCTATGTTTACATTACCGTTATCTTAGGAGTAATCATCATCAATCACATTTTGCATTTCAAGTGGCGTCGCGACATACCATTTTTGCTCAACCATCTGGGACTCTTCATCGCCCTGATCGCAGCCACGATTGGCAATGCCGACATGCAGCGCCTCAGGATGATAACCACAGTTGGAGAACCTGAGTGGAGAGCACTAACAGTCAACAACGAGATAATGGAATTGCCCATTGCCATAGAGCTTAACAAATTTATCATGGAGACTTATGATGACGGCTCTCCAAAGCGCTTCGCTTCTAACATAAACATTTACACACAAAACGGCAAGAACTTTGCCACAACCGTCGATGTCAACAAACCAGTAAAGGTTGATGGCTACAAAATATACCAGTATGGCTACGACACGAATATGGGCCCAAACAGTCAAGTGAGCATCTTTGAACTGGTGCGAGACCCGTGGTTGCCTGTAGTTTATACCGGCATCTTTATGATGATTGCTGGAGCAGTAGGCCTATTCTTTATTGGTGCAAGAAGGAGGAGAAAATCATGACATGGAATAGTTTTATATATTTCGGCTTAGCATCGATAGTAATGTGGATTGCAGGAGCATGGGCTGCCTGGAAAGACAAGAAATCGATAGCCTACGGGGCAACTATAGCGGGCTTGCTCGTATTCTTTGGCTATATTATTGCAATGTGGGTTTCACTCGAAAGGCCACCGCTACGCACAATGGGAGAAACACGACTATGGTACTCACTATTCCTGCCACTAGCCGGCATTATTGTTTATGGCCGCTGGCGCTATAAATGGATATTGTCCTTCTCAACTCTTTTGGCAGTCGTGTTCATTGCCATAAACATCTTCAAACCCGAGATTCATTCCAAGACGCTCATGCCTGCGTTGCAGAGCCCTTGGTTTGCGCCTCACGTGATAGTCTATATGATGGCTTACGCATTACTGGGAGCATCGACAGTAATGGCTCTTTACTTGCTGTTTTTCAAACGAACAGAACCCACCGACCAAGAATATGATATTACAGACAACTTAGTATATGCCGGACTGGCTTTCCTCACATTTGGCATGCTGTTTGGCGCATTGTGGGCCAAGGAGGCATGGGGACACTACTGGTCATGGGATCCCAAGGAAACTTGGGCGGCAATTACATGGTTAGCCTATCTAGTGTATGTACACTATCGTCTAATGCCTAACCACCGCAAACCTGTGGCTCTCGCCATGTTGATTGTAGCATTTGTGCTGCTACAAGTGTGCTGGTGGGGAATCAATTACCTCCCAAGCGCTCAAGCCACAAGCGTTCATACCTATAGCGCATAGGGAGATAATGCTTACTTCTCATACTTTGTACTTTCTACTTTGTACTTTTATCACTTCCTTTTCATCTCAAACGAACGAGAGCGACTTCAGCATCTCGCTGCTGCTCATGCCACTGATGAAATTCAGCACCACCAGCAAGCGGTCCATGTCGAAGGCAATATAGAGTTTCTTGCCGTCGCCGTGGGTATGCGACTTGAGCGGAATACCATGCCAGCGAAGCGTGAGTTGCTGTTGCTCATAATTGGTGGGACAAAACCACAAAAAAAATGATGTTTTTAAACTATTAAGGACAATTATTTTTAGGGGAGAGTGAGAGGGGAGAGAAGCTGCGCCTTAATCAATGCAGAATGCATAATTTTTGCCGGCTTGCGCCGGAAATTAAAGCGCTACGCGCTAAAATTATTTTTTTGTTTGATACTGGTATAATCTCACAAAGTTGCAACTATCGTTGTCGCAAAGCCTGCTTACGCAGGAATAATTGGGCTGACGCGTAATAGAAAGCTTGACTCAGTTGACTCAGGGCCTTAAGGTGGTTAAGGGCTTTAAGGAGCTTAAGGTGTTTATTGGGCATATCTCACGCAAATGGCGCGAAAGGCGCAAAAGGTCCTTAATCAATGCACAATTGGCAGTGCGGTTGATGTAGAGTGGGACAGTTTTGAAAAAAAATTGAAGTGGTGGCAGAATGTCAAAGAGCGATTTTTGCAAATGCTGCATTTGCAGGTGAGAGGGAAGAGGAGAGAGGGGAGAGCGGACTGCGCCTACTTAGTAATGGGTTGTGCCTTGAGGCTTGCGCAAAGATATAATTTTAATGTGAAAGGAAACAATATTGAAAAAATAATTACAATAATAGAGAAAATTCTTGTTTTTTATCAAATTAAAGTGTAAATTTGCGACAATTCAAGTGAACTTGTAGAGACAAGCTCTCACTCGAAGACATAAGAAAGCGTCTTGGTTTTATTTTGTTGTATAAAATCGCCAATTTTAACCTGAAGAATGAAACTGTCAAAGAACGCCTTCGCTAGCCAATATCCACTCTTTATAGAGGCGATATAATGGCATGGCGTGGGATTGATGGTTTATTTCAGGTGGGGCGTTTGGCGATGCCTTTACAACGATAAATCATAAAAATCTCCACGCTTTTTTTTGCTAAAGACAGGTCAAAAATGAAAAGGCACATTTTTTTGGAACTTGTAATTAATTGGAATATAGCGAATTGTGAAGCATTAAGTACACGGACGTTTTTCTGGCAAAATAGTTCTGTTGATTGTGACTTTGCAACCACAATGATAATATCAAGTTTAACACATAAAATAAACAGTCATGAAAAAGATTGCCTCATTGCTTTTATTATTACTAACTGTGGCGCTGCTTCCATCATGTGAAGAAGATATTGAAAAGCGCCAAGTGATCTTCACCGCCACAATGCCAAGCGATGACTTGTCATCCTCCCGGCCTGGCTGCATTATAAATGGCGTGCCAGCGGCTGACGCTTTCAATCTGTCTGACCAATGGAAGACTGGCGACAAGATACAGATTTTTGTGCGTCAAGACGGCAAGGTGTATCAGGCTGAGAGTCTATCCGTAGTTTCTGACATAAGCAGCGACGGCAAGACATGCTCATTCGAGTTCGTATTGCCGAAGTCGGTCAAACCTGAAAGTGATTACGAGATTATAGGTGTGACTGGCGTAGAAGCGCAAATAGATGGCTCAAATGTGGTTGCCTTGTGTAACCTTAAGCGAGAAAGCTTTGACAGCGGCAAGTCAGTCGTGTTGCCAATGTGGTTCACAGCCAAGAAGGGTAGCAGCAAAGCAAATTTCCGTCACCTGTGTGCCTACGAGATTCTCTATGTCAGCAATGTATCGGATGCAAGCATCACGTTCAAGCACTCAGGATTTCAGACGCAGACTCCATGGTACAGGTACAGTGCTTCTATTTTGCTCCCAGATGGTAAATATGGTGGAAAGGAAGTGCAAGGCGATGCCGAAAGTAATGAAAGTACGATTCCCTCGGGAGGCACGGGCACAATAGTGTCATGGTACATTCCAAATGTCACTGTTGATGGTGTGACAATCAACAACGTTCGTCTCAAGGCTGTTGTAAATGGCAATGCTGTCACCACTACCGACGCATTGAAATCATATAAAACTTTCACTTATGGCAGTGCCTATTATATGCAAGTTACCTGGGATGGCTCAACTCTGTATTTCTCTAATGAATTCTGTCCCGACTCAAATCATCCGCACATTATTGACCTGGGCTTGCCGTCGGGGACAAAGTGGGCGTGCTGTAATATTGGTGCCAATGTCCCGTTAGAAAATGGAAATTATTACGCTTGGGGCGAAACCACTCCCAAGCCGTCCTATACAAAGAGTGGCTACAAGTGGTACATCGGTGGTGACGACCATAATATCAGCAAGTACTGCTCTATGAGCAGCTATGGCACCGTCGATAACAGAACGGAACTTGAACCAGAAGATGATGCCGCATACGTGAATTGGGGTCCTGAGTGGCGCATGCCTTCAGGGCATCAATTTCGGGAACTATTGGACAACACCACAAGTCATTGGACCAACATCAACGGAACGGAGGGCTATATTTTCAAAAGCAACACAAACAATAGAGCCGTTTTCTTCCCAGCTGCTGGATGGCCTAGTGGCAACGGTGGATATGGAGGAGAAGAGTCTGGTGGCAACTATTGGTCACGCATTATGTTCAACGATGAGCCGCAAAACTATGCTGTTATTCTGGGGTTCCGCAATAGCAGTATGGGGTCGCTTACACTAGCCTATTACTCACGACATCACGGTTCAAGCGTTCGTGCTGTGTATGTTGGACAAGAGTAGAGGCACATAAGCTGCGGAGAGTGGAGAGCTTTTCTCAATTCACAATGCATTATCAGGTGAGAGGAGAGAGGTGAGAGGAGAGAGGAGAGAGGCTGCGCCTTAATCAATGCACAATGCACAATGGGCTGACGCGTGGGAGTGCGATTGAGGCTGGAGAGGCGCTTCGCTTAAAATTGGGTCAAGTTCAAATCCCTTCGGGACCGCACACCGTGCTTCGCACGACTTATGCTTTTGAATCTCCCCGAGCTGAAGGTTTATTGAAAATTTAATTGAACATTGCGTGGACGCGGGATTGTTTTTCCACTCCTGGCTTTTTCAATGCACAATTAACAATGCATAATGCACAATTTTGGCGTTATATGTTTCAATAATCTCACAAAGTTGCAACTATCGTTGTCGCAAAGCCTGCTTGCGCAGGAATAATTGGGCTGACGCGTAATAGAAAGCTTGACTCAGTTGACTCACCTGACTCAGGGGAGAGGGAAGTGGGGAGAGGTGAGAGCAGGCTACGCGTGGGGGGCGTTTGAGATTGGGCGGGACAGTTTTGAAAATAAAATTTTTTGAAGTGGTGGCAGAATGTCAAAGAGCGCTTGATGGTGGGAACTATGCAAATATATCGGTGATCTGATGTGGGTTGCAAGATTAAAAAGAATTATTGAGAGGATGAAAGTTGTTTTTTGCCTCGTGCGTATTAAATAACTATAAAAAGGAAAGACAGTAATTTATAATTGAAAAGATTTTCGTATCTTTGCAAGTTGAGACCTTTCATATAATGCATAATGCACAATGAGTCTCATTTCGAAATTTAATAGAGAATTTTTAAATGGCTGAAGAATTAGAATTACAAGATAACACACAGCAGCAAGGCAGTGACTTTGGCGGCTATGAGAAGTTGGTGACCCTTACTCCTCGTGAGCACATTAGGTTACGCCCTGGTATGTATATAGGCAAACTTGGTGATGGCAGTCAGAGCGATGACGGCATCTATGTACTGATGAAGGAGGTCATCGACAATAGCATCGACGAGTTCAACACCGGCTTTGCAAAGCCTCGCATTGACATCACTATGGAGGATGGCAAGGTTACCATTCGCGACTACGGTCGCGGCATCCCCCTTGACCAAGTGAAAGACGCGTCGAGCAAGATGAACACTGGTGCCAAGTATGACACAAAGAACTATAAACGCTCGGTTGGTCTTAACGGTGTTGGAATTAAAGCTGTTAATGCCCTGTCGTCAAGTTTCTTCATTCGCTCGGTGCGTGACGGCCAGTGCTCGGCAGTGACCTACAAGGAAGGTCTTGTTGAAAATGAGACTGGCATCGTTGCTGCTCAGCCCGACGAGGAAAACGGCACTGTTGTTGAATTCACTCCAGATGCCACAATCTTCAAGAACTACGAATACCGCGATGACATTATCGAGGTGATGATCAAGAACTATTCGTTCCTGAACACTGGCTTGTCGCTCTATTATAATGGCAAGCGGTATCACTCTCGCAATGGTTTGAGCGACCTGGTGAACGAGAATATGACCACCGACCCGCTGTATCCACTCATGCACTTCACAGGCGAAGATATTGAGGTGGTGATTACCCACGCGGCGCAGATGGGCGAAGAGTTCTACTCGTTTGTTAACGGTCAGCACACCACACAGGGCGGTACCCACCAAAGTGCTTTTCGTGAGGCGTTGTCGCGCACCATCAAGGATTTCTACGGCAAGAATTTTGAATATAGCGACATACGCAATGGCATTGTTGCCGCCATCAGCATCAAGGTCGAGGAACCAGTGTTTGAGTCACAGACCAAGATTAAGCTAGGCTCTAGTGTGATGTGGAAAGATGGTCCCACCATCTACAAGTTCATTAACGACTATATCAAGAAAGAACTTGACAACTACTTGCACAAGACACCAGCCACCGCCGACGTGCTGCTGAAGAAGATTCAGGAGAACGAGAAAGAGCGTAAGGCTATTGCTGGAGTGACCAAGGTGACGCGTGAGCGCATGAAGAAAGCGGCATTGCATAACGACAAACTGCGTGACTGCCGCGTACACTACAACGACAGTCGTGGCGACCGACGCGAGGAGTCGTGCCTGTTCATAACCGAGGGACTCTCGGCGAGCGGTTCAATTACCAAGATACGTGACGTGCAGACTCAGGCTGTGTTCTCGTTACGCGGTAAACCGCTTAACACATTTGGACTGCCACCAGCACAAGTTTATAAGAATGAAGAGTTTGGCTTGCTTCAGGCCGCTCTAAACATTGATGACGGCATTGAGGGCTTGCGCTATAACAAAGTGATAATCGCTACCGATGCTGATGTCGATGGAATGCACATTAGGCTACTATTGCTCACGTATTTCCTTCAGTTCTATCCTGAGCTAGTTAAGAGTGGTCATCTGTATATCCTTCAGACCCCGCTGTTCCGCGTGCTCAACCGCAAGGATGCCAAGCGCAAGAGCCGCAGTGCAGGCCGTGAGGCGAAGAAGAACAAGGTTGAGACCTACTACTGCTACAGTGATGAAGAGCGCATTGCTGCCATAAACAAACTGGGCGATAACGCCGAGATAACCCGATTCAAAGGATTAGGAGAGATTTCGCCAGAGGAGTTTGTCGACTTCATAGGCCCCGATATGCGCCTCGACCGTGTTCGCCTGCGCAAGGAAGATAACGTGAAGCAGTTGCTCACCTTCTTCATGGGTAAGAACACAATGGAGCGCCAGAACTTTATTATTGACAACCTAGTAATTGAAGACGATGAAGACATCACAGTGCACTGAAGGCAAGAGAATTGCCATGTTCCAGGGGTCGTTTGACCCCTTCACCCGTGGTCATGAGTCGATAGTAAGGAGGGCCCTGCCACTCTTTGACGAGATAGTGGTTGCGGTGGTGAGCAACATCGCCAAGAAACCTTTCATGAGCCTAGATAATAGGCTTGAGTTCATCAAGCAGGTGTTTAAGGATGAGCCACGAGTGCGAGTAGTTGCGTCGGATGGCCTGACCGTAGACGTTGCTCGCGAGGTGGGTGCCACCTGTCTATTGCGTGGTGTACGCATGATTCAAGACTTCGAGAACGAGATGCACATGGCTGAGATAAACCGTAGGTTGAGCGGCATTGAGACCGTTCTCTTGTACACCTTGCCCGAGTTCAGTCACATCAGTTCAACCATCGTACGCGAGTTGTACAATTACAATCAAGATGTGAGCGACTACTTACCTTCGGGCGCTCCTAAACACTTGTTAGGCAAATAAAAAAACAAAAAAGACTTTTAGACAATCAATTAGAATATGAAGAAAATTGCTTTATCATTAGCGTTATTGGTAGGGTGCTCGGCATTTATGCTAGCGCAGTTTAACCGTAACAGCACAATGCAGAAGTTGTTGAATGCGCAGTATGCCATCAGTAACTTCTATGTTGACACTGTGAATAACGACAAACTCGTGGAAGAGGCCATTAAAGGAATGCTCGAGAGCCTTGATCCACACTCGACATATACCGATGCCAAAGAAACTAAAGAGCTCGAAGAGCCCCTTCAGGGCGAGTTTAGTGGCATAGGCATCCAGTTCAACATGAAGCAGGACACTCTCTATGTGATTCAGACCATAGTTGGTGGCCCATCGGAGAAAGTGGGCATCATGGCTGGTGACCGCATAGTGACAGTTAACGACACCGTGATAGCCGGAAAGAAAATGAAGAATACCGACATCATGAAACGCCTGCGCGGCAAGAAAGGCACCAAGGTTACTGTTCAGGTGAAGCGCGGTAATAACCCCGAGCTTATCACCTTCCGCATTACACGCGATAACATTCCATTGTACAGCGTGGATGCTACTTACATGATAGACAACAAGACTGGCTATATCCAGATTTCGCGATTTGGTGCCAAGACCCATGAGGAGATGATGGACGCAATAAAGAAACTTGAGAAGCAAGGCATGCAACAACTCATTATCGACCTTGGCAACAATGGTGGTGGATATCTTAATGCTGCCATTGACATGTGCAACGAGTTCTTGCAGCGCCACCAGCTCATTGTTTATACCGAGGGCAACAGTTCTCCTCGTCAAGAGGCAAATGCCGATGGTTTCGGTCGCTATAAAGACCTGAAAATGGTGGTTATAGTTGACCAGTTCTCGGCCTCGGCCAGCGAGATCTTTTCGGGTGCTATGCAAGACTGGGATAGGGCAGTTGTGGTAGGTCGCCGTTCTTATGGCAAGGGCTTAGTACAGCGTCCGTTCCGCTTTGACGACGGTTCAATGATGCGCTTAACCGTTGCCCGCTACTACACCCCATCGGGCCGTTGCATCCAGAAACCCTATACCAAGGGTGACAAAAAACACTATGAGGAGGACCTTGTTGACCGCTCAAAAGAAGGGGAGTATTTCCACCTTGACAGCATACAGTTTAACGACTCGTTGAGCTACAAGACTCTCAAGAATGGTCGCACCATATATGGAGGAGGTGGCATTATGCCCGACGTGTTTGTTCCACTCGACACTACCGAAAATAGTAAGTATTATCGCGACCTTCTTGCCAAGGGCATCATCAACCAGTATGCTGTTGACTATGTTGACAAACACCGCGCTGAGATAAAAAGCGGTTATAAAGATGTGCAAGACTTTGACAATCGCTTCTCGCTAACCGATGCTGACATGAAAACATTCATAGCCATGGGTGAAAAAGACAGCGTGAAGTATGACGCAAAAGATTACAAGACCAGTGAGCGCCTTTTCAAGACTGTGCTCAAGGGTCTGATAGCCCGCGACGTGTTTGCCGACCCAGGTGCTTACACTATCATCATCAACCACCGCAACAATGATGTTCAAGAGGCATTAAGGGTGATTAATGACGACAAGCTCTATAACTCACTGCTCAAGAACGGCAATCCAGAGTATGAAAGGCTTGCAAAAGAGCACAAGAAGCGTAAGTCGTAAGTGTTAGGCGAGGTTGGTGGTTCTAGATAAAATAGACATTATTGAAACTAATATCAGGTGACTTACAAATAATAAATAAGATATGGCAGGTATGGGACCGGGCTTGGGAGCCGGGATGAGAGGCGGAGGCCCAGGACGACGGATGCAGGGAACCGCAAAGATGCCTCCCGGTGGCATGAAGACAGCAGGACGGTTGCTCAAGATGGTGCTTGGCAGCTACAAGTGGTCACTGCTGACGGTTGCTGTGTGTATCCTGGTGACAACTGCAACAACCTTGACATCGACCCTCTTTACCCGTACCCTTATTGATGACTATATAGCACCACTGAGCTCGGCAGCGCATCCCGACTTTGGTCCGCTTGCTGTGACTCTGTTCAAACTTGCTGCTGTGCTGCTGGTTGGTGTGGGCTGTTCCTACTTGAACAGCCGCCTGATGATAAACGTGAGTCAAGGCACACTGCTCAAGTTGCGTGAGCGCCTGTTTGAACACATGGAGTCGCTACCCGTGAAATTCTTTGACCAGAACTCACATGGGGACGTGATGAGTGTGTATACCAACGACGTAGACTCGTTGCGCCAAACTGTGGGCAACAGCCTTCCTAATGTGTTCAGCTCGCTCATCACCATTGTTGCTACCTTGACGAGTATGCTGGTCCTTTGCTGGCAACTCACAATACTTACGATTGTTCTTACATGCGTAATGGTGTTTACAACTAAGTGGTTGGGTGGCCTTTCAGCGAAATACTTCCGCAGGCAGCAGAGTGATATGGGCACGATGAACGGCTTTGTTGAGGAAATGCTCACTGGCCAAAAAGTGGTGAAGACATTCTGCCATGAAGATGAAGCGATAGAAGAGTTTGAGCGCCTTAACGAGAATCTGCGAGACAGCGCATACAATGCCAACAAGGTTGCCAACATAGTGATGCCTATTAACGGTAATATTTCCAACCTCATCTACGTGACCTGTGCAGCAGTGGGCGCAATGGTGGCGCTTGGTGGTGGCGGACTGACAGTGGGCACGCTGGTGTCATTCCTCACATTGATAAAGAACTTTACACAGCCAGTATCGCAAATCAGCAACCAGGTGAACAGTGTTGTGGCATCGCTGGCAGGTGCCGAGCGCGTGTTCAATATCATGGACAGCGCAAGTGAGGACGATGGAACAGCTACCGTCAAGCTTGTGAATGTGAAAGAGGAGGCCGACGGAACACTCACCGAGACGCCACAAGTTACTCAAAAATGGGCATGGAAGAAGCCCGTAAAGGATGGATTTGAGCTTGTGAAGCAGCAGGGCGAGGTAGACTTCTCGCAGGTAGACTTTGGCTATGTGCCCGAGAAGCAGGTTCTATTTGATATTGACCTTGATACCGAGGCGGGTCAGAAGGTAGCGCTTGTGGGTGGAACTGGAGCAGGTAAGACCACCATAACTAACCTAATTAATCGCTTCTACGATATACAGGACGGCACAATTCTGTATGATAACATTCCCATCACTACCATCTGCAAGACCGACCTTAGGCGAAGTCTTGGCATGGTGCTGCAAGAAACACACTTGTTCACTGGTACAGTGATGGACAACATACGTTACGGCCGTCTCGATGCTACCGATGAGGAATGCATCGCAGCAGCCAAACTCGTTCACGCCCATGACTTCATCTCACGTCTGGCGCAAGGTTATAATACCATGCTCAATGCCGACGGCGGGAACCTGTCGCAGGGCGAGCGTCAGCTTATAGCCATTGCCCGTGCGGCAGTTGCCAATCCTCCAGCTCTCATCCTCGATGAGGCGACGAGCAATATAGATACTCGCACTGAGCGAATGATTCAGCAAGGAATGGACTCGTTGATGGATGGACGTTCGACCTTTGTCATAGCGCATCGCCTGAGCACTGTGCGCAATGCGGATATTATTGTGGTGATGGAGAAAGGGCGCATTATCGAGCAGGGTACTCATGATGAGCTGATTGCTCAGCAGGGGCGTTATTATCAACTATACACAGGCAATGGAATAACTGCATAACATTAATGAATAAACAATAAAACCAAAAACAACAATGTCTAAGAAAATTACCGAAAAAGTTACTTGGGTGGGTAAGGTTGACTGGGAACTCACTCATTTCCATGGCGACGAACTATCGACCTTCAAGGGTTCGAGCTACAATTCTTATTTAATTAAGGATAAAAAGACGGTGCTTATCGACACTGTGTGGGGACCTTATGACCGCGAGTTTGTGGCACGCCTGAAAGAGGTGGTTGACCTCAAGAGCATCGATGCTATTATCATGCAGCACAACGAGAGTGACCACAGTGGCGCTTTGCCCGAGCTCATGCGTGAGATTCCCGATGTGCCCATCTATTGCACAGCTAAGGGCAAGGCCATTATTCAAGGTCACTATCATCAGGACTGGAACTTCGTGACTGTGAAGACAGGTGACAAGCTCGAGATAGGGGAGAGCACACTTACCTTTATCGAGGCTCCCATGCTGCACTGGCCCGACACAATGTTTACCTATATGGACGGTGAGAGTATTCTGTTCTCGAACGATGGCTTTGGCCAGCACTACGCCACTGAGTCGCTCTACGACGACCGTGTCGACATGGCCGAGATGCTCTATGAGGCAAAGAAATACTATGCCAACATTCTCGCTCCATTCAGCATGATGGTGACCCGCAAGCTCAACGAGATCCTCGCTATGAACCTGCCCTTGAACATGGTTTGCCCAAGCCATGGTGTGATTTGGCGCAAGAACATCAACCTTATTATCGAGAAATATCAGCAGTGGGCTGCCAACTATCAGGAGAACAAGATAACAATCGTGTATGACACCATGTGGAACAGCACCCGCATAATGGCGCAGGAAATTGCACGTGGCATCCAGGAAGTTGACCCAGAGGTTGAGGTGAAGATTTACAATGCTGCTCATGAGGACAAGAACGATGTTCTCACCGAGATTTTCGCCTCGAAGGCTATTCTCGTGGGTTCGCCCACCATTAACAATGGCTTGGCTCATGCTGTTACCGGATTGCTCGAGATGGCTAAGGGCATGAAGCTCAAGAACAAGAAAGCCGCCGCATTTGGTAGCTATGGTTGGAGCGGTGAAGGTATTAAGCTCCTCAGTGGCCTGCTCAGCGGTTGTGGATTCGAGCTCATCAACGACGGCATCCGCGTTCAGTGGGTTCCCGACCAGACAGCTATTGAGCAATGCCGTGAATATGGCCGCGAGCTTGCCAAGGCACTTTGATAACTAGGTTGATAAAAGGCTTAGGAGCGAGAAAAGACGTAGTTCTTCTCGTTCCTTCTTTTATTATTTGATAAGGGGCTTTAGCCTTTATAAATTTGTTTGGTTGGTAACAATTAGAACGATTGTTGTGTGTTTTTTTGTTCGATTTGTTGGATTTTTACTTGTAATTAATTATTTTTGTGGCAAGAAAATAACTAATATCGTATTATATTAACTATTAAGCTTATGAAAACAAAGAGACTTTTTGGAGGTTTGCTCGCTGTGTTGATGGTTGCTATCATGGCTTTTGTTGCTGCCCCCACAGCTGATGCTAGCGTTAGCAGAAGCATGAACGGTACTTATTACAAGAATGTGGGCCAATATGGTGGTGAGTATGTGACGATCAGTTATAACCCAAACACCGGCCGTGCAACCGTAGTTTATGCCGAGAGCTACAATTGGGGTAATGAACAGTATTTTCGCCTGAGTGGAAGGGCAAGCGGAGGTTTCCTCGTAGTATCGGGTCGTGGCTATGCCCATGGTCGTAACACGACAATGAAGGTTAGGATCACCCAGGTTGACTATAACACCATCAGGGTAGTGACCTCCAACGGCCGTTCTTACTATTTCTATAGGTAAGAGGTCGAGCGAGACACAAACAATGTCCTTGCAAACATCAAAATGGTTGTGAGGACATTTTTTTTGCCCAATTTTTGGTAAAGCCGTGACAAATGTCTATTTTTACAAGCTGAAAAGTTTTGTGACCAAAAACTGTAATACTATGGATTTGTTGCTACCAAACAAGATAAATGGTGCTAAAGGTGAGATTTTAAGGGAGGCACGTCAGGTGACTATCATTGGAGCCAATGGTGCAGGCAAAACACGCTTTGTGAATAAGCTTGTGGAGCAGTGTGGTGACCAGGCTTTCCGCATCTCGGCTTTGAGGGCACTCTTTCCCGTTGAGCACGAGGAGCAGAAGTACAAGGGTTCAATAAGTGAGCGCTTTGACAAACTCAATCAGAACATGCAGCAGGTTGTCAACACCGCGAAGAGCGAGTTTGACAAGCTTTCCTACGTGATGATGATAGATGAGTTCCGTAGCCTAATGAACTTTAAGGCTCACCAGCTGATGAAGGAGGATATGGAATTCCCCAAGACCAAGCTCGACCAGGTGGTTAAGATGTGGCAGGATGTGTTCCCCAAGAACAAGATATTGCGCGAGAATGGCAAACTGCTTTTCACTACCGAAGGACAGAGCGACAAGTACTCATCGCTGCGACTTAGTGATGGAGAGAAAGCTGTGCTTTACTACCTGGGTGCTGTGCTCTATGCGATGGAAGATGCCGTGATCTTTGTTGACGATCCCGAAACCTTTATTCATCCCTCTATCATGCAGACCTTGTGGAACGTAATTGAGGAGATGCGTCCTGACTGTACGTTTGTCTACAGCACGCATGACGTGGACTTCGCCAACTCACGCATCGACAACAAGTGCATTTGGGTTAAGGACTTTAATCCTGAGCAGTTGACTTGGGACTATGAGGTGCTGCAGTCGAGTAGCAATCTGAGCGACAGCCTATATATTGACCTGTTGGGCACTCGCAAGCCGGTCCTCTTTGTCGAGGGCGACGAGGAGCATAGCATCGACTCCCGACTCTATGCCCTTGTGTTCCCAGAGTATACCATCAAGCCGCTTGGCAGCTGCAATAAGGTGATAGAGAGCGTGCGCTCGTTCAATGGATTGGAGGTGCTGCACCACCTTGACAGCTGGGGCATTGTGGATCGTGACCGCCGCGACGAGAAAGAAGTGGAATACCTGCGCAAGAAGAAGATCCTCGTGCCCGAAGTTGCCGAGATAGAAAACATTCTCATGCTCGAGGGCGTGATACGTGCTGTGGCGCACTACCGCCACAAGAACGAAGACGATGTTTTTAACAGCGCTAGCCGTGCAGTGATAAAGAACTTTGACAATGAGATTAAGCAGCAGGCGCTCATGCACACTCGCCACCGCGTAAAGCACGATGTTGAGTTGCGTGTCGACATGAAGTTCCGCAATATCAGTGCCCTTGAGGATCACATGATAGACCTTGTGAATGAGATTAACCCACGTGGCATCTACGAGATGCTGTGCCGCGAGTTCCATGTCTATGTCAAGAAAAAGGATTACGCCAAGGTGCTTAAGGTATATAATCAGAAGCTGATGCTCACCCAGAGTGGCGTGGCAGGACTATGTGGCCTTAAGAGCCGTGATGACTATATAAAGATCGTGCTTAAAATTCTTAAAGGAAACGGTCGCGAAGCTAAAGCGATTCGCAAGGCTATCAAAGAGTGCTTTGGGCTTGATGATACAAGTAATGCTCAGTAGACTAGAGGATGACAAAAACAGAGGAGCGGCAAGTGATGTGCTTGTCGCTCCTAATATATAATATCGCTATACTCGTTTTAAGCCATTCTTTATTACTCGCTTACTCGGTCGGCAGTGAATTGTGCGAGGTCAATACCCATCATGTTGATTGAAATCTCGGGAGGAGTATTGTCCTTGAGCACGCGGCAGGCATTGCGGTAGCGCACCCTGTAGTAGCTTTCGCTTGAGTGGTTCTCGGTGATGCCCTTGCTGCATGAAGCGTGGATGAAAGTGAAGTCGTGACCATTGTCGTCGACCTTGGTTACGATACCCACGTGGCCTATTCGGCGTCCACCACCTCGTCCACCAAAGAATACGAGGTCACCTGGTTTGAGTTCGCTGCGATTCACTTGTGTGCCGTTTGACAACTGTCCGCTAGCTGTGCGATTCAGTTTGTGGCCAAACTCCTTATAAACATAGCTTGTGAATCCTGAGCAGTCGAAGCCCTTGGGGCCAGCTGCACCATGACGGTAGGGAACACCGCGGAAAGTCTTGGCATAAGAGAGGAGTTTATCTACTTTTGATTTTGGTTTCTCTGGTTTAAGCTGTGTCTCGACAATTGCCGGCGACATTTCGGGTTCGGGCTCAGCGCCCATTGCATTGAATGTTGCAGTAGTAGTTAATAATGTGTATAAAAAAACTTTTGATAAAAACTTCATTACTCTAATTATTTGTGTTTTACGCCTATCGGACTAATGCCGAATTGGCCTAGGCACAGGTGTAAACAATACACGTTGGTAGTGCCTGAAAAACTGTTTGACGCTGCAAAGTTAGGGAGGATAGCCCAGGTGGGCAACCTCCCTTGACGTTCTGTAACATTTACCGTTGCAAATAAATTCTCACCCCCAAGTTGTGGCTCGTGCCATCACAGCACGTGGCGCGCGTAGTTTGGGTTTTTAAACTTCGTTAGGCCAAAAATGAAATAAAAAACAAATTTTAACTAAAAATACCATCTCTTGACACCGAAAATGGCAACTTGATGGCAATTGTTAGCATTTACTTTTTGATTTTCGTTCGCATGGAAAAGTAACCCATTCCAACTAAAGAACACAGAATCAAAATGCCAGTGATGCGGACAAGCATGTCGGGCATGGTGAAGACGCCAGAGTGATGAAGAATCATGAGAATGGCAGGAATTGCAAGAATGCAACGGCATGTATAGTTTAATACTTTATTTTTGTTCTCCATATTGATAATACTTAATGGTTTAAAATTTTCTTTTTTGCTAGTTAGACGCATTAATGGTGTGAAAAGTCACATTAGTTAGCATTTTTTTTCGCTAACAGTAAATTTGATGAGTGGGGCTTGCAGAATGTTTTTGATATCGGTGGTTTGCAAGGTTTTTGTTTTTTGTGTAATTTTGCACTGCGAAAAAAAGGTAATTAAAAATAATAAGACAACATTTAAAGCGAAACTAAAATGAGAAAAACTTGCTGGATGGTAGTTGCCATCGTGATGGCTGCGATTAGCCTCAATGCGCAGGACAATACTGTGCAAACTTATTTTACATTAGACCAACTTCCTAAATTGATTAACATAATGCCTGCGCCACCGGCTTTTGACAGTCCGGAGTTTGCCAATGATGTGGTACGTTACGGTTGGGGCAAGATTCAGCGCCAGGACCCAGAGCGCGTTGCTCAGGCGATAGCCGACGCTGAATGGAATGACCATACTAAGCTTTATGCCTTGTGGCAAGACGCTTTCGGACTTGAGATTAGCGAGGCTAACACCCCTGAGATTTGGACTTTGCTGGAAACTAGTTTGGCAACAACCGACCCCATGCGCAAGGAGACTAAGGAATTTTATAAGCGCCAGCGTCCATTTGAGCGCTATGAAGACTCTATGCCGTCGAACGAGGAGGCCGAACTTGCGGGCGAGGGAAGTTATCCAAGCGGACATAGCCTGCGTGGATGGGGCATTTCGCTGTTACTGGCACAAATTGCACCACAGCGTGCCGACCTGATTTTTAAGCGTGGATGGGATTACTGTGAAAGTCGTGTTATCGTGGGAGCACACTGGCAGAGCGACGTGGATAACAGCCGCACAGCAGCTAGCATTGGTTTCTGCGCCCTTCAGGGCAGCGAGGCATTTATTGAGCAGATGAAGAAGGCTCAGAACGAATATATTGAGAAGACTCAAGGTCAGTCGGGCGTTAGCGCTATTGCAGTCGACAAGACTTCAAAGTCATCACGAGCCTACAATATCCAGGGCCAGCCCGTGAGTGATGAGTATCGCGGCATCGTGATAGAAGAAGGCAAGAAATCAATAAGGCCATAATTGAAGATAACGACGGCCTTAGTATAGTTTAATTGCCGTCAGTATCGGCAATAAGAAAAGCGGTTGATTTACCAGTTTTGTAAATCGACCGCTTAGTTTTTTATGTGGTTGTGATTAATCGTCTTCGTCGGGCTTAACCACTCTTTGGTAATCTTCGACGGCACCAGTTTCCACATATATTATGCGTAGCTTATCAATGCCTACCATAACTTCCAAAACCAGTTTTTGACCAGCATAGCTAAGAGTCAATTTGTTACCATCAAAAGTCCAATTGAAAGGGACATCGTTTGTCACCTCGCCATTAACCACTATCCTTCGAGAGCCCGTACGTTCTTTTTTGAAAACATAGTGAATGTCGTTTGGAGTGTCAGCAGTTTTAACTATGGCCCATTCGCCCACTAGTTCTTGCTCTTGAGTTGAGAGGATGTCTTTGTCGTCGCCACAGGAGCTGAAGAGGAATGGCAGCACGAGAGTTATTAACAAAAGTATTTTCTTCATAATTTATAATGATTTAGTAATTTGTTTTGATGTGAGTGAGAAGTGTGACTATTAAGCCATGTCTTCGGTCTTGAGTTTTAGAGAGTAGTACATTATAGCAGCGAGAACCACAAATAGTCCTAGGCTGCCTGCAAGCAGTGCGTAGGTCTCAAGGTTGAGAAGCACGAAGATGTAGGCATACACAATTGCGAGCATTGCCCCTATAGCGAGAGCCATTTTCTTGGTTTTAAGAACACCCAACAGATAGAGAGTAATCATGACGATGGTCATTGCTGCAGCGATGAGGTAGGCCCATCCAAATGCCATGTGCTCACTTATCGATAACAACAGCGAGTAGAAGAGCACTAGTGCCAGTCCCACCAGCAGATACTGGAAAACGTTGATGTAGCGTTGCATCTTAATTTCGACAAAGAGTACTGCTATAAATGTTAGAACAATCACAAGGAAGGCATATTTAAGTGCGCGTTCTACCTTTTGGAAGCTGTCGACAGGCACCATAAGGCCCACTTGCACTTGCGACTTACCCAGGTCGTAGCTGCGGTCGTCGATAAACGCCTGTGGATAGGTTCGGTTAATGCTGATGATATTCCACGACGCGGTAAAACCGTTGTCGGTTACATTTCGTTCATCGGGCAGGAAATTACCTCCGAAACTTGGTTTGGGACAATCGCCTTTTATATTGATTGATGTGGTCTCACCAATTGGTGTGAAGTTAAGGTTATCACTACCTTTCAGCTCAAGATGCATCTTGAACGGGATTGAATCTAGCGATGCCATGGGCTTGATGTCGAGACTTGCCTTTGCCACGGGTCCACCATCCTTGTCGAACATATCGTCGTAGGCAACAGCAACTGGCTCAGCGGCCTCTTCTGCAACTATTTCCATATCGGTGACGACATCCTCATCGGCATGATCGGCACTCGAACTGTATTCATAATCGTCTTCCTCGTGCAGATTGCCATCCTTGCCGCCATCGTTCACGTCGATGCGGTTGCCATTTAGGTCGAGAACCAACTTCTGTGAGATTCCTCTCAGATCGGTTATGCCCACTTCAATGCAGGCTTTGTCGAGCTGTAGCATTGTTGAGTCAATCTCACTTGGAAGCAATCCCTTGATAGTGAATGAACCTGAGAAGTCGATGCCTGTGTTGTAAACCACAGTTTCATAGATGCTACGATACAATGTCTGGCTTTTCACATCGGCGTTGATGTCGAGCTTTTTGGGTAGGATATACACCATGTGACGCTGCTCGCTGGAATCTTTCTTGTTTTTTGTGACATAGGGAATGGCAATAACCGGTCCGGTCACGTGCTGTGGCAGCCCCCATTTTTCCGATATTTCGTGCTGAGCTTCTTCGGCAGTAGTTTGCCTATCGTTGCTTAATGAGTCAATCATGAAAGTGGGAATTAGAAGTAGCAGTGACAACAGCACAATGAATCCAACCTTGAAACCAAGCGTGCGAGTGAATTTCTTTTCACTTTTAGGCTTGGCGTTTGGTTGTTGGGCAGGAGTGTTGGGAGTAGTTACTGGCTCAGCTGCGTTTTGCTGAGGTAGTGGTGGCAAATTGCCGAGGTTGGGATCGTTTTCCATAATTTGAATTGTTACAGAAGTTTCACATTATAGGGTTTTAAAAATAAACGATGCCAAGTGTGCTTTTATTTCACTTAATGTAGTTAAGTTAGGTTAATACTGTGTTTTTTTGTCAGACAATGAAGGACAATAATGTTATTTAATTAGCTGGTGGTTTTGCAGCCATATGGCTTGTGGTTATTAAGGACAATTGACGCGGGGATTTTTACGCAAATTATCGTGAATTAACCACGAATTAGAGTCGCCTGCGGCGAGAAATCTAGTAAATTAATCAAAATCCAACAAAATGTGGGTGGGGTTTGCTATTCTTGGCGGATTGGACAGTTTGGGATTATTGACATGAATAAGAAGAAGGAGCAGGAATAAAAGGAATTTTTTCCTCTCGATAAGTTGTACCTATCGGGGCCATAAAGCCTCGCAAACGAGGATTTTTTTGAAGATAGCCCATATATGATATTTTCTTGCCATAATTCAATCTGCTTTTTGCTATCGGCAAAGATAGCGGTTTTTTATATTCTAGAAAGAAGAACAAGTACCAAAACAACAAACATGAGAAAACCACAACCATAAGCTCTGTTGGCAAATTCATTATTTACATTTTCCATATCATCCTGATTTGCCTTGTTGGAGATTCCATTTTTAAGTTCGCTATATGTGACCTTTTTTCTCCGTATGAATCTAAGATATAGGTACCTCACACTTATTCCTGTGTGAAGAACTATCATGTTCCCGAAAAATAGTTTGAATAAAGTCTCCATATCAATTAGTTTAAGACAATCTTGTCAAACTGATTAAACCCTTTGTAAATAAGTAGGTTTTCTCCTGATAGGCAATTGGGTCTAACCCATATGCGGTCATCTAGTTTAATTATTTTCCAGTTTTTACCTTGATCTAGACTATATAGTAAATCATATTCCATCACAGATGAGGACATGCCATAATTCAATCTGTTTTCTGCCATCGGCAAAGATAGCGGTTTTTCGTTAATAATCAACTATTCTTTTTCATGTCCTCGAAGTGATGACATTTTTAGGACAAATAATCTCCTAGTTTAAGACTTTTGATTGTTTCATTTTGCCAAGAGAATCCTGCAACTTTTATTCATCTTTTTTTGTATTCCACCAATTTCTAATAGATTTATCTAATGTATCAGGTTCATTATTGGTTAAATATAATCCTCTCAAATTACTCGCAATAGATATCCACGGAACACATCCATCTTTTTGGTAGTTTAGTGGAACATGCAATTTTTTTCCGTATAAATCTACATCTTCTTCGTGAGGTATATAATGTCCAGCTCTATTATTGTATGGAAATATGTTAAGTTTGAGGTTATAGTATTTTCCCATTTTAATTTTAGGATAAGTCTTAAGTGTATCTTCGTTATAGTTTTTAGGACTTACTATGCGATAAATAGATATATCATTCTTAATATATTTTCTACCTGCAATGATGTAATAGAAATTATCATACTCCTTAATATAATCTATTCGGAATCCAACAGAATCCAAATCATATTCATTGAAGTATATCTCATCCTCTGAAGTATAAGTTATAGTGCTACATGCACAAAAGAATAAAAAAGATATAATAAATATAGTAAGTTTTCTCATTTTTCTACTTTAAGTTGTGGAACGATGGTGTCGTTTTAAAAACAGCCCATATATGATATTATTTTGCCAGAATAATCATTCTTCGTATTTAGAAATTATTACTGTTTTGATTTTGTTTCTCCAAACCCAGACCTGAAGTCCGATTGAATCAAATTCATAAACATGCTGATGATTTTGCCCTCTATCGTCATTTATAGGGATATAGATTACATCTTCATCATCGGGCTCTTTTTCGACAAGAGAAACAAACTCTTTGAAATCCAGTCCAATAAGTTCAATGCCTTTATATATGCAAGATGATGAGCAACGAATGGTATTTATTATTCCGTCTAATTCACACCAAACGTCGATGTCATCACTTATAAAATGATATGAATCATTGGTAAATGTTGACTCATGATACGTCTCTTTTGTGTGTTCGCGATCCAAGTAGTTATATATATTTGAACCAAGAACAAAATCGCCATATCCAACGTTGGGGGTTAAACCGATATTCGTATCTTTCATCCTCACTTTATCTCACATTTGATATCCATTTGCGTCAGAGCATTTATCCACTCCGCGCGTTTGGCTTTAATAGACTCAAGAAATGGCATTATATCGTCACCATAGGCTCTACTGCTTATGAAAGTGGTGAATGTCCCACTCTAGTAAGTTAAGGCTCTTGCCGTTGCCATCGCTCACGAGAAAATCCAGGATATATTCTCCGTTGTTTTCAAGCACTTGGTAATTGCAGCAGGCATCAGTCTTTGCTCTTTCTTCAAGTTCGTCAACCTTCATTTGCACTGCCAGCTCTGGAGTTACTTCTTCGGCCAAGATAACTGCGACAGTGAACATCTGGCTATAATTGTCGAACGTCTCATTCTCAGGAATCCATTCTTGGAGATAGTACAGCTCCATAGGATGAGTGCTCCACCTTAGCACCATTTTCTGGCCATTAAACTCGATGGTGTTCCCTACGTTAAGATAGTCAACTATTTCTTGCGAACTCATTGAGACACAAGAAAACATAACGAGCAGTAGTGTGATGATCTTTTTCATTTTTCTTCTTTAAGTGGTTGAACAAAGCTGTCAATTTGAGGACGTTTATTTCTGATTTGTTCTCTTTTTATATTCTGGATAATATGGATTGATAAGTTCGAAAGGTATTATTTCATAATTTATGGTTTTCAGCGGTGCGATGCCATTTTTCCTGACATAATCAATGCCGTTTATGTTCACTAATTCAACCCATTCTCCGATTTCTTTCATAAGTTCGGGGCATCCTTCACTCTCGTTTTTGACAAAAAATGCCTGAGGGAAACGCAATGTGCCGTCTTCATCTTTTTTCCCATTTATGTATTTGCAACAATAATAGTCGAAAATGCGATTGTTAGAGTTGCTGAAAACCATAAACTTATCCTTAAAAGGCTCATCAAGATAAATCATGATTATCCAAGCAAGCGCTTTAATCTTATTTGAGCATATATACTTTATATTATACTCATGGCTTGTGTTTCTCATCAAAACGGGAATCTTTGCTGCATCCATGTGACTATACCAGTAAGAAAAACGAGAACTAATGGTATCACTAGGGTTAAATTGATAAAGTTCATTGATTAGTTCTATGGTATTATAGTCTCTTTTTGCTCCTTCAAAATCGTCTTTATTAAGGTACACGTCAATACTAGCTCTGTTTTTTACATTCTTTTCCCATTCATCAAAACCAGCGATATGCTTTAGCATCTGCCGCCATTCGTCTGCACACCACTGCTCTCCATAGACACTGTCTAACCATTCAAAGACTTTTGTGTTATTATATTCATACCATTCGTGTTGGTACTTTTGAACACAGCCCAAAATCTCAATCGCTACACCAAACTTTTCCTTAAAGGCTTTAAAACCATGCTCACCTTTAATTTCCACAGGAGCTATGCCACCTAACTCATAAAGCTTTTTAGGGTAGAAATCATATTGGAAGAAAAAAAGAATTGGAGTTTTCTCGTCAGGCCTTTCATGAAAATCAAAGCCTGCGTACCACCCCGAGCCAATCTCCACATAATATCCCCAGCCAGGTATTTTCCTTATTTCTCTAGTGATGTATTCATCAGATAACACGTCACCAATCTTTAAGCCATTTACAGAGAATTTTTTGTCATTAGTTCCTATGAATATAATTTTATCATTACGAACTCCAATGCCAAATTCAATATTGTTATCAATAATTGTATAAGAACTTACCAGTGAACCATCAGGGATGAGTGTTTTACTATTAGTATTGCTCTCATCAAAGTAGTGGTACAAACAATATTTTGTTTGCACTTCACCATTTCCATTGAGTGCAATGAACAAGAAAAGGAGATATAAAACTGTCTTTTTCATTTTTTTCTTCTTTAAGCTGTGGAACAATGCTTGTGATTATATTTTGAATTCTGCAAAGATATTAATAAAATCTCAAAAAGCTGCACCTATCGGTGTCGAAAAGCTGGCTTACGCTAGATTATAAAATATTCTTGCCATAATTCAATCTGTTTTATGCCATCGGCAAAGATTGTTTGTTTAGAAAGTGTTTTTTTATCGAGAAAAGGTCGAGGGGAGAAACAATCAACTTGGCTAAAACGTTGGGATTGCGCTTTGCCAAGTTGAAGGTTAGATTTTTTATGTGCGTTTACTGTCGTTTGATGTCAAGGATGGCGGGACCCAGATGGTTGATTATGTCGCTGGCGATGAGGCTTTGCTCTCCTTGCTTGGTGGCAGCGAGGTCGCCAGCGTGGCCGTGGATATAGACCCCCATCCACACGCTAGTGTCGGGTGAGTAACCTTGCGCAATGAGTCCAGAGATGACACCGGTGAGAATGTCGCCGCTGCCAGCGGTAGCCATACCTGGATTGCCGCTGCTGTTAATGTAGACCTTTCCGTCGGGGCGCACTGTCATGGTGTAGTGGCCCTTGAGTACGATTGTGATGTTGTAGGTCTTCGACGCGCTGATGGCACGCTTAAGGCGCTCTTCGTCGGTTACACCGTCGGCAACGCTGCGACGGAACAGGCGGTCAAACTCGCCGGTGTGTGGAGTAATAATAGAGCCTTTAGGGATGCTGCGCAGTAACATTGGTCGCTTGGCGATGCAGTTGAGAGCATCGGCATCGAGAAGACAGGGCTTGCGGTAGTTCTTGAGGAAGTGGTCGACTGCGTCGATAGTCTCGTCACTTGTTCCCATGCCAGGTCCCAGCGCAATGACACTGAAACGGTGCTTGCAGTTGATAGAAGTGGTGCACACGTCGCTCTGGTCGGCCTCGAAGAGGGCTTCGGGGCAAGCAGTCTGCATGATAGTGTTGGCGCTAGCGGGTCCGTGCACTGTTACTAGCCCGGCACCAATGCGTTGGGCACCTCGTGCTGCAAGAATAGCAGCACCCATCATGCCATAGCTGCCGGCGATGAGGTAGAGGGTGCCGTTGTCATATTTATTGATGAACGGATCGAGCGGTTGCAGCATCTCGCGCACATCTTCCTTCTCAACGAGGTAATAGTCGGCAGGTGTACTAGCTATAGCCTTGGGGCTTAGCTCGATGTCGAGCACCACACACTGGCCAATGAATTCGGCGTTCTCGCTGAAAAAGAACGACAGGCGCTTGCTGGCGAAGGTGAGTGTGAGATCGGCACGGATGATATTTCGACGGTCGCTACCCTCGTTCCACTCGCAGAACAAGCCCGAAGGCATGTCGATAGCAACGATGTAGGCCTCGCTATTGTTGATATATTGCACCAGCGAGGTGTAGCCACCCTTGAGAGGGCTGTGCAGCCCCGAACCAAAGAGTCCATCGATAACAACATCGCTAGCGCTGAGCTCGGGAGGTGTGAAATTGTCGACAATCTCGGTGAAGTCGATGTCACCCATCTCGAGCAGTCGCTTGCGGTTGGCCGCGCAGCACTCGCTCAGGTGTGACGACTTGATGTTGAACAGGTACACCTCGGGCTGGTAGCCTTGCTCATATAGCATGCGTGCCACCGCTAGAGCGTCGCCACCGTTGTTGCCTGGTCCGGCAAAGATTATCATGCGCTGTGCGATGCGCCAGCGCGACATTATCTCAAAGGTTACAGCCGACGCTGCCCGCTCCATAAGGTCGAGCCTCGAAATTCCATCGGCAGCAATCGTCTCGTTATCGATTTTCCTTAGTGCCTCGTTGGTAAATATTTTCATGCTACAAATACTCGTTTTTCGTCTTACTTCATTTTCATATAGGGCCCTTACTCGTAAAAAATGGCCATCTCTCATTTTGAACCTACAAAGTTACACAAAAAACAAATGAAATCAACAATTTTTAGAACAAAAAAATTTTTTTTACCAATAATATGGTGTTTTACGGAGTTTTTGGGGATGATTGCGCCCGCCATTGGTGGGGTTGCTGATATGAGTTGCAGAAATAATGCAAGCTGAAGTCAATGTGTCCTAGCAAAAAATTGATGAAACTCTATATGTTTTTATGAAAAATGATTATCTTTGCATCAGGTAGTTATCATATAAAGTTTTTGAATTATGAAAGATAAAAAACGTGACAATAGAAAGGATCCACTTGTGAAAAATAAGGGTGTTATCGTAGACCTGTTTGTTCTGTGGCTCGCTTTGACTGCACTTTCATGCGCAGCAATAAATCTTCATATTTCTCTGAATAAGCTGGCCCCAAAAGCAGAGGAATAATCCATCACTGGTGGTTACTGCTGCTTTTTTTCTTGTTTAGGGCAAGACCACTGATGCCACAATTTATTTGTGGCAAAAATTATTGTGATTTATTTTTTGTGGCAAACATCAAAAAACTATATACTTGCAACTATTATGACACGAGAAGAACTGATATTAGACTGCCGTTATTACAATGGCGAGGAAGATCCACCTGAAGGAATAAATGAACTTATGTGGGGATATGAGGAAGCATGGGTTGGCATGATGTTAGGAGACCTTCCTAGATTAGAGAAACTAATTGAATATTATACAAAGCATTATGATTTGCCATCCATTTTGCCCTATGCTGAGGATGGCACTCCTATTGGGATAAAAGCTATTCTATGGAATAGGCTGGACCATTGGAGTTATATTTCGGCCGATGCTGATGAATTCAAAAAATGGTATCAAGCAAAATATGTTGCTGGAACCAAGACTCATCGACAATTACTGAATAATCAGTGATTTCTTAGGTGGCATTCAAGGACTTTATGGAGATTTAGAGTTCGCAGAAGAATGTGACGAGGAACGGCACGCTGAAGTCGACGATAAATCCGTGGAAAATTGAGACGATGACAAAGTCCTTGCCACAGGCATTGGTGAGGATGGGTAGGGTAGTGTCCATGGTGGTGGCACCGCCAACAGAGATAGGGGCAAGTTTTCCAAACCATCGCACCATGATTGGAGCACCGAGCAGAGTGATTACCTCGCGCACGATGTTGGCCAGCAAGGCGATTGTGCCAAGTTCGGCGCCACGAGATTGTGTGATTAGCACACTCGAGAGTGAATAGTAGCCCATTCCCGAGCCTACGGCAAGGCAGTCGCTCAGGGAACGGTGGGGGAGTAGAGTGGTGGTTATGGCACATCCTGCCAAGGTGCCAACGATAGTCATCAGCGGCAGCAGCATGTATAGTCGGTTTAGGCTGCGGAACTTTTGGAAAATCTCGACATCGTTGCCAATCATAAAGCCCACGAGGAAAATGAGAGCGCACAGCGTGATGTAGCTCACGTTGCTGAACCATTCGAACTGGGGAATCAAGTGAAGCACACCAACGATGATGCCGGCGACGAAGAATCCTACTATCACCAGGCTGCCTCTCATCGCTTGCCTCCTTCCTTGCGCTGGATGAATTTCCACAAGGCCCACGCGAGAGCGATACTGCCTGCAGTGCCTGCAATGGAGAGTAGCAATGCCTCGATGCCGAGTTCTTTGAATCCATCGATAACAGCCTTGTTCTCACCGGCTTCTACTCCCAGGAAGAACAACAAGGCCCACACTAGCACAATTAATAGAGTGTTGAGGAACTTGAACGTGCGCTTGCGTAGGATCCATCCTGCAGCAATGCCTGCAGCCATTATGAGAATGATTTGCAACATAATCGCTACAAAGATATAAAAAAATAATGGGGTGCCAAAAAAAGGAAGAGTAGAGAGGGAAGGGTTAAAAGGGAAGAGTAAAGAAGGTGGTGAGGGGAGTGAGTTGTTGTTACGTTGGAGTTGTGGGTTTTAGGGTTGCCCATTTTTGGTGTAAAAATGCTGAAAATGAGAAAAAAACCTAAAAAAAGTGATTTTTTTCCTCAATAATAGGTGCTAATTAAAAAAAAAGTACGATATTTGCAGTTGCAAAATTTGAGGGTATTATTTATTTGCTTGTTTTTTAGGCGTTTGCTCGTCTTATGAGGCAAGTAAATAGATGATGTGGCCTCAATTTTTAGTGAGTAAATGATAATTAAAAAATAAATTTTAAATTTTTACTAAAATGACAAAAGCAGATATCGTAAGCGAAATCGCTAAATCAACAGGCATTGACAAGGCCTCAGTTTTGGAGACAATTGAGAAATTTATGGAGACAGTAAAGGATTCACTCGCTGAGGGTGAGAACGTATACCTGAGAGGTTTCGGTAGCTTCATCGTTAAGACTCGTTCGCAGAAGACTGCCCGCAATATCTCGAAGAACACCGCCATTATCATCCCAGAGCATAAGATTCCAGCTTTCAAGCCCGCCAAAGTTTTCATGGAGCAGGTTAAGAAGTAATTATTTGTACTGAGGAAATCCAATCGAAATATATATTTCTAAAAAATCTAAAGAAATGCCAAGCGGTAAAAAGAGAAAAGGCCACAAGATGGCTACGCATAAGCGCAAAAAAAGACTGAGAAAGAATCGTCACAAGAACAAGAAGTGATTTTTCTTGAATGAGTCTTAAAGCGAAGGGACAAACTAATGAAAAGGACTCGCAAGTGTGTGATTATGCATTAAGGGTACTTGACCTCATTGGTTTGTTCTTTTGCATTTAGACTGATGGCAGAAAGCCATCCCCCCGATCCCCACTCCCGCATCGCGTCGTTTACACATTAATATAATTATATAAGTTGCAAATACGTTGGCGATGCCGGTTGAGTGACTGAAGAAAAATAACAGTAATTCACGATGAGAAGTGAACTGATTGTAGACGTGAAACCCACAAGCATCAGCACGGCCTTACTAGAAGACGGCCGGTTGATGTCGCTTCAGAAGGAGGCACGCGACGCCTCCTACGCAGTGGGTAACCTCTATTTTGCCAAGGTGAAGAAGCTGATGCCAGGCTTGAATGCCGCGTTTGTGAACGTGGGTTATGGCAAGGAGGCATTTCTTCATTACCTTGATTTAGGGTCACAATTCAGTAGCTATTCTTCATTCATCAAGCAGGTGCGCGAAAGCGGCGGCAAGCGCCCGGTGAGTCTGTCAAAAATGAAGCTTCAGCCGGATATCGACAAGCACGGTTCGGTGACCGACATGCTTGAGGCAGGGCAGGAGCTAATAGTACAGATAGCGAAGGAGCCCATATCGACCAAGGGTCCTCGCCTTACCACCGAGATAACATTTACAGGCCGTTTCCTGGTGCTGATACCATTCAACAATAAGATTCTGGTATCGCAGAAGATTAAGGACCGTGCCGAAAAGACACGCCTGCGCCGACTTGTTGAGAGCATTAAGCCTCGCAACTTTGGTGTGATAGTGCGCACATCGGCCGAGAACAAGCGCGCTGCTGAATTGAATAGTGAGCTGAAGGTGCTCATGAAGTGCTGGGAAGAGAGCGTGGCCAAGATAAACTACAGCGATGCGCCAAGCCTCATCTATGAAGAAGAGAGCCGCGCTGTGAGTTTGATACGCGACATCTTCAGCCCCGACTTCGAAAGCATTCATGTGAATAATGCCGAAATTTATGAGCAAATTCACAACTATGTGAGCCTAATCGCCCCCGACCGAGGCGATATTGTCAAGATTTACAGCGACGACCAGCCCATATTTGACAAGTTCAATGTGACAAGGCAAATGAAGTCGTCGTTTGGAAAGACGGTATCTTTCCGTTCGGGCGCATACATAATTATTGAAAGCACCGAGGCACTGCACGTGATAGACGTGAACTCGGGTAACCGGTCCCGCAAGACAACCGACCAGGAGAGTAATGCTCTGGACGTTAACTTGCTGGCCGCCGATGAGATAGCACGCCAGCTCCGACTGCGCGATATGGGCGGCATTATTGTGATCGACTTCATAGACATGGCCAAGGGCGAGCATCGCCAGGCCTTGTATGACCACATGAAGGAAGTGATGCAGAAAGACCGTGCCCGCCACAACATCTTGCCGTTGAGTAAGTTTGGCCTGATGCAGATCACTCGCCAGCGTGTGAGACCTGCACTCGACATCGTCACGAGCGAGACGTGCCCCTCTTGTGGAGGTAAGGGGGAAGTGATGCCCTCGCTGCTTTTTACCGACCGCCTCAAGGACAAGCTTCACTACTTGGTGAACGACATGGGCGTGAAAGGTTTCATTATGTATGTCCATCCTTTTGTCGATGCCTATCTCAAGAAGGGCTTCTTCAGCCTTTATATGAAATGGCGCCGAGAGTTTGGGCGAGTGTTCAAGATTATGCCCGACCAGGATTTAGCCTACCTGCAATACCGGGTCATCGACAAGAACAAGCAGGAAATAGACCTTAGCGAAGAGAAAGACACAAGCAGCTCCTCGAGTAAGAAAGAGAATCGCCTGAGGAAGCAAAAAGAACAGGAAGACGACGGCGAATGACGCCCAGCTTCACTTAAACGACATCCCTGCCATCTACCTGCGGCGGGGATGTTTGTTTTTTTTACGTGGAATAGCTAAGATGGTGAAGTTTAGGTGCTTGGCTTGTGCTAAGGGCGATTGGCTTGTAAAAAAGCGACAAAAATAGTACTTTTGTGTGTTGTTTTAATTAAACCTTTGTGACAAATAACAATCTTAGGATAAATTTCAAGATTATGGAGACTAGAAAACATATAGCAGCCGAGAGGAAAAAGGTGTGCAACTGCGCACAGGCAGTAATCACAACCTATGCTGACCTTGCTGGAATTAGCGAGGAGGAGGCAATGAATCTGGGCAATGCGTTTGGCAGTGGCTTGGGCAACATGGAAGGCACATGTGGCGCCCTGACGGGAACCGCTATAGTGCTCGGGCTCGTGAAGCGCGACAAGGTTCAGGCGACGCTTGCCATGCGCAAAGTGATGAATGGGTTCCAGGCTATCAACGGAGCCACTCAGTGCCGCCTGCTCAAAGGTGTGGACACTGGCAAGGTGCTCCGCTCATGCGAAGGATGCGTGGCCGATGCCTGCGAACTTCTTGAACAGCATTTAGACTAGACTGGTGCTGTTGTTAAAAAAGGTAATTTTGTGTTTCTAAGTTGCTTGTTTTAAGCCTCATTAAGTAATTTTTGCACAAAAAACATAGGGTTGTTAGCAAAATCTTCAGGTTTTGTTTTTCTATTTGGCAAATAATTGCTTACTTTGCACCGCAAAAAACGAAAAATATTATTTAACAATTTAAAATTCATAGTATTATGTCTGAGATTCAAGAAAGAGTAGCAGCGATTATCGTTGACAAGTTAGGTGTTAGTGAGTCACAAATTACTCCCGAAGCAACATTTGCTCAGGACCTCGGTGCCGATAGCCTTGACACTGTAGAGCTGATCATGGAGCTTGAGAAGGAATTTGATATCACTATCCCCGATGCTGAGACTGAGAAGATTCAAACAGTGGGCGACGCTGTTTCTTTCATCGAGGCTGCAAAAGCTGCTGAATAAGAAAGCCTAAAACAATTCATTTGTTTTAATACATTCCCTTTTTAATTGATATGGAATTAAAGAGAGTCGTGGTAACAGGTCTTGGTGCCATCACTCCTCTTGGAAATGACGTTGAAACCACTTGGAAAAACGCCATTAATGGAGTGAGCGGTGCAGGACCTATTACTCATTTTGATGCTTCTCTGTTCAAGACACAGTTTGCCTGCGAGGTTAAGAACTTTAACGTTGAGGAGTATATGGACCGTCGCGACGCACGCCGCATGGACCTTTACTGCCACTACGCAATGGCAAGCGCCAGTCAGGCACTCGCCGATTCAAAGCTTCTTGACGACGAGAAGGTTGACCGCAATGAGATAGGAGTCATTTATGGTTCAGGAATTGGCGGTCTTCACACCTTTGAGAGCGAGGCAGGCTACTATGCCAAGAACGAGGAGAAGGGTCCAAAGTACAACCCATTCTTTATCCCGATGATGATTGCCGACATCGCTGCCGGTCACATCTCGATAAAGTGGGGGTTGCGTGGTCCCAACTATGGTGTGGTTTCGGCATGTGCCACTTCGACCAACGCTATGATCGATGCCTTCAATTACGTTCGCATGGGTAAGGCAACAGCCATTATCACTGGTGGTTCGGAGGCAGCGATTTTCCCAGCAGGTGTGGGAGGCTTTAACTCAATGAAGGCCATTTCGACCCGCAACGACAGTCCCGAGACAGCTTCGCGTCCCTTCAGTGGTTCGCGCGATGGTTTCGTGATGGGCGAGGGCGGCGTGACATTGGTCTTTGAGGAGCTTGAGCACGCACTGGCTCGTGGCGCGAAGATTTATGCCGAGGTGATAGGTGGAGGTATGAGTGCCGACGCTTACCACATCACAGCTAGCCACCCCGAGGGTCTTGGTGCTTCGCTCGTAATGCAGCGCGCCCTTGACGACGCAGGTATCAGTGCTGCCGACGTTGACTATATCAACGTTCATGGCACATCAACTCCTGTTGGCGACTTGAGCGAGGCTCAGGCCATTATCGAGGTGTTTGGCAAGCACGCCTATGAACTTAACATCAGCTCTACCAAGTCAATGACAGGTCACATGCTTGGCGCTACTGGCGCTATGGAAGCCCTGTTCTGCGTTAAGGCTTGTCAGGACGGCATCGTTCCTCCCACCATCAACCACGAAGAGGGCGACAACGATCCTGAGATAGATTACAACCTCAATTTCACCTTCAATAAGGCACAGCGCCGCGAGGTGAAAGTAGCGTTGTCCAACACATTTGGCTTTGGTGGCCACAATGCAAGTCTGATAGTTAAGAAGTATTGATAACTGGTTAATTCAGTTACTATTACAAGAAGTTAAACCGTGATGGCAAGGAAAGCACCATAGCTTCCTGAAAAGACCATGAGGCCTGTGGAGCCTTGCCATGAGAATGTTAGACTCCACAACCTTGTTTAACCGATTCATATCAGTCATAAAGTTCCTTTTCGCTAAGGAAAAGGAACTTTATGTTTTTATACATGGCATAACAGGGTTTTATCCGCTCCACATAGATTATTACAAATTGGCTCTCGTTCACCGCTCCATGCCGGTGAAGACCCCTGACGGTCGTTGGGCCAATAATGAACGGCTTGAGTTCTTAGGCGACGCCATCCTTGACGCTGTGGTGGGCGCCTATCTCTATGACCGCTATCCCACAAAACATGAGGGGTTTCTCACAAGCACTCGCGCCAAGATTGTTCAGCGTGAGAGTCTAAATCGAATTGGTAAAGCTTTCAGGCTTGAATCGCATGTGAGGGCATCGACTCACTCTTCGAGTCACAACTCCTACATCAGCGGTAATGCCGTGGAGGCTCTGGTGGGCGCCATTTATCTAGACCGTGGTTTCAAGGCATGTAAGGACTTTATTGAAAAGAAGATAATAGCCGAGCACCTTGACTTGAAAGAGCTCGTAAAGACCGAGCGAAATTACAAATCGCGCTTGATAGAATGGACTCAGAAGTATCGTGTGTCGATAGAGTTCCAGCTCATTGACACTCTAAGCGATGCTGAGGGTAATCCAATATTCAAGACAGCCGTGCTGCTGGGGGGAGTGTATGCCAGCGACGGCTCGGGCTATAGTAAAAAGGAATCGCATCAAGGCGCCAGTAAGAAGGCCTATGAGCGCCTGAAGAAAGACAATATCTTCCGCGAACGAGTGCTGTCAACAGCTGGACAGCAATTGTAGTTTTTAGCTTATTTGCAGTTGGAAATGAGGGAGCTGATGGCTCTCTCTACATTTGATAGGGTGGTGGCAGTGTCCATGGCCTGCTCAAGTGGCATGTCGTGCGGTGTGACCTCTATTACCGAGGCAAAACCCAAAGAGGAGGGGTCGATGTCGGGTGCAAGGCAGCCACACAGCGCAATGACAGGGATGTCGTGGCGTTTGGCTGCGCGCAGCACTCCAGCAGGAGCTTTGCCCATGACGGTTTGCTGGTCGATACGACCTTCGCCAGTGATAATGAATTGTGCGTTAGTAATAATTTCGTCGAAGTGAGCCATCTCGAGTAGATAGTCTATGCCAGGCACAATTGTGGCATTGAGAAAAGCTAGCATACCAGCTCCCACACCTCCTGCAGCACCCGCACCAGGTGTTGAAATTACTTCGTTAGGCATAAACTGTGATAAATTGCTTAGTCCGCTCTCGAGCTCAATCACTTGCTGTGGGTTAGCGCCTTTTTGAGGAGCGAATATGGATGCTGCTCCATTGGGACCGAGGAGCGGATTATTGACATCGGTGAGGAGCGTGAACGCTATGTCTTTAGTAAAGTTGTACAAGTTGCGCGAGTCAATTCGCTTAATAGCTCTCAGGCTTGCTGCACATGGTGTTAGAATGTTGTTTTGGGCATCTAGGAACATACATCCCATAGCGGCGAGCAAACCGATAGCTCCGTCGCTCGTGGCGCTACCTCCCAATCCCAGCACTATGTGCCTTGCCCCGTGATTTATAGCATCGGTAATCATCTCGCCTGTGCCAAATGTTGATGCGCTCATGATGTCGCGATTCTTGGGTGGCACGAGTGTAAGCCCGCTTGCTGTTGCAAGATCCATATAGGCGGTGTGGTTAGAGTCGTCGAGCAAGTATTGTGCTTTTACTTGGCTGAGGTTTAAGATGGGGCGATGCACATCGATATTGTGTATTGCGAACCTGTTGCCCAATATTGCCCGGATTGCATGCATGGTGCCGTCGCCCCCGTCGGCAATTGGCACGGTGGTGATGTGGGCATCGGGAATGTGGCTGAGAATTGTGTGCTCGATGCACTGCGCCAGCTGCATCGACGATGCGCTACCCTTAAACTTGTCGATGGCGATGACGATTCTCATGAAAGGAATGAATGTGGTTGTCAGTCAATCTGAACAACCAGATAGTTGGTATATTGCCAGAAGAGGTCATGGTCGTGGATGCGCAGCACTTTCACGCCGCCCACATCGTCGATTGAATAGGACTGCTTGTCGTGATTGGTGAGCACCTTGGCCTTCTTGCTATGAAGGTTTATCTCGTTAAGTGTGCGCTTGTCGGCCTTGGTAAAATAGGAGTGCATAATGCTGCTGCTCTGCATCACCTTGGTCTTTCTCAGGAATCCTGACTCGATGATTTTGTGATCGGTGAGCTCTTTTTTAGAGCCAACTGCATAAAAACACTCGTTGAGTTCATTACTCAGCTTGACGGCCTCTTCCTTGGCCTTCTTAGCCTCTTCTTGGGCTTTTATATTCTCGGTGGTTACACTTGTGTTGACGGTCTTGAGCGAGTCCACCTTTTGATTCAAGTTCTTGATGGTATTGCGTGCCGCATCGAGCTGCGCAGTGAGGTTATCAATCATCACTTGTTGCTCGGCTAGTTGCGCCTTCAGGTTGGTGATAGTTTCGAGCATGTTCTTTTTCTCGGCCTCGCTGTATTGTGCCGCCGCTTCGCTGCGGGTGAGTTGCTCTTCGAGCACGGCTAGGCGGTTCAGACGGTCTTGTACGGAGTTCTTTATCAAGAGAATGTCGTTGCGGACCTGCTCCTTGCGCTCGGGGGACTGGGCATTAAGGTCCTCGGTGTTGATGATGCGCTCCATTGTCTTTATCTCGTTGAGCCCATCGCTCACTTCATTGACTAGTGTGCTCAATGAGTTGGTGTAGTCTCTCGCCATGGCAGCCGAGTCGATTGTGAGCATGTCTTGATCGTCGTCGTAGTCGATGGTGTCGACCGTCATCAAGCTGTCACTCGAGTTTTGATTCTTGTCTTTGCAGCTACAAACCGAAATGGCTGCGAAAGCAAGTAATAATATTGCTATAACATGAAGATTAGTCGTTTTCATTGCTACTCATGTTTGGTTTATACTTATTCTTGAATTTAGCATACTTGTCGACCTTGACTTGGGGTTCCTCTTCTTTTCCTGCTACCACAATTACAATCTCACCACGTGGAGCTTGAGCCTTGAAATGCTCTAGAAGTTCTTGCAGAGTGCCGTGGTGTGTGGTATCGTGCAGCTTGGAAATCTCGCGGCACACCGATGCCTCGCGGTCGGGGCCGAATGTGTCGACAAACTGTTGCAAAGTCTTTACGAGTCTCATGGGTGACTCATAGAAAATCATAGTGCGAGGTTCCTGTGAAAGCGAGGCAAGCCTTGTGGCTCTTCCTTTTTTTACTGGTAGGAAGCCCTCGAAGGTGAAGCGTTCACACGGCAGACCTGAGTTTACAAGAGCGGGAACGAATGCTGTGGCTCCAGGTAAGGTTTCGACGACGATATTGTGGCGTCGGCACTCACGTGAGAGCAAGAATCCTGGGTCGCTGATGCCAGGTGTGCCAGCGTCGGTGATGAGGGCGATGTCGTCACCAGCCTCAAGTCGCTCGATGATGGCGGCTGTGGTCTCGTGCTCGTTAAACTTGTGGTGGCTGCGCATAGGCGTGGCTATATTGAAGTGCTTCATGAGCACGGCGCTCGTGCGCGTGTCCTCGGCAAGAATGAGCGCTACCTGATTAAGGACTTTAATGGCTCGCTGAGTCATGTCCTCAAGATTCCCCACCGGTGTGGGCACCATATATAGTTTTCCTGCCATGCGATAAGGAGTTATTTATAACACGTGCCCACAATTCGCGAGAACTCTTTCACCACGTCGTTGCTTGGGTCCCATTCTAAGATGTCGGTCATGAAATTGTGCACTTGGTTGATGTTGTTCATGTGCTGCATGTGAGCGATGGCTTCGTTAAAGCGTTGTTCATCGCCATCGAAAAGTTCACGCAGGAACAGGAAGCGGTCGTTGATTGAGAACGCCGACATGATGTCGCGTGCAGGTTTTGGTTCAACAGCAACAGGAGCAACGGGTGGTGCTATGGGTGTTTCGGTTTTGGACTCGGGTTTAGTTTCGGGTTCGGGTTTTATTTCAGGTATCGTCTCGGGCTCGATAGTCGGGATAGGTCCTACTGCTGCAGGCTCGGATATAATAACTTCGGGTTCTTCATTGGCCATACTGTTGGTTAGCTCTTTCTCAAGGTCACTTGCTTGTTGCTTGAGCGAGTCGATTTTGGCCATGAACTGTGTGAGCAAGTGCTCAGGCAATTCGTTGTGCCTGCGCTGCATCACCAGCATTAGCCCTTCAATCTCATATAGTTGTGACAGTAAAGTGTCGATTCGGTTTTCCATTGTTATAAAACGTTTAGAGTTTGCAAACATATAAAAAATAAATGAATAAACGCCTCAAAAGAACAAAAAAAGTGACAAATGGTACAAAAAGTAACCCGCCTCGAGAGGGGCGGGATAAGTTGTGATTAGTGCTCTGGGTCAAATATTCCAATGAGCAGGCGGTCAATCATGTTCCTGAGATTGGGACGGCTACCATGCCAGTTGTTGACAAGAACTGCCCAAGCATACTGGGGCTCTTCGGCAGGGTAGTAGCCTACATAACACTGCACATCGCGCATTGAGCCCGACTTGACGGCTATGTGGGTGCTTAGAGCTGTCTCAGGCAATACGGTGCCTATGCGTGCATTGATTCCCACTCGTGGCATGAGGTCGACCAGTCGTAGTTGCTTTGAACCAAAGCGGCGCGAAGCCATGTAGGTGAGCATGTCGGCAAAGAACTGCACTGGTGCCTTGTTGTTGCGTGCAAGACCGCTGCCATCGTATTGGAACTTGCCACTGGCATCAAGACCTCGTGCTGTGAACAGACTGTCGATGACTGCTACGCCCTCGCTGTCGATTGGTTCGCGGCCACTGTTCACTGCCATGGCACGCAGCAGTGCCTCGGTAAACATATTGTCACTGCGCTCAAGCAGTGAGGTGATGATGTCGGTCATCACGGGCGACTTGTGTGTGAGCAGTTGCCAGCGTTGCGAGCCTGGGGTTATGCTGTTGTTTCCCAACTTGATTCCCTCGCGAGCAAGAGTGTGGTTGAGACTGTCGATGAGAAGTGCCTCAGGAGTGGGGTTTGACACGTCAAAATAGTAGGTTGTGTCGGCGGCTGTGCCTGTGAGAACGATAGAGGGATGAGCATATTCGAGCAGTACTCCCACATTATCTTTGTTGCCGCTGCGCATGCGGTTGACGATTTGCACTCCAGGAACATTGGGTTCGAAATGGGCATTAGAGATAGTCCCATCACCTTTGCCATCAAACACTAGTCGCATGCGGTTGTCGCAATAGTTGAGTGCGTGCACCCCCATACCAAAGTCCCAAGCGAGGTCGTCGGCGCACCAGTCGCCATTATAAGCGGGGTAGTAGTAGCTCGAGTTGTCGACAAGCACTTTGCCGTCGATTTGCTTGATTCCCTGCTTGTGCAGCTTATCGACAATCTCGTTCACGATGTCGAGATTCTCCTTGAAGTAGACCGAACCCAGGGTGGGGTCGCCTACACCCACCACAACGAGGTTGCCGCGCAGAGTGTTGCCATGGATCTCGCCGTCGAGGTAGACAGGAGTTTGGAATGTATAGTCAGCGCCCAGCATCTCAAGTGCTGCCGATGAGGTGACGGTCTTCATTGTTGAGGCTGTGATGCATGCCATGTTGGCATTGCGGCTACCAAGTGGTTTGCCGGTTTTCACGTCCACCACGATTACACCAATTGACCCGTGGCGCATGAGAGAGTCGTCGACAAAGCGGTCGATGGCCTTCTGGGTGCGAGCCGAAGTTATGTCTCTTGCCTGAGTCGCAGCACTCAGGACCCCTAGCAGCAGTATTGTGGCAAAAAGTCGCAATTTCATGATTGTTAGTTGTTTGTATGTGTTCTTGTGTGTTGCTTATTAGTCGTTTTTCCATTCAAGCAGGTTGGCAGCGATGCCGTCGGCAAGGTTCACGAGCGAGCACAAGGGATGCTCGTCGCGTGCGACATTGATGCATCGGCACAGTTCAACGCTCTGCATGGGCAAGTCCCAAGCTGCCATGTGCCAGCGGATAGCTAGTAACTCGTCGTCATATATTTCAAGACCACTCATGAGTGCCAGCATTGCTGATTTCTCACCATGGCCCATAGGGAAGTTGCTGTAGCTGATGTCGTAGGAGTCTACTTCGTGCCACAGTCCGTCGTCACCCTTGCGTTTTTTGATTGTGGGCTTGTAGATGTCGGCCTTGCAGATGTCGTGCAGCAGGGTTGCAATTATAACGCTGTCCTTGTTAAGGTGGTGCTCCAGTTCAGGATACATGGCAATAACCATCTCACGGAGTTTAAGTCCTGCATGGCAGGTGTTCAACGAGTGCTGCAGCAGTCCTCCGTCATAGTTGAGGTGGTGGTTCACGCTAGCTGGTGCGGTGAAGAATCTCATCTTGCCGTCGTCGAGCATATCGATGAGCTCGTCAACACCTTCGCGTCCAGTTGACTTGAGCAGGTTGATAAATTCCGCCTTATTGTTTTCGATTTCTAATTTATCCATTATTATTCTTGCTTTTTTTGTGTCGTTCCCTCTTTTTCTTGTTCTTCTTCTTTAGATATTTAACCCATGCATAGTGCTTGCGGCGGCTCAGGTAGTCGAAGTCGTTCTCGTGTCGGTAGGCTTCGCGTTCGAAGCTTATGCTCAAGTAGGCGTTTCCTTTCATGACTAACCTTATGAACCACTCGATCAAGTAGATGAGATAGAAGGGTAGGTAGCCGAGCTCACGCATCTGCGCCGTGTGGATGCGTTCGTGGTTGATGAGACGCTCGTTAACATGTACGTTGGGGTGCACAAAGAACACTCCGAACAGATTGATGGCAACATGGCGTCGCAATGGTGGCAAATATCGACTGCGTACTATCTTCATCTATCGAGTAGAAATAGTTTCAACTTGCAAAGATATAAAAATAATTGGCAATTCACAATTCATGGAGCATAATCAACTAAAATAAGAATTCAAGTTGGCATGAATATCGTAAATCGAAATATAGTTATTAAATGATGTTAAATTGTTGCATTTCTTTTGTGGTTTTGGCACGAAAATCATGTTTTGTTAGATTTATGGCATTAAATTTGCTATGTATTTTTATGGTATTAGTTTTTAAGGTTATGAAATCTTATTCGTCGTGACGACGATTCTTTTTCATTGTTTAAGGTTTATGTTAATGGTATTAGAAGGTTAATTAGTTAAGCAATCCCCGACGTGATGTCGTGGATTACTTTTTTTATAAAAAACGATAATATCTTGATTAATTTCTCGTTATTGTAATGTAGGTACTAATTATTAACTTAAATCTTAAATTAAAATGAAGAAAATCAATTACATTATCGCCATCGCATCGGTGGCAGCAATGACACTCGTGTCGTGCAAAGGTGTCAGTGAGAGTGTATCGAAGTCAAGTGGAGAAGAAGTTTCTACTGAGCAGACTTCTGATCAGGCAACTGAGGGAGAAGAGGCGACCGAGGAAGTGAAAATCGAGGACCTCAAGGAACTCACTTGCGACAATTACACTATCGCAATTCCTGAAGGATGGAAGGCTAGCAGTAAGATGGTAAGAAGCTCTTGCAACATGACTTTGAAGGAGAATCCTCACTCAACAGCAATGGTTAACTACACATTGTATAGTGAGAATGATCTTGCCGAAAGCATAGCTAAGCGTGGTTGCAAAGCCATCCCTGACATCACAGTTGGCGATAAGACCTACAAGGTGTTTGAAAATGAGAAAGATGGCCGCTATGAGTATGAGGCTTATGTTCCTCAAGGTGAGGGGTTTGTGACCTTCCGCATTATGCCTGGTGGCACACCAATGAAGGGCGATGAGCTTAAGGAAGTGATGATGAAGAACCTCAACGATATTATCAATGCAACTACTCTGAAATAAAGTTATTTACATATAAAAATGACACCCACCAAAGCCATGGTGGGTGTTTTTCTTTTTACGAATCTTGAAATAACCGCAGATCGGATTAAAGAAAAAGGCAGGCGTCGCCGTAACTCAGAAAGCGAAAGTCATGGTCGAGCGCGTAGTTATAAATGTTGCGCCAGTTTTCGTTGCCCACAAATGCAGCCACTAGTAGCAGCAATGTGCTTTGTGGCTGGTGGAAATTGGTAATCATGCCTTTTACGATGCGGTAGGTGAAACCTGGTGCTATCATCAGCTGTGTGCTGCCCAGGTAGTCGCTTGCTCTATGACGATCGAGGTAGTCGACAATATTTTGTAGTGCCTGTTGTGCGGTGATTGCGCATGGGGTAGTGTAGGGCATCCACTGTGTCACACGCAACTCTTCCTCTGTGGCATTAGGGTTGGCGTCGAGAATTTGGCCTATGTAGTAAAGGCTTTCAAGGGTACGCACGCTAGTTGTTCCCACCGCAATCACTGGGCGAGTTGTGGTGGCAAGTTCGGCGAGCAGGTCGCGAGGCACGCTGATGAACTCGGTGTGCATGTTGTGGTCGCCAATGTTTTCGCTCTTTACAGGTTGAAAAGTGCCTGCGCCCACGTGGAGGGTGAGCTCGCGTCGCTCAATTCCAAGTTGATCGCACTCGTCAAGCACTTCATCGGTGAAGTGGAGGCCAGCAGTGGGGGCTGCCACACTGCCGTCAATGTGGCTGTACACTGTCTGATAATCGGTAAGGTCGCTCTGCTCGGTGCCGCGGTTCAGGTAGGGTGGGATGGGAATCTCGCCCATTGCCTCAAGTAGTGATGCAAAAGTCACGTCGTTGCCGTCCCAGGTAAATGTTATCTCGAAAGCGTTGCCTCGGCGTTCGCCACGTGTGGCTGTGACGGTTATTCTCTCTTCATCAACAATGACTTGTTGCACAAGGTCCCCACTTTTCCAGCGCTTGCTGTTGCCCACTAGGCATAGCCATGTACATTGTGTGGTTGTTTGGAAAATAAGTTGATAGTCGTGTGGCGCTACCGGCTCGAGACAGAAAATCTCAATTTGACTGCCAGTGGCCTTGCGGAATCGGAGCCTAGCATTAATCACACGAGTGTTGTTGTAGATGAGCATGGCATTACTGGGTAGCAGTTTAGGCACCTCAAAGAACTTGTGCTCCTCGATGCGGTTGCTGCCCTTGTGCATGAGCACTTTGCACTGCTCTCGCTCGGCTAGTGGATGCTTGGCGATGCGCTCGTCGGGCAGTGGGTAGTTATAATCGGCGATGTGCAAGTTACGCACTTTTTCAAGTATATCCATATGTGGCATATTTTTTGCGATGCAAAATTACAACAATTATTTCACAAATTTTGCTGTTAAGCGAAAATGTATTAACTTTGCACCGCTTTTTGAGTAAGTAATGTCTCAAAAAAGCTGGATCGGTAGCTCAGCTGGATAGAGCAACAGCCTTCTAAGCTGTGGGTCCTGGGTTCGAATCCCAGCCGATTCACTGTTTTCATAAAAGAAATTGATAACGGGAGCTCGCGACGAGTTCCCGTTTTTTTATAAAAAAAATTAAAATTGATATATTTAATAAATATTATACAAAAAAGTTGTATATTTGCATCTTATATACAAAAATGAAAAAAATCAGTGATTTAAGTATTAATTGAAATTTATAATTAATAACAAAATACTCTTTTTTATATGAAAAAATACAAATCTTTGATGTTGCTTGCACTGTTGACAACGATGTTGTTGTCACCGCTTGCGGCACATGCCATTTCGGGTCAATTCTCCGACCCTGGCGGTGGCACCTACATGTGTAACATCTATGTTGCCGAAGTGTGCTGCGGCAAGAGTTATCAATGGTGCACCGGTATTGACGAAGACACGGGTATGAACAATTTCCGTGGCTTTGAGAGTCAACGCGGTGGAAAACTATCGATTGAGCATCCAACTATCAATATTAAGTTTCGCTATCACTACGGTCAACCCAATGGCTTTGGCCGAAATGGCAGTAAGCAGAGCTTTCATGTGATAACAAAAGATGGGGTGCTTCACAAAATTGGTGAGTGGCCCAAAGGTGGCAATTTCACGCAGACCGACAACACCTACGGCGTGATAGGCGACGGAAACATGGACGGCACCTGGATGTCGTTCCGTTACGCCCCCACTCAGGTGGCCCTTGAAGAAGTGGTCGCCATCCAAATTGAGAATGACACCTACTACAAGCAAGACCACACATTTGCCTGGGATGAGGACCATAAATTCACCATCCATTCACGTTACCGGAAAGATTTACAAATGGAATTCAAGGAGTGTGAGGATGCCACAGTTGAATGGATAGCCCCAAACAAGGTGAAAGTGACTGCCGACAACACTTGGCTGCCCGAAAACATGGGTGGTGTTTGGGACGACCAGTCTTTTACTAGCAATTACAAGGCTAAAGTTGTCACCAAAGATGGCACGAGTTTCAGCAACAAGTCATTTGTAGTGGAAAACCATCAAGTAAAATCGATAGAACTTGATGTGCCTAATCAAGATTTCGATGTTGAAGTAACTAAAAAGGGTAGTTTTTACTACGTTTACAACAATGTTTCGTTGTCGTTGAAGCTTCCCTGGATAGCAACGGCGGTAACGAGCTTCAACAACACACCCCCTGACGTGGCAGCAACGTTCAACCAAGTGAAGGGAGAAATGCGCCTGCAATGGGAGGTGGATAACGCTGTCGCCCAGGAAGGAGATTTCCAGATTTACCGCACGCCCATGAGCGAGTATGGCTCCTACACGGGCAACCGCGAGAAAGTGGGCTCAACGTCCGATAATTATTTCATCGACAAAGAAATGTATGGACTGGACTACAACAAGTATTATCGCTACGAGGTGTTCCAGCTCAAGAATTCGTGGGCTCCGTTGGATATTCCCAGCGACCCTCAGCCACTCGCTAATATCAATGCAGCCATTGTTATGACTAACACCGTGCCGGTGATACCATTGCACCTCAGCCAGGATGTGGATGTCACCGACAACATCAAGATAGACTGGAATTTTGGCAATGTGCCCAAGAATGAGACATCGGTAACATTCTATGTGAACCGCATTGATCCCGATGGAACAATAAGGAAAAAATATGGAGAAGTCACGGTGCCACGTGATGCAGGAAAAGCATCGTTCACCGACGACAAGCCCCAATCGAGCTGCGAGGTTTACAGGTATTTTGTCAACACCGATATGCTTGACGGGAAATTGCACTTCACCAGCGATACTATTCAGTCAAGCTTGCTTGACGGCAGCATTGTGACTGGTGTAACAATCAGTAAGGGTAACTACCAGGGAAGCGTTCATGTTAACTGGACAGCAAAACAGGTGGGCACCAGCCCAACTTACTATGAGGTTCACAGGCGTTTCATAGGTGCCAGCGACTGGCTTACGATTGGCACCACTTCGGGAACAACAACCAACTATACCTACGTGGACCAGACAGCCGAGCCTGGAAGATTCTATGAATATCGCGTGGCTGCCTACTCCCCCGACTGTGACGGCACAGGCCGGGTTATCAGCAATGCGATTGTTGAGAGCGGCTTCAGCCAGGCGGCTGGTGTGATTGCCGGTCGTGTGCAATTTGATACAGGCACGGCGGTTGAAGGAGTAAGGCTCAACCTCTTGCGCAGTGGCGACGAGACGTCGCGCCCACAGTTCTACAGCCGCAAATTGCTTGATGACGGTGTCGGTATGGTGTGGCTTGCCGATCCCAGTACTGCCAACAGCATGCTGCGTCTTGACCGTCCATTCACCTTGCAAATGTGGATTAATCCCGATGAGGAGCAGCACTGGGTGGGACTTTTCAAGATTGACAAATATGATGGTGACACTCATGACTCCGAAGGTAACCTCGTAGGCTATAATTTCGGTCTGTTCAATTACCATCACAACCAGTATGGTGGCGACCATGACGGTTTTGCACTGATGCTGAAATTCGGTGGTACCGAAAAGTGGTTCAAGAACCCTGCCACTGGAGCCTATGGAGTAATTGAATACAATAAATACAGCCACATCACCATTCGCAACAATGCCGATGGCTCAATAACCTTCATCATCAACGGAGATGTCGAGAATCCTTACATATTTGACCTCAAGGATTTCCCCACTCTTCACTTCGACACCAGCGAAATTCCAGCAGATGCCGATAACAAGGTTAAAGTGAGGATTTGTGGTGCCTATGGAGGAAATCATCACAACACCCTCAAGGGAAACATCGATGAAGTGAGAATATGGAATCGCGCGCTTCCCGACAACGAGATTGTCACCACTTACGACCGCTTGCTCAGTGGACGTGAAACAGGACTTAAACTCTACTGGCCCTTTGACGAAGGTCTGGAAGAATATGCTTTTGACTATTCCTATACCGATGGCATTCCTAACGGAAACCACCCAGACTTGGGCACCAACAACCGTCCATCGGAAATCGTGCCTAGCGAAGATCAGCTTTCGCTTTATGGCTTGACCAACACCAATGGTGAGTATATCATTCGTGGCATTCCTTTCACTGGCAGCGGCACGGGCTACACCGTAGCCCCCACCAAGGGTATTCACTCCTTTAATCCTGCCAGCCGCACTGGTTTTATCAGTGCAAATTCGCTGTCGCTCAATGGTTATGACTTTACCGATGTGTCAAGTTTCAAAGTGCGAGGCACAATTCGCTATTCTGGCACCACGATTCCTGTCGATAGCGTGTCATTCTATGTTGACGGCTTGCCTTGCAACAAGAACGACAAACTCATCTACAGCGATGCTAATGGTGAATATGAGATTTCGGTGCCTATCGGCAACCACTATATCGAAGTTCGCCGCGACGGCCACACCTTTGAGGGCGCTGGTCGCTATCCTGCAGAAGAGGATGACACCTATGAGTTCCTTGATGACACCCATATCGATTTCTACGATAACACGCTCGCAGTGTTTGCAGGCCGTGTTACCGGTGGCAACACCGAGGGCGAGAAACCGTTGGGATATGGAGTGAGCGAGAACACCATTGGCAAAGCAATAATAACCTTGACGCCGCTCGACCACCCGCAACGCATGCTCAATGCCGTGCAGCAAGTGCAGGGCACTACCATTGAGTGGGTGCCTAATCCCGAGAATGTTGTAGTAGAAAGTTCTTCACTCGATATCGGCAGCACATCCTATCGCGCTGGTGGTGACGTTGATGATGTGAAAAATATCATTATCACCACCGATGAAGAAACAGGTGAGTTCAGCGCCAAGATACCTCCAATTCGTTACATGGTGAAAAGTGTGAGGTTCCCCAACAATCCCAGCATTGATAACGATGAGTTGTTCAGTAGCATTCCAGCGGTGAACCTTACCAATCCCAACGACACTGTCATCCCCGACACCATTTACACGCTAAACAACGAGCCGTTGCCACTGTTCAAGTGCAATAAGAAGATGATGCTCACCTATCGCAACAGCCCAATTTTGGAAATTACCCAAATGGGGTTGCCACCAGGCGCTTTCGGTACCGACACCATAGCCGTCACCGAAATGGGTCAAGAACTCAAGCTTCCCATCTATAATTACAATGAGTCGACAGGTGAGGTGACCTACAACTATGGCTATCCCATCTTCCAGCTTGGCCGAGACTACGACTTCAAGGTGAAGGCCTATGAGCCTTACGTGAACTATGACAAGATCGCGGCAGGAAAATTGCACAAGGATGCGCTCCGCGACTCGGTCATCACCTTTGGCAACGAGTTGGGCGAGGCTACACTCGTTGTTGCCGAGAACAACGTGGTAGATGGTCACGAAATAAAACGTGGCGACATGGTGAAACTCACCCCCGAGCAAGTGCAGCTCGACTCTTTAGGTGAGGCACACTACAAGTGGAGAGCCGGAATTCCCGCCCTCACGGCACCTTTCACTCGCAACATGAACGCCTCGATGGTCATTCAAGGCAAGACAAAACTGTGGAGTAACGAAGGATTGACTGGTATTATAACGGGCGTGGTGCCTACGGGCAATAATTTCATTACTGCAGGTCCAAGTCATGTTCAAATGGTTCTACGCGACCCGCCTGGTGATGCGTCCTATGCAACTTGGGCGGTAGATTCGGTCACCAGCGATTACACCTACACTGTGCGCGGTGTTCACAACGAAACGGAGCTAGGTATTGATATTCGCTCATCGATTGAGGTGGACTATATCGCCGGAACTGCGTTCTTCGGTATTCTGAGCTTTAACACAGTGATTGGAGAGAATCAAGTGTCATGGAAATATGATGTTCATAAAACTTGGGACAACCACACATCAGTCACCTACACCAATGGCACGTCAACATCTTCCAGCTCAGCCAAGGAGTATGTGGGTCGTGATGGTGATGTGTTTATAGGTTACTCTACCAATTATATAATAGGTGCCGCCGACAAGGTGGGACTCTTCAAGCTCGACAATGGCTCTTGGGGAATTGACATGCAAGAGACCATGTCAATGGACGAACAGTTCAACACCCATTTTGAGTACTCACAATTCTACATCGAGAACACACTCTTTGGCAACATCAAGCGCACCCGCAACACCATGCTCAAGCACATCAACTCGATGGACGAGATTGAGGAGAATCCACAAGTGGCAACCTACTACACTTTCCTCACCGAGGACGACCCGCGATACGGCTCGAGCAATGGCGACAAGGAAGTGTGGGGCGACCAAGCAGCCGAGGGCATGGAAGGACCAAGCTACTATGCCCGCTTCCCCGATGGTTTTGAAGGTTGCGACAGTGTGCACTGGTGTAACCAGATCATCGAGTCGTGGAAGAAAACTCTTGCCGTTAATGAAGAGGATAAAATCAAAGCCTTCAACGACCCGAAATACAAAAAAGGCAACGAGTCGTTTGAGACTGGTGTGACGGTTACTAATAGCACCGGCACCACGACAAATACTGTTGACAACTCGGTTGAGAGTTTCTCTACAGGACTAGCTTATAAGGGCAAAAACGGTTACTTGCTAAACAAGACTGGCGCCATCATCATCTCTAACACAGAGATAGGGTATCACCAGAAAAAAATTGATGTAGACGAAACCACCATAAACAAACGGTTTGCTTACACGCTCAACGACACGCAGCGGAATAATGCCCACACCGTCGACATCTTTGAATCCCCTAAGGGATGGTCCACCATCTTCCGCACTCGTGGCGGACAGACGCGCTGCCCCTACGAGGGAGAGACACGCACCAAGTATTACAATCCCGGCACTCTGCTCGACTATGCTACGATGAAGAGCGACAACCCGCGCATCTCCATGCCCGTGACCAACTTCGTCGACATTCCTGCCGGACAGGAAGCTCAGGTGCAGGTGGTATTCACCAACGAGAGCGAGACCCACGAGGCACTCACATCGGCAGTGGTCTATGTTGATGCTGCCACCAACCCCAATGGACTGCAGATTTATATGGACGGAGAGCCTCTTGTCAACGGAGTGGAAATGTGGATGGAGTATGGAGTGCCTATCACCAAGACTCTCACCATCAAGCAGGCCGACAACTCCATTCTCGACTACAACAACATCACCCTCTTCCTTGCCAGCACGTGCAAGCCCGAGAAGTGGATTTATGAGACTGTTTCGTTCTCGGCACACTTTGTGCCTGCAGCACCTCCAGTCACTCTCAATCTCAACAAGACAATCCTCAACCAGCGGGCTGTGCAAAATCAAGAGGGTATAGTTGCTACCATCAGCGACATCAACCGTCTCTTCAACGGCCTCAAGGGCGTGAGACTCAAATACCGCTTTGCCGGCGATTCTCAGTGGATTACAGCTCACGAATGGCTCACCGATGAGAGCTACTATAGCGAAGGCCACGAGACCGATGTGCAGTCGCTCATGCCAAACGATAAGCCCAACATCACCTACGATCTCAAGCTGCCCAACATCGACGGTCATTACATGGTGGCTGCCGAGAGCATGTGCATCTTGGGAGGCAAGGACTACACTGCGATGACCGATGAGATTGAAGTGATTCGCGACACTCGCGGACCTAAACTGCTTGGACAGGCTTATCCCAACACTGGTATCCTAACACCGACTGACGACATCCGAATCAAGTTTAACGAAGACATCCGCGAGAGTTATCTCACCAAGGACGACAACTTCTTCATCACTGGTTCGCTCAACGACTCTCAGGTTTCGCATGACGTGTCGCTGCAGTTCAACGGCACACCAGTCGAGACCGATGCCTACCTGCCCATCGCCAACACCAGCTTCGCCTCATCATTGTGGCTCAAGCGCAAGGGCAGCGGCACCATCATTGAGCACGGAACCGAGGGCAACATGCTCAAGGTTGCCATCAACGAAAACGGACAAATCGATGCCACTATCAACGAAATCACAATCACGTCGATAGAGACCGTGCCAATGGATAAGTGGGTATTCCTCGCTCTTAACTATGTGAAAGGTATGGCGGGTCAAAACACTCTCACCATGCTCATGGCCGAAGATGGCAACGAGACCATGCTCTTTGACGAAGCCATTGTGTCGGACTACAATAGCAACGGCCGCCTCATTTTGGGTCGCGATTTCACTGGCATGATGCACGAGCTTGTGCTCTGGAACAAGAATTGCCCAGTGCGTACCTTGTTGGCACAGAAAGATGAGGTCGTAGCACCTTATCTGCCAGGCCTGGTGGGCTACTGGAAGATGAACGAGGGTCACGGCACCACCGTTACCGACTATGCCCGTGGACGCAACATGCATCTGGCTACTGAGTCGTGGAACGTGGAGAACACCAACCTTGCCGCTCACCTCGATGGCGAGCACATCATCAGGGTACCTATTGGAGGCGTTTCACCACGCTCAACCGACAGCTATGTTGTTGAGACCTGGTTCCGTGGTGAAAAAGACAAGAATGCCAGAGCAACATTACTCTCGGTGACCGACCGCGTGTCGATTGGCTTCGACTATGACAACTCGATGATTCTACACCTCTACAACGACACCTTGTCGTCGCTCAATAGCAATGGACTTCCTCTTGTGCTTACCAACACCGACTATAACGATGGTAACTGGCACCACATCGCCCTCAATGTTCATCGTGGCGTGAGTGCCGTGGTTTATCTTGACGGCAAGCCCGTGAAGACTCTTGCCGAGCAGCAATTACCGGCTGCTGCAGGCGACTATCTCTATGTGGGCGGAATCCTCAAGTTTGACCCACAGTCAAGCATGATTCAGGAGAGCTATAAGTTCACTGGCGACATCGACGAATTGAGAGTTTGGAATGTGGCGTGCGATGGAACTTCGATTATCGCAAATCGCTACAATCAGGTTGATACAGCCCAGGTTACTGGACTTATCGCCTACTATCCCATGGAGCACAGTGTGCTTGATGCCAATGGCAACATTGTCACCGAGTTTAGCCTCATAAATAATGCTCCTGGCATGGAGCAACTTGGCATGGGTGAGGCAATAGGTCCTGGAGTGGTACAATCTTCTACAGCTCCTGCTCTGCGCAAGTCGCCATTGAAGCAGAACCTCGACTTTGACTTCACGGCTTCGTCCAATGAGATTTACATCAACATCAACACTTTGCCGGCACGCATGCAGGGCAATCTGCTAACGTTCATTGTCAAGAATGTTCGCGACATGCAGGACAACTTGTCGGAGGCCATCACATGGAGTGCTGTGGTTGATTACAGCACTTTGGAATGGGATCAAGAGGCGCTCTTGGTTGAGAAGGACCGCTTGAGCGAGGTGTCGGTGTTCGCAGCCTTGCACAACAAGGGCAGCGAGAGTGGACGTTTCGACATTTCTGGACTTCCCACCTGGATTACTCCTTCGGTAACCTCTGGCGTGCTTGGCACAGGCGAATTGGAATCTGTAGAGTTCACTGTGGGAGCCGACGCGCCTGTTGGAACTCACATGGTCTATGCCTATGCGACCAACGACGACGGCATTTGCGCGCCGCTGCTCATCAATGTCACCGTCACTGGCAACGAGCCCAATTGGACATTCGACCCCTATGGAGCCGAGAGTTCGATGAACATGATAGGTCAAATCTATCTCGACGACAAGATTTGCACCAATACCAACACCAAGATAGCAGCCTTTGTCGATAACAGTTGCTGTGGTGTGGCATCGCCCAAGCTCGTCACCAGCCGTGATGCCTACTTCGTGAGCATGACCATCTATGGACTTGAGGATGTCACAGCTACCAAGCCCATCACATTCCGCATCTATGATGCCGAGAAGGGCGTGGTACTTGGCAATGTGAAGACTAAGCTCAATGGCGAGACGCTGAATCCTACCTACCAGCCCAACGGACTCTATGGCGACTACGACACCCCTGTTGTATGGCAGCCTAGCGACATTGTTGAACAGCAGTGTAACCTCGTTAATGGTTGGAACTGGATATCGCTCTATGTGCAGCCCGAGCCTGGCAAGGCCGACCTGGAGAGCCTCTTCGGTCACTCCAAGACGTTCAACACAATCAAGGGCAAGGAGGGATTTGCCATGAACAGTGGCACTAAGTGGACCTCTACAGGTCTCGACACGCTGGCTATTGGCAACCTCTACAAGCTCAAGGTCAAGAATGATGTAAATGTGAGCATCAGCGGCACGATGATTGACACTCGCACTACTACCCAGACCATCTACCCAGGCTGGAACTGGATTGGTCCGCTGTCAATCTATAATTTGAGCCTGAGTGAGGCGTTTGCCGACCTGCAGCCCACTCGTGGTGATATCGTCAAGAGCAAAACTCAGGTAGCATTCTACGACGGATACAAGTGGGAGGGTGACCTCACGGCCATTATTCCTGGCTTGGGTTACTATTATAAGTCGAACAATACCGACTCTGTGACCTTCCGCTATCCAACCATTGATGCCACCAGTTATCAGGCACCACCGGTGATGCGAGCACCACGCAATCTGCCATTCACTCCCGTTGATCACCACCAGTTCAGCGACAATATGAATGTTGTGGCACGAGTTGTTAAGGGTGACGTTGAGGTTAACGACCTGTGCATCGCAGCGTTTGTCGACGGTGAGTGCCGTGGTGTTACCACTGCTACCGAAGATGGACTCTACCTACTCACCGTGGCAGGAAATGCCGACGAGGCAGGCAAGACCGTTCGATTCGCTACCGTCTACAATGGCGATGAGGTTTGGTTCAGCGAAGAGCTGCAGTGGCTCAGCGACTGGATTTATGGCGACCTCGACGAGCCACAAGTGTTTGACCTCAACAACACTTCGGCAATCGAGAATGTGATATCGTCGTCACGCATCGTTATCACCCCAGCAGTGGTGACCGATGTGATAAACGTCAAGGCAGGTGACATCCTCAGTGAGGTGAACGTCTACTCGTTCAATGGCAAGCTGATAGACCGCTTCACCCCTGACAACAATCAGGCGACGTTCAACTTGAGTCACTTAATTGATGGCGTCTACTTTGTTGAGGCCCGCACCTACACTGGAGCGCGTGCCGTCAAGCAGATTATCAAGCGATGAAAAGATTCTTTTTAATAACACTGTTAACAGTGCTGACCGCTACTGTAGGTCATGCCGCCAGCGACGGCGACAAAGTCGTCGTTGACGGCGTGGTCTACGAGTGGTCAATTGACGATGGCGCTTACATCGTCACTGGATGGGACGAAGAAACGCCCATCCAGTCACTACACATTCGTGGCGTGGTCAAAGAACTGGATGTTGTAAGAATCGCCGAAAGTGCTTTTGACCCTGAGAACTATACAGATGAAGATAATTCATTGCCGTTATTTGAGAGCGTTGAGATTGATGAAGGTATCACTTACATAGGCGAGAATGCTTTTGTCGACTGCACCGGTATCAAGTGGGTAAGGATGCCATCGACTCTTCTTACAATTGGGATTGGTGCATTTCTGAGATGCACTTCACTAGAATATGCTTTTCTCAACGAGGGACTTAAAACAATAGGGGAAGAGGCTTTCGCTTTTTGCACAAGTCTCACCACAATGGTTATACCCTCAACGGTGACCGAGATTCAGGCGCACGCCTTCAGTGAATGCAAGGGTGTCACCGATGTGTATTTCCTAATGACCGAAGAGGAACAGGAACAGCTTTACTACTACTTCCATTGGTGGGACGGAGTTTACGAGCCAGGCAATGAGGAACATGGCGGCATGGAGTTCAACACCAACCAGCACACTACTATTCATGTCCCTGAAGGGATGCTGCAAGACTATGTAGATTCAAAGAAATTTGTTGCATGGATTCCCCTTGTAGAAGATAATAATTGTTACCCGCTGTGGTGGATTGTGAACTTTGGTGTCGTGGGGCGTGAATACACTGTTAGCGACGACGAAATAGCAGCGGTTTATGCTGATGTTGATGGTGGACTTTACGTTAAGGATGATAACCATTGGCTTACTCCTGATAAGGTCTATGCTGGCGAGATAGACTACATGAAGACCACTGGACTTATGGATGCTCTTGGAAATAAATACGACCAAAGCAACTGGGTGGTACTCACTAATGTAGGTAATAATGAGGATGATAATGAAGATGAACTCAAAGGCTATATAGGCAAATGGATTGTAGGAAACTCAATCACTGGCACTTTAAAAAATAAGAAAAACCCAATTATTGAAGTACGAAATGATGCTGAGCTCATAATCGGTGGTGATTCCCCCTATGTACCCAATGTCTATATCCCTTGTTCATTTATGGGTAGGGCACAGATTGGGGTCAATAACAAAAAAACCTATGCTTTTGTTCAACCAAAGCCACAGGAACTTATTCATGTGGAATGGGCTATTTACAATGATGAGGACGAATGCTTCTATATCCCCGAACCTGATGGTGTTGCAAACACGATGGGACTCAGAGGAGGTTTCGGCGTTAGTTATGACCTTTATGAAAAACCTAACAATATGCCTGAATTAAAGGATCGCTATATTTATGCCTTTGATGCCGTCAACCGCTTAAAAACTGTCAGTGAGCCAAATGAAAATGAAACAAAATCAAAGTTAAGCCGCCTTAAGGACGAGGAAGAACCGCAATACGCACCTTATACAGATGGTGACGTGAGTGATAAGTTCATCGTTTATCCACTTGAACTACCCGAAGATCCACCGATGACAGGTGTTCCCGACATTGTCGATGACTTCGCCCAAAGAAATAAAGTTTGGTACTCTATTGATGGCCGCTTTGTTGGCACCACCAAGCCCACCGTGCCAGGTCTTTACATTTATGGTAATCGTAAAGTGATAGTAAAATAATCATTATTTTTATATCTTATGCAAATAGTGGGAACTCGTTTAGGGTTCTCACTATTTTATCATTATTTCTCTATGTTTTTAACAAAAATGTATTTTTTTATTAATTGAATAGTATTATTATTTGGAAAATTCTTACCTTTGCGTCAAATTTGTGTCTTGCATTTCGTGATTTTTTTAAAAATGTTCTGAAATGCAACTTGTGGTTGTATCATTTAATGACTTTTCAACGCGTATGAAACATATACTCTATCACTGTTCTTTGGTACTTGTGGCCTTATTGTTATTCTCGTCTTGCGAAAAAGATGAGGTTAAAGTCAAGCGCCGTGGCGAGCGTCAGATTTATGTGCTCACTTCCGAAGGTCACATCTATGACCTGATGGGCGACAGGATAATGGAACTCCCCGACTGCGAGTATGCCAGTGAGATAATTAGCGATGGTGATGACTATTTTGTCTCGGGAAAGAACTCCAAGGATAAGGTGGGATACTGGAAAAACGGCAAGTGGAACACGCTGCACATCGATTTTATCGATAATGTGAGCCACGAGACGCAAGGTATAGCCAAGTGGGACTATTACATCTACCTCTTTGACTATCCCTACATCTTGAAAAACAGTGGTATTTTCCCTATCGAGGACTGTGAGGACTTCAACACTTCGGGACAGTGCATTGCAGTGAGTAATGGCAAGTGCTATCTCGCGGGGATGGAGTACCACCATGGCGAGCCTAACGATGCAGTGCTCTACTATGAGTACAAGGGCCGTTATGCCAAGGCTATCCTCCCCAAGCCCAGTCCAGATGTGAGTGGTCATGCAACCAATATCTATGCTTACGACACCGACCACACCATCGTGGGTGGCCATGTGGGAACCGAGCCCTGCATCTGGGTTGACAAGGAGCTGCAAGTTCTACCTCGCACACTTAACCCACAACCTTATGAATACGACCTTCCTCTTGGTCACGTGACCTCGACCACTTATCTCAATGGACACATCTATGCTTGCGGCTATGAGGATGATGAGGATCACAATATGCGAGCTGTGCTGTGGGTTGACGGTGTTCCACAACAAATTCATTCAGGACGTCAAGAAAAAGTTCTTTTCTCCTTTGCCGAGGAGCTGATGGCCTATGGCGATGATTTGTATATGCTCAGTTTTGAGTGTTACGAGTATAAATTACCAAATGGCGAGACTGATACAAGTTTAGACATTTTTATTTGGATGAACGACAGGATAATCGCCAAGTACAATCACATTGATATTGTGAATTTCACTGTGGTATAATTGAATAGTGAAATAGTTAAGTATAAAATAGAATAAACAAAAACGATAATAGAAATGAAACTTTTTAGAATTATAATAGTATTGGTTCTTGCAGGTGTTGCTTGCCCTTCTCAGGCACAAATTGTTACAAAGATGTTGGGCAAAGAGCAACAACAATTCAATGTCGATAGCCTCATTCACGATTTTGATAACCGTCCTTTCTTTGGAATCTACAAGGACAACTATTTCGCTCTCGGTACAGCTATTAATCACAAACCTAATGAGTATAACAGCGATGTGAAGTTCCAAATCAGTTTCCGCCAGCGCCTGACGAAGTCGGTACTTCCACTCCACAGCCACCTTTTCTTGAGCTATTCGCAAAAGGCAATGTGGAACATCTTTGAGGAGTCGCTGCCATTCCACGACCTGAACTTCAACCCAGGAATTGGTATTATAACGCCTATTTTCGCTAAGGGTCGCTTAATGGGAAGTACTCTTATCATGGTTGAGCATGAGTCTAATGGCCGTGACGGTGAGGCATCGCGCAGCTGGAACAAAATCTCATTTGGTGGTTCAGCTTTTATCAACCGTAACTTGATGGTTCATGCCAAGACTTGGATTCCCATTATCGATGGTCAGCAAAACAAGGACATCCTCAAGTACAGCGGTATTTTCCAGACTGGTGCTCAATTCTTATCTAACAACAAGCGTTGGGTTGCCGATGTGACTTTTGTGAAGCGTCAGGGCTGGAACTTTAGCTTCAACACAATCATCAATGTGGGCTTCCGCATCCGCGAGAAGGACAACCAGTTCATCATGCTCCACTTCTATGACGGCTATGGCGAGAACATGCTCGACTACAACAAGTACCACTGCCGCTTGCGCTTGGGATTACTCATTCGCCCATCGTTCTTCAGCGACTTCTAAAGATTCTATAGTTGATGAAGCGCTTCTACTTGATATTAATGCTCATGCTTTGCATGACTGACCTCTCGTGGGGACAGACTGTGGAGCAACCTGTCGTGCTTGAGCAGCAAGACACCGTGCAGCAAGACACCATGCCTAAGTTGAGCAAGTTCCAGCAGTTGAAGCAGAATATCACTCAGCGCATCAACGACAAACTCAACGAGCCCTACGACACCACACGCGACAAGCGCTACTGGTGGCGAGCCATGAAGCATGGCAAAATCAACTTCAAGGACAGCACCATGGGCTATCCTAAGTTTGTCATGTTTTGCTATAACACTTATATGTGGGGCGACCGTGCTTTCAACAGCTACGACAGTGCCTATGTGAAACCCACTGGCAAGAACTGGAAACTCTTTCTCAAGAATAACAACTGGTTCGACTCCTACATTGGCACGCCCTTCAAGGACATGAAGGTGATAATGAACAGCCATTTGGTGTCAAACATTGGTGTGACGCTATCGTTCATGGCTGTGAGCTTGGGCTACTCGGTTAGCATCAGCAACCTCATTCATGGTGGCAAAGTGTCAAACAAGGTCGACTTCTCCTTCACTTGCGCTCGGTTTACCGCCGATGCCTATTACTGGGAGAACCAGAACGATATTAATGTCATCTATGTAGACAAGAACACCGACAACGAGCGTCACAAAATCAGGCAGTCGGGAGTCAGCCGCAAAGCGATGGGACTCACTGCCTATTATTTCTTCAACAACCGGCGATATGCACAGGCTGCAGCCTACTGCTTCTCAAAGTATCAAAAGCGTAGTGCCGGCTCCTTCTTGGCAGGAATCAGCATGCAGCATTTTGACGTGAAGTTTGATCCAGAGAAGATGCCCGAAGAGGCCTACGACTATATCCCCATGCAGGCCGAGTTGCCACGCATCCTTTATAACGACTACTGCGTGCTTGTGGGCTACGGCTACAACTGGGTGCTTGGACCCAAGTGGTTGCTGAATTTCACACTAACCCCCTACCTTGGTTACCGTTACAACATCAAGCCACAGCCCGGCGAGAGGCAAAGCGACTTCTCGCTCAACATAAGGGCCCGCATTGGTGCAGTGTATAACCATAAGAATTTCTTTATGGGCTTCCAGGCCTATGGTGATCATCACCGTTACAAGAAGCACGACAGCCGCCTCGTGAGCTCCTTGCTTGAGTTCTCTGCATTGGCCGGAATCAGGTTCTAACCTTTACTCCAGAAAAACATATAAACTTAGCACTTCTAATGAAGCGAATATGGGTTCAACGCCATCGCTTACGATTAACGATCTATTAATACTTAAATAAAAACATATGATGAAGAAAAAAGTTTTAATGTGGGGTATGGTGATAGCCTCGGTAGCCATTGGACTGACTGCGTGCAAAATTGATATGCCACAGGAGACACTGTCGTCGTTTGAGACAATGATAGTGGATACTACCGACATTGAAATTCCTGTAAAGTTCAGTGCAAACATGAAAGGACAGGCCGATGTGACTATCATGCCACAGGTGAGTGGCCAACTAGTGCAAATCTGCGTCAGCGAAGGACAACAGGTGGTTAAAGGTCAAACTCTTTTCGTTATTGATCAACGTAATGCCATAAGCGATGTGGATGCTGCTCAGGCAAACCTTAGCTCGGTTCAATCCACTGTGGAGTCGGCTAATGCCAATATAGAGTCGGCTTTGGCCAATCTACAGTCGGCACAAGCTAAGCTACAGGCAGCTCAGGCATCTGAGAATAGCGCAAAACTGGAATATGAGAGCAACAAGAATCTTTTTGATAAGAAGATTGTGAGCAACTATATGCTCGAGAATTCTCTCAACAATTACAAGCAGGCACAAGCCACAACAAGCCAAGCACGCGCTGCTGTCACTCAGGCGCAAGCTGCTGTGTCGCAGGCAAGGGCATCGGCCAACCAAGCGCATGCATCAGTAAGACAGGCACAAAGCTCGGTTAATCGTTCGAAGGTGAATTTAGGTTTATATACCATCAAATCGCCAGTATCGGGTATAGTGGGCGAGATTAGGGTCCGCGCTGGCGACCAAGTTTCTCCCGCAACCCAGCTCACCATCGTGAGTGGCAACCAGCAGATGGAAGCAGAGTTTGCTGTCAACGAGTCAGTTCTCGAAGCTGGAGTGAGCGAGGGCTACACTCAAAGCGACAAAGCCAAGAACATCGCCAACCTTCCCGACGTGACCTTCGTGATGAAGAATGGCACTGAATATCAACACAAGGGCCGCATCACCAGCGTGACCGGCATGGTGAATGCAACAACTGGAACGCTGTCATGCAAGGCTACATTCCCCAACCCTGAAGGCCATCTTTACTCGGGTATTCAAGGTACTGTGGTTTTGCCATTTAGCGAGAAGAATGTGATGGTTATACCACAAAATGCCGTGGTACGTCTGCAAGACAAGTCGCTAGTGTATAAAGTAAAGGCCGACAGCACCGCTACCGCAGTAACTGTGACTACTACCGATGCTGGTAATGGCAAGGACGTGATCGTGACCCAAGGACTCAAAGTGGGCGATCGCATCGTGACAGTGGGAGCCAATAATCTAGAAGAGGGACAACGCGTGTTGTTCCCTGCAGTAGCCAAAAAAGAAGACTAACCGATGAAGAATAACATTTTCATCAACCGATATGTGATGGCATGCGCTATAGCGATTGTCATTACACTGGTGGGAATCATATGCATGAGCACACTTCCCATCGAGCAATATCCTAATATTGCACCGCCCACAGTGCGCGTGTCGACATCTTACACCGGTGCCGACGCTAATACTATCATGAAGAGTGTTGTGCAGCCACTTGAGGAGAATATCAATGGTGTGCCTGGCATGACCTATATCACCAGTTCGGCTTCGGCTTCGGGCGATGTGTCGATTCAGGTATTTTTTGAGCAAGGCACCGATCCCGACCTTGCCGCTGTAAACGTGCAGAACCGCGTTAGCCGTGCCACAGCACTGCTGCCCACAGAGGTGACTAAGGTGGGCGTGCAGGTAATGAAGCAACAGAGCAACATTCTCCATATTGGAGCGCTCAAGAGTGTTGACGGTAAGTATGATGCCGATTTTATAGCCAACTACATTGACATCAACGTTCGCCCCCGACTAATGCGTATTACCGGCGTGGGCGACGTGTTGGCTCTGGGTAACACCTATGCATTGCGCATTTGGCTAAAGCCCGATGTAATGGCGCAGTATGGACTGGAACCTAACGACGTTTTTGCAGCTATTGGTGGTCAGAGCTTCGTTGCTGCCACTGGTTCGCTGGGTGAGCAGTCGGAGAATGCTTACCAGTATTCGATGGAATACAAGGGCACATTGAAGACGGTTGAGGAATTTAACGAAATCGTACTTCGCACTAGTGAAGGTGGGCACTTGCTGCACCTGAGAGATGTTGCCGAGGTAGAGATTGGAGCCGTGAGCTACAACTTCACATCTAACATCGACGGCAAGCCGGGTACCATCTACATGGTGTTCCAGGCTCCTGGCGCAAATGCTACCGAAGTGAATGCCCGCATCAACAAGCTCTATGAGGAACTGAAACCTACAATGCCTGCGGGGCTGGAGTTTGAGATACTGGAAACCAGCGACGACTTCCTGTTTGCAGCCATCCACAACGTGGTTGAGACGCTTGTCATCGCAATCATCCTGGTGGTGCTTGTGGTGTATTTCTTCTTGCAGAGCTTCAAGGCGACGGTTATCCCGTCTATTTCCATCATCGTGTCGTTGCTGGGAACGTTTGCCATAGTTTCGCTGGCGGGATTCTCATTAAATATCCTAACGCTATTCGCGCTAGTGCTAGCTATCGGTACTGTGGTGGATGATGCCATTGTGGTCGTAGAGGCGGTGATGGCGAAGATGGAAAGCGGCATTACTGATGCCCGAGAGGCTACACGCCAAGCCATGAGCGACGTGTCGATAGCCGTAATCTCGTGTACCTTAGTGTTTATGGCAGTGTTCATTCCAGTAGCATTCATGCCTGGCACGTCGGGCTCGTTCTTCACTCAGTTTGGTGTCACGCTGGCATCGGCAGTGGGCCTTTCGTGCGTGTCGGCTTTGACGCTGTGTCCCGCCCTGTGCGCTATAATGATGCGCTATTCTAAGGACGGCAAGGAAAAGAAGAATCTTAACTACTATGTCACCAAGGCCTATACTGCTAGTTACAACGCTATCCTTAAGAAATACAAGAAGAGCGTGGGCCGCTTCATTAAGCACCCTTGGATTTCGGGAGCCTTGCTAGCCGGTGCTGCGATACTACTCATCTTCTTCATGCGCTCGCTGCCATCAGGTCTTGTGCCTCAAGAGGACCAGGGAGTGTTCTTTGCCGAGGTGCGTGCTCCAGAAGGTTGCACCCTGCATGAAACACAGGAGATAGTCAAGAAAGTTGAGGAAAAGGTGAAGAAGATTCCCGAACTTGAAAGTTATGCTGTAATTAGTGGCTATGGTATGATGGCAGGCCGCTCTGGAAGCTGCTATGCTACCCTTATCATTCGCCTAAAGAACTGGGACGATCGCCCAGGAATGAACCATAACATCATGCTCGTCTACGGCCGCTTCGCCTTCGACTGCAAGGAAATCAAGAATGCCAAGGTAATTCCGTTCCAAATGCCGCAGGTGCCAGGTTATGGCTCCAACAGCAGCGTGAACCTTGTGTTGCAGGATATGCAGGACCGCTCAATGACTGATTTCAATGCCGACGCCACCAAGTTCTTGACCAAACTTAATGAACGGTCCGAAATCATGATGGCAATGTCGACCTATTCCGAGCGATTCCCTAAATATCAAGTTGACATCGACCCCACCCAGTGCGACCGTGCCGGGGTGACACCAGCAGCGGTGCTTCGCACGCTTGGTGCTTACTGTGGTGGATCTTACGTAGGCAACTTCAATCAGTTTGGCAAGGTGTATCGCATCATGGCCAACGCAGCTCCAGAGTACCGTCTAGATCCATCATCGCTTAACAACATCTTCGTTAGAGTGCAAGGAGGCAAAATGGCGCCTATCTCTGAATTTGTCACACTGACCGAAATCGTGGGCTCGGCTTCGGTCGACCACTTCAACCTGTTCCAGAGCATAACATGTGGCGTTATGACCGCCAATGGATACTCCGAAGGCGATGCACATAAAGCTATTGCCGAGGTGTTTGAATCCGAGATGCCTAAGGGCTACAGCTACGAGTACGGAGGTATGTCGCGCGAGGTTGAAGAAGCTTCTGGCTCTAATGCCACGGCACTAATCTACGTGATATGCGTTATCCTCATCTACCTAATCCTGGCTTCACTCTACAACTCGTGGTTCACGCCATGGGCTGTGCTGCTCAGTGTTCCATTCGGACTGATGGGCTCATTTGGTGTAACATGGCTTGTGTCACTACTGCACTTGCCAGGCATGGAGAATAACATCTACCTGCAGACTGGTGTCATCATGCTCATTGGTTTGCTGGCAAAGACTGCGATTCTTATCACCGAGTTTGCGGCTGAGCGCCGCGCACAAGGCATGAGCATCCGCGATGCGGCATTTGCTGCATGCGAGGAACGTCTACGCCCAATCTTGATGACAGTTGTCACAATGATTGCTGGTATGATTCCACTCATCATTGCTGGAGGTGCTGGCGCTAATGGCAACCGCGTGCTTGCTCTTGGTGTTACTGCGGGTATGGCGGTGGGCACACTCGCCCTGCTCTTTGTGGTTCCTGCTTTCTTCATCGTGTTCCAAAAGTTGCATGAGAAGTTCCAAGGTGGTGAAAAAGCCGAAGCTGAAGCAGTTATCGAGACTGCTATCGAAACGGCCCCTAAAACAGCTACAAAGATTGCTGCGGAGAAAAATAATAACGATGATGAAGCCCTTTAATGGGTTAATTCCATGTCGCACAATAATAAAAACACATCAAGAACATGAGAAATAATATAATTCTTATCCTATCCGTTATCCTGATGCTTACAGGGTGCGGCCTACATAAAGAGTACACGCCGAATGTCTGGTTGCCTGCCGAAGATGCTTTCGGTATGACACCGGATGTTAAGATGGCTGAGGGTGACACATCGTTAGGCTCGTTATCGTGGCGCGACTTCTTCACCGATCCACTGCTGCAACAACTCATTGAGCAAGTACTGGCTAACAATACCGACCTCAATTCGGCTCGCATAGCTATTGAAAAGAGTGAGGCGTCACTAGATGCAGCCAAGAAGGCCTATCTGCCGTCGGTTTATTTCTCTCCTTCGGGTACTTTATCTAGTTTCGGTGGCAGTAAGGTTTCTGCAACCTACAACGTGCCGCTTCAAATCAACTTGGATTTAGATGCCTTTGGTTCAATATATAACAAGAAGCATGCTGCAAATGCTGTTCTACTGCAGGCTCAGGTTCGTGAAGAGGCTATACGCGCCAATCTTATCTCGGCTGTGGCACAGCAGTATTTCTTATTGCAGTTACTTGACCACCAACTTGATATTTTGACTCTTACCGATAGCTTGTGGCAAGCCTCATTAGAGATTGATAAGGTGCTGTGGGAAAACGGAAAGATATATTCAACTGCTGTCAATCAAATGGAATCGTCTTGTATTAATGTGAAGACCCAGATTATTGACACTCAACGCAACATACGCGGTGTGGAGAATGCCATCTGCAGTCTTTTGGCCGAAACACCTCACCACATCGAGCGCAGCTACTGGGGCAGTTCGGCTCTGAAAGAGCCTTCGGATAACAACACAGGACAAAGGATGTTTGATTCGAAGTATATTCAGATAGGAGTTCCGGCAAGTATGCTTGAGCTACGTCCTGATATTCGCCTTGCCAACTTCGCAATGGAGGAGGCATTCTACAACACTCAGGATGCTCGTGCGGCATTCTATCCCAACATTTCATTGCAGGGAGTTCTTGGGTGGACCAATAGTGCAGGCGGTGGTGTAGTAAACCCAGGTAAGATTCTGCTTAACGCGTTGGCCTCGCTCACACAGCCTCTCTTTGCAAGAGGTAAGATTAAAGCCAACTATAAGATAGCTCAGCTCACTGAGGAAGACTTACAACGCAAGTATGTTCAAACCGTAATTGACGCAGGCAACCAGGTGAATGAGGCATTGGCCGATTGTCAGGCAGCGCGCGAGAAATATGCTTACTACCATAGACAGATTGAAGTGCTTCATGAAGCTTATATTGGCACTCATGAGTTGATGGATAACGGTAAATCCAACTATCTTGAGGTGATTACCGCACAGGAAACTCTACTCAATGCACAGCTCAGTGAGGCCACTAACATGTATAATGGAGCACAAGCTGTGATTGCCCTCTACATTGCCCTTGGAGGAGCCACTAAGTAGTTGGTGAAGGATAAATAACAAAATGGGGACTTGAAAGAGTCCCCACTTTTATTTCCTGGTTAGTGAAAAAGTGCTACCTTTGCAGTCGATAAACCCATTAAGACTATGAGAATTTTTAGAAAATTAATAGTGATGGCACTTGCCATAATGCCTGCGATGGCTCTCGCCGATGATGCGGCACCAGTTGAAACCGAGAAAAAGAGCTTGAGCGTGAGTGTTTCAACTCTGAACACTAGCGACAGTGCCATCATGGCAACGCGTCCACAGGACGGAGAGAAGCCCGTGCAACCACTTAACATACATATTGGCCCTAGCAAACTTACTCTTTTTGGATATGCTCAAACTCAGTTTGACATAACGAAGACTGGTCCTGAGACCAAGAACTCGTTCACCATGACGCGTATCATATTGATGGCGAATGCTGAGCTCACGCGCAAACTCAGTTTTTTCCTTATGATAGATGCAGCCAGCACACAGGCGGCTAAGCATCTGCACGAGTATTTTGCGCAGTATGCTTTCATGCCCGAGATCAAGATTAGGGTAGGGCAGTTCAAGACTCCTTACACGCTCGAGAATATTATCTCGCCTACTTTGCTCGGTACGGTTAACCTCAATGAGGGCACTCGTTACATGGCAGGCATCGCAGGCGATCCTCTCTATGGCAACTATGTGGGACGCGACTTGGGAGCGATGGTCACTGGCGATGCCGTCAAGGCTCGCGACGGGCACTATTACTTGAACTATAGCCTAGGTGTGTTCAACGGCGCTGGAATGAACTTGCGCGACAACAACAAGCACAAGGACGTGGCTGCCATGCTCAACATTTTGCCTACTAAGGATATAACTCTATCAGGGTCGTTTATAATTGGTAAGGGTAATGCTCAGACCGACGATATGTTTGGAACCATATCTAAAGGTGCCGATTACACGCGCAATCGTTGGAGTGTGGGCGCCGAGGTTAACTATAAGCCATTGAAACTCCGCACTGAGTATATGCAGGGACGCAACGGCGATATCAACAACCGCGCTTTCTATGCCGAGCTGTGGTGCCGCCTGTTCCGCAATTTCGATGTTGTGCTCGACTACGACTATCTAGATAAGAACACCGGCCTCTCCAAAGATGCCCGTGACGCTTACCCTGCCTGGACGCGTACTCATAACTATCTTGTGGGATTGCAATATTGGGTTTACAAGGCTTGCCGCATCAGCACACAATACATCTTCAGCAACCGCAACACAGGCCCCAACACCAAGTCGTGGCTCACTCAGTTCCAGATTGCTTTTTAATCTTGAAACGAATAACAAACAACCAATAATGATATGAACACAATTTGGATTGTACTGCCCATTTTGACGCTGCTCATGTTTGAGCTAGGACTGAACTTAGAATTTGAGGATTTCAAATTGTTTAAATACCGTCCCAAACCAGTGATTGCTGGTCTTGTGGGGCAGATAATCGTGCTGCCAGCTTTGGCGTGGCTCATTGGGTGGGCATTCAAGCTGGATCCCATTTTTCTCATCGGCTTTGTCCTGATTGCTTGCTGCCCTGGTGGTAGTTCGTCGAACGTGTTCTCGATGATAGCCAAGGGTGATGTGGCGCTTTCGGTATCGCTCACGGCGTGCAGCAGCATTATCACGCTCTTTACCGTGCCTCTTATCCTAGAATGGGTAACAGCTAGTGCAGAATCTGAAGTTAATGTACATTTGCCGGTGGGCAAGCTCGTGATGCAGAACCTTGTGCTCATGTTCTTGCCCATCATTATTGGTATTATTGTGCGAAAGAGGTCCTATTGGGTGGCCAACAAAATCCACAAAGTGCTCTCGAAGATTGCCTTCCCAGCACTCATCTTCCTTGCGACTGTATTCTTTATCCAGAACCGTGATGCGATAATCGATAAGTTTGGCCAGCTTGGTCTTTCTATTACTGTGCTAATTCTGCTTGCTATGGCTTGTGGTGTGGGACTCGCATGGGCTATGCGCGTCAACACACGTGAGCGCCGAACCATTGTTATCGAGATTGGTATGCAGAATGCCGCTCAGGCCATAGCTATCGCTAGCAGCCCATTGGTGTTCAACAACGACACTATTGCTATACCTGCTATCATCTATGCCCTCATGATGAACATCATCCTAATCATCTATGTGGCAGTGGTCAAAAACCGATAGAAATCAATTAATTCATTGATTTTTTCGAGAATACTATTTTAATAGAGAAAATATTGTTTATCTTTGCATTGTGAAACGGAGGGCGCAGGCTTTGGAACTCAACTCCTTCGTTTGCTTGGCGATTAACTACTTAATAACTAAATTCTTAACTAAACTCGTTTTTATGAAAAAAGTTTTATCTCTCATGATGATGTTCATGCTCGCAATTGGAGCATGGGCAGGTGAAGTGACGTATACCTTTTCGACTAATGGTAGTATATCTGGATTTCCAACTACCACGGATGAAGGGTTCACATTCTCTTATGAAGGTGGTGGAAATGCCCCGGCATTTTATGACGGACATGTCAGATTTTATCAATACAACGTAATCAAGATTCAAGGAGAGAAAACCATAACTAAAATGGTTTTTACTAAAACTCAAGGTGATTTTTCGTTGTGGTCAACCGATGTTGGTGAGTGGAATGATGGTGAATGGACAGGATCGGCTAATACGATTACTATTACCCATGCCCAAGGGGCACAGATTAGGGTATCGCAAGTAGTAATTTATTATGAAGATGGTGGTACAACTCCTGCTGTTGCTACTCCAGTTATTTCTGGCGAGACTCCATTTGACGAGAACACCGAGGTAACAATCACCTGTGCTACCGCGGGAGCTTCGATTTACTACACCCTTGATGGCGCTACTCCAACAAATGCTTCTAATGAGTATTCTGGAGCATTTGAGCTTACTGAGACTACTACCGTTAAGGCGATTGCCTATGACGACGCAACTGGTGCTGCCTCAAGCGTTGCCACTAAGGAGTTTGTGAAAGAGGAGCCAGTCGTTTTAACAAACGTTGCAACAGTAGCTGAGTTTAAAGCTCTTGCTGATGATACTGAATTTAAATTTACTGGAGAATTGATAGTCGGAGCTCAATCCGGTGCTTATCTTTATCTCCAAGATTCTACAGATGGCATGTTGGTTTATGGCACTATAGACCAAACTTATAATAGACTTGCCGCTGTTCCTGGAGGATGGACTGCTAAGAAGATTACTTTCCACGGTGCTCCTGAGGCTGCTGAACCATCTGGTTTTGCTGCATCAACTTTGGATTATGATCTCGCACCTGAAGAGATGACAATTGCCCAAATAACTCTTGATAATGCTTTTGAGTATGCAATCATTAGTGGCGCAACTGTAATCAAGGGTTCTGGTAAAAATGGTACAATCACTGTTGGTGAAGCGACTGTTGCAATGTACAACCGCTTTAATATAGATATACCAACTGATGGCAACGTTTACGATATAGTTGGTATTACAGGTTATTTTGATGCTCCACAGTTCATGCCTCTCGAGTTTGTTCCTCAGGCAGTTGATGTTGCTACTCCCGTTATCGAGGGTGAGACCCCATTCGTTAGTTCTACAACTGTAACTATCACTTGCGAGACCGAAGGCGTTTCGATATACTACACTATCGACGGTACTGAGCCAAGCAACCAGTCAACCGCCTATACTGCTCCATTTGAGCTGACCGAGAGTGCTACCGTTAAGGCTTATGCCTATGACGCAACTGGTGCAGTTTCGGCTCTTGCTACCAAGGAGTTTGTAAAGAAGATCTCTTGCGCTACAGTATCTGAGATTCTTGCTCTTGAAAACAACACCACCTTTGCCTTCACTGGTGAATTAGTAGTAATTGGCCAAGCAGGACAAAGACTTTATGCTCAAGATGAGGCTGGCGATGGTATCTTCTTCTATGGCACAGCTCCTTCTTACGAAATGTACGATGTTATCCCTGCTGGTTGGAGTGCAAAACGTACTACTTATAAGGGTGCTCCTGAGCTCGCAAACATGACAGACATGGCCGAGGCTACAGAGACTGCTGAGCTTACCGCTGCTGAGATGACTCCCGCCGAAGTTACCGTTGATCCATATAACTTGTTCTTCTATGCCGTTATCAAGGGTGCTACTATCGAGGATGGCAATATTGTAGTTGGTGATAATAGTGTTGCTATTTACGATCGCTTTGGTGTAGCTACACCTGATGATGCTGAGGGCAAGATTTACGACATTTATGGTGTTCCAAGCTGGTATGAAGGTGCACAATTCTTCCCAATTGAGTTTGTTGAGGTTGTCGAAAAGACCGAATCTCCTGAGATTGCTTATGTTGAGGGCGATACCGAATATCTCATCTTTGTGAATGGTGTTGGTGAGCTTAAGCTCTATGTTGAAGACATGGAAGTAGAGATTCCTTACGTGGTTGTACGAACCAACGAAGACCAAACCATCACTTTTGTAGCAACCGCTCAGGAGGAAGGTAAGGAAATCAGTGATCCTACAGTGTTGACCATTATCGTACCTAAGTTGGAGATTTCAGAAATTGAGCAGCTCTTTGTGGTTGGTACATTCAATAGCTGGAGCCAGGAAACCGGTATGATTGAACTCATTGAGAACGAGAACAACGAATTTGTTGGTGATGTAGAGCTGGAGGCCGGTGCTGAGTTCAAACTCTTCACTCCTTATGGAGATGGCTTGAAGTGGTTCGGTGGAGTAGACGAAAACAATGTTGGCTACTTCCTCATCAACAGCGACATGCTTGAAACTCCTATCACTCTCATTGAAGGCGCAAACTTCCGCGTTGAAGAGGCAGGCAACTACAATATTACTGTTGCCGAAGCTGAGAGCAAGGGCGTTCAAGAGCCTCTCGTAATGACTATCAAGAAGAATACTCCCGAAGCTATCGAGGCTATCAACATGGAGAACGTTAAGGCCGTTCGCTACTACAACGTTGCTGGTGTTGAGAGCTTAACTCCATTCCAGGGTGTCAACATCGTGGTTCGCGAGATGACCGATGGAACCAAGAACGTTACCAAGATGATGAAATAAGAAGAGATAAATCTTTCATAAATTGAGAAAATGCCTGGCGCAACTCGCGCTAGGCATTTTTTTATAATCATATTCAAGTGGGCTCGTGTGATTATTACCTACGCCAAACATTTTGACACCATAATCAAACCTTTTCTCAATTTTTTCCATCTCTTGTTTTTATATCACTATAAAAATAAGTATATTTGCAAATTAGTACAATAATAAAAAAATAGGAACTTGATCATGAAACGTATTCTTCTACTTGTACTCATCTCAGTTTTTCTAAATATACATTCATATGCTCAACATCTTACATATTCTGATTTTATGCGCTTGGCAAAAAATGATCGTTGGTCTATAGTTCATGATTTTTTATCATCTAAAGGATTTGTGTATTCTGGAAAGAAAAGTCTTAAAATTGTTTGGTCAAGAAATTGTACAATAACAGTATTTAGCAATGATGGTGCTTTAGAGTGGTCAAATGATCCGTTTTATGAAATTGTAATTATTGAGACACAAAAAGAAATAAATAGTAGGATTGTTAATTATTATTTCCCTTTTGAAACTACTTATAACACATTTTTACAAACTGTGAAGAATAATGGTTATAAATATAATCATGAGGATATAAGTGATGATAATATTTCTACAACTTATTTTAAAGTTAATAAAATACGCGGGAAAGAATATATGGATATGTTTATTTTCCATTCTAGAAAGAACAATCAGTTTTATATATCTTACTTTCCACCTTTTGATATTGAAGATTACGAAAGGCAAAATTCAGAAATAAAAAGTAATCAGAATGTTGATGCCGATAGATATAAGAATGAATATGCCGAAGGAGATATAGGTTCCCCCATAATTGATGGCCTTGATGGTTATGGCTTAGAATATTTCCCTACAGCAAAATGTCCTGGTCCAGGCACAGTTGTTGTAAGAGTTATAGTATCACCTAGAGGAATTGTAACAAAAGCAACTATTGTTGGCGGTTCGAATAATAATAATCGAGCTCGCGAAATTTGCATTAATCTTGCAAAAAAAACTCGTTTTTGTGTGCCAAGCACTCAAACATCCGACAAAATAGGTACAATAACTTATACCGTTAAATAATCTTTTTTGCAAGACTTCTGAAATTTGAATTATACTATATAGAGAAAATCAACAGTTTTGAATGCTTCCTAGTTGCCTACAAAATGGAGGGGTCTTTTGGGAGAAAATGATATCCTTTACAACAACAATCGGTTAAGCTCCGAATGTATAAATGAACACTTGCCCATGTCTTATTCTTTAAGTTAGGGCTTTTTTTAAAATTTGCGAAATCTCAAACGTTCCGAAAGCATCTTCATGCAGTTCGTTCACGTCTTTGTTGAGTTTATTCATAATAAAATCGCCATTTACTTGTCAAACTGTATGTCCACTGATTGATCGAAGGCGAAAATGGCGTTAAGAACGAAAGGAATTTTTGCCTCTTTTCCTGTTTCTTTATATTAGTGGGTTTTCAAGTAATGTGTCATGAGTGTGTATACATGATTTAAAAAACATAGGCAAGGCTGCTCAATTGAACGTTCATGGGCATCAGTTCGCCAAGATTTTGCTGCACATGCTATGTTAATTAAAAGGATTGAGAAGTTAGATTTCGTAAGGTCATCCGATAAATGAGCGCGTTCGGCCGACGAATTTCGTACAGAACCCTTGAGTACCATCCAAGTTAGGTTTCTGATACAAAGTTACTGCCATTGCACTTGCTCCACAACCGACTAAAGGTCGCAATAGCAATCTAAAACGTCTTTTCCCGTTATTTTCTTTTATGGTTGCTGTGCTTAGTTTTTGCCCATGCTATATGTAACTTTGCATTGTGAAAGTTAATATCAACCCCAAAAAAATAAGACTATTATGAACGACATCGACACTATCAATCCTTGCGCTTTGAGCGACAACGATATCGCTTGCGTCAGCCCAAGCATTAACACAGCTTTTAATGTTCTAGGCATTATGTTCTTCGTGAGCTTTATGGCTTATTTAGCTCTGCACTGTATTTAACTCTAATCTCTCTTCAAGAAGATATAACCGCAGCAACTAAAAGGAAGAAAAAAAAGGAGCAAGAACCTGAAAAAAGTTCTTGCTCCTTGTGTGTTTTGCACAAAACTTAGCGAGTCATGCGTTTTTTGCCTTTGCTTTTCTTGCTCTTTGTGGCTTTCTTGGTGTCTTTGCTTCCTTTGTCGCCCTTGGCCTGCTGCAGTCCAATCTTGATGTTCTTGATCAGGGCTTCGCTCGAGTAGGTAGCACCAGTTGCAACGTCGGCGTCAAGTTTCAGTGCCTCTTCAACGGTTTTGCCAATAAATTGGTTAAACACCTTCTGTTTTGCCTTGTTGAAATAGGCAGGTGTCTCCTGATTGTCGAGTGCGGTAATGCTGGTGATGCGGCCGTTGTTAATGCTAATGCTCACCGGGGTGGTCCCGTTGTAGCCTATCACTTTTTTTGCAATCTCACCTGTCATAATCACCTGTGGACCATTGCCCTTAGTTGTCTTGGCGTTGATTGTAAACGAGAAAAAAGCTGCAACCATAGCAACAAGCACGCTAATAATGGTAAAACTAATTTGTTTCATATTTTCTGTGTTTTTTGTTTTTCTATTTTGACTGCAAACTTAATCAAAAATTTAACTACACAAATAGCAAAAACCGAGTTTTTAACATTTTTATCAAAAAAAGTGGTCGAAAAAATGGTTTTTTACTTTTTTAATCCCTCAGTTTGTCCTACCTTTGTTATTTGATTTGGCAAAAAAGCGAAATGAAGTTGAATCCTACTACAATTGACCAAGATATAGAAGCCTGCATCGATGTGCTCGAGAAGGGAGGGATTATTCTATATCCCACCGACACGATTTGGGGCATTGGGTGCGACGCAACCAACGAAGAAGCAGTCAAGAAGGTATATGAGCTTAAGCAGCGAGCCGACAACAAGGCGCTTATTGTCTTGCTCGACGAGGTCGACCACCTTGACCACTATGTGGTGAACGTGCCCGAAATGGCGCGAGAACTGCTCGACGTTGCGGTGAAGCCTCTCACCATAATCTATGAGGGAGCCTTTAATGTTGCTCGTAACCTGCTGGGCGAGAACGATTCGCTGGGCATCCGCATTCCGCACGAGGCATTCTCTCAGCGCTTGTGTGCCCGCTTTGGCAAGCCCATCGTCTCCACGTCGGCAAACGTTAGTGGTGCCGAGAGTCCACGATCTTTCGGCGACATTGGTGACAATATTAAGCAGGGTGTCGATTATGTGGTTAATTATAGGCAGGATGACGATAATCCACATGTGGCGTCCAATATTATACTCCTCCGCAACGACGGCACAATAAAAATTATTAGATAGTTATTTCAATTGCTAGATTTTAAGTTTTTAAGACTACAAAACAACTAGAAGAATTTAAGTGTTATAAATGACAGGCGAACAGCGGCAACGATTAAAATACATCATCGGCGACTTCTTGTCGTCAAATGTTGCATGGTTCCTTTTCAACCTGGTGCGTTATCACCTAGGGTTTGTCAAGGGACATTTGTCGTTGTCATCGTTTCTCACTTCACACAATGTGATTTTGGGACAGATTGTGTTCCCGCTCTTCATGATGCTTGTCTATTACCTCTCAGGTTACTATAATATCCCTTACCGCAAGTCCCGCCTTCAGGAGTTCCTAATCACCATTCTCAGTGCTGTGTGCAACAGTTTCATGATTGTGACTTTTGCACTACTCAACGATATGGCTGAGAGTCAAGTCGAGAACATTGAGGTGATTTTTATGCTCATTGGAGTGCTGTTTGTGGTGGTCTACACTGTTAGGCTTCTCATCACCAATGCTTGCACGGCAAGGATTAGGAGCGGCAAACTGCAATTCAACGCGTTGATAGTGGGTAGCGGGGCTTCGGGCTTCGCCTTCTATCAGCGCCTTAATAAGACTATCAACACTTTGGGATATAATGTGGTGGGCTTCGTCGACTTGCCGGGCGAAAATCGTGTTAAGGACATTGTGCTGCCAGTCTTCCGTCTTGATGAAGTTGGCAGTGTGTGTGCCGAAAACGATATCAAGGAGGTGATTGTGGTGCCCACCAAACTGAGCACCGAGCACATGCTTGCGGTCATCGATAGACTTTATGCTCTCAATGTGCCTCTCAAGATGACCCCCGACAAGAACAACGCTTTCATGTCGCGTGCTCGTTTCAGCAACCTCTACGGCGACCCCCTGGTCGACGTGAGTGGCAACTCCATGAGCGAGGGTGGCAAGAACATCAAGCGCCTGTTTGACATTATTGTGTCAGCTGTTATGATGGTGTTACTTATCCCAGTCTATTTAGTAGTATCTATTTTGATAAAGCTCGACTCTAAAGGACCAGTGATTTTTTCGCAGGAGCGAGTGGGATATCACAACAAGAAGTTTAACATCTACAAATTCCGCTCTATGGTGGTCGATGCCGAGAAGGATAACCGTCCGCAGCTTTCGAGCGAGGATGACCCACGCATCACCAAGGTGGGACACTTGCTGCGCAAGTACCGCATCGACGAGTTGCCACAGTTCTGGAACGTGCTCAAGGGCGATATGTCGCTCGTGGGACCTCGTCCTGAGCGTCAGTACTATATCGACCAGATTGTCGCACGTAAGCCCGCCTATCTGCTTGTGCATCAGGTGCGTCCGGGCATTACATCGATGGGGCAGGTGAAGTTTGGTTATGCCAAGGATGTTGATGAAATGCTCGAGCGTCTCGACTATGACTTGCTTTACATCGAGAACATGTCGCTCCTCAACGACGTGAAGATTCTCGCCTATACAATTAAGATTGTGGTTACTGGAAAAGGTGTGTGATGGGCAGCTATAGCAAGGTAAATAAAACTGATGAAGAGCCTTTACATGACGGCAAGACACACTGGCTCGACTCGCTGAGGCGATGGCGCGAGACTCACATCAAGGAGAAGACTTTCGTCGTGATTCTTGCCTTGGTGGTGGGTGCTGTGTCGGGACTTGCGGCAGTGCTGCTCAAGTTCCTGATTGGCTTTATCGCAGGAATATTGACTAAACATGTGCACATCTCCGAGGGTAACTACGAGTATTTGGTCTTTCCGGTGGTGGGTATTCTTCTTGCTGGGCTCTATGTGCGTTATGTCATTAAAGATGATATCTATCACGGTGTCACACGTGTGCTCTATGCCATTGCGCAGCGCAAGAGCCGTCTCAAGCCTCACAATATGTATGCCTCTTTGGTATCTTCATCGGTGACCATCGGCTTTGGTGGTTCGGTGGGTGCCGAGGGTCCAATCGTGTTCACTGGTGCTGCTATAGGTTCAAACTTAGGGCAATTCTTCAGGCTCACTCCACAAACTCTCATGCTCCTCGTGGGGTGTGGTGCTGCAGCGGGTATCGCTGGCATCTTCAAGGCTCCAATTGCTGGTGTGTTGTTTACCATAGAGGTGCTGCTTATCGACCTTAATTCACGGTCGGTAGTGCCTCTCATTATCTCCTCGGTGACTGGTGCCACAGTGGCTTATGCTTTCACAGGCTATAACGTGGAGTTCTTCTTCTCTCAGAGCGAGCCGTTCTTCACGTCGCGCATTCCATTTGTCATCCTGCTTGGCCTCTTCTGTGGCTTTGTCTCGCTCTATTTCAATAAGACTATCGAGAAAATGGAGACAATGTTTGCACGCATCACCAATCATTGGGTGCGTTTTGCCATTGGGGCGGTCATCCTGAGCCTGCTCATCTTCCTTTTCCCTGCACTCTACGGCGAGGGTTATGGAGCCATCAACAACCTGCTCAATGGCGACGTGAAGCCTCTCTTCGATAACAGCATTTTTTATAATCATCACAATAGCGTGTGGTGGGCTGTTGCACTGGTGGGGTGCCTGTGTTTTACCAAGGTGTTTGCCACAAGTGCCACCAATGGTGGTGGAGGTGTGGGTGGTACGTTTGCTCCTTCCCTCTATGTAGGTTGTATGGCTGGTTTCTTTTTCGCTTTCTTGCTCAACTCGCTTGGAGTAATTGATCCGTCTTTGCCATTGTCGCACAAGAATTTCGCCTTGTTGGGCATGGCAGGTGTGATGGCAGGCGTAATGCACGCGCCTCTCATGGCAATCTTTCTCACGGCCGAAATGACCGGTGGCTACGACCTCTTCCTGCCGCTGCTCATCGTCTCGGTGGTGTCCTACCTCACTTCACGCATCTTGCTGCCTTATGGCATCTACTCTCGACGTTTGGCTAAGCGTGGCGAGTTACTCACTCACCACAAGGACAAGTCGGTGCTCACGCTGCTCAAGATGGATAGTGTGATAGAGACCGATTTTACTCCAGTGCACCCCGAAATGAGCCTCAAGGAGATGGTTGACGTCATAGCCAAGAGTTCGCGTAATCTATTTCCGGTGATCAATGAGAAAGGCCATCTGCTTGGAGTGGTGCTGCTCGACGACATCCGCAACATCATGTTCCGTCCCGACCTCTACCGTCGCATCTATGTCGAGCGTTTCATGTCGGCACCACCGGCACAAATCGAGGTCGGCACACCCATGGAGCAGGTGATGCGCACCTTCGACGAAACTAAGGCGTGGAACTTGCCGGTGGTTGAGGATGGAAAGTATGTGGGATTTGTCTCTAAGTCAAAGATTTTCAACTCCTACCGTGAGCTCCTCAAGCACTACAGCTACGACTGATTCCGAACAACAATAACGAATACATGACTAAAGAAGACCTGAGAATAGTATTTTTTGGCACCCCCGATTTTGCTGTTGAGAGTCTGCGACGACTCGTTGAGGGTGGTTACAACATAGTGGGTGTAGTAACTATGCCCGACAAGATTGCTGGCCGTGGACACCGCATGATTCAGTCGGCTGTGAAACAATATGCAGTGGAGCAGGGGCTCTACCTCATGCAACCCGATAAACTTAAGGATGAGGCGTTTGTCAGCGAGTTGCGCAGCCTCAATGCGCAGCTGCACATCGTCATTGCATTCCGCATGCTACCCGAGGTGGTGTGGGCTATGCCGCCGCTCGGCACCTTCAACCTCCACGCCTCACTGCTGCCCAAGTATCGTGGCGCAGCGCCCATCAACTGGGCGGTGATGAACGGCGACACCGTTACTGGAGTCACCACCTTCTTCCTCAAGCATGAAATCGACACTGGCGACGTGATTCAGCAAAAGGCGATCGAGATTGGGCGAACCGACAACGTAGAGGTAGTTCATGACAAGTTGATGCTCTTGGGAGCCGATATGGTACTTGAGACGGTTGACGCTATAATTGCAGGAACAGTCGAACCAATCCCACAGTTGGAGATGCTTGATGGCGAACTGCCCACACCAGCTCCTAAAATCTTCACCGAGACTTGCCGCATCGACTGGAACCGTCCAGCCGAGGAGCTATACAACCACATCCGAGGCCTCTCGCCCTATCCAGCTGCGTGGAGTGAACTCGTCGACGAACAAGGCAACACCCACCACGTGAAAATCTTCGCTACTACTGAGCCAATTCCCAAAACCGAGCCATTACCAGGCACTATAACCGCCGACGGCAAGCACCTCATCGTGGATTGTGCCGATGGAGCCCTTGAAATTCTGTCCCTCCAGCTTTCAGGAAAGCGACGCATGCCAGCACCCGACTTCATGCGCGGCTTCCCCCTCGCAGGCTACCACTTCACCTAAACCATCTATAACCTCAATGTTATGACTTTTTTACTGTTTGTTCATATCTTGCGTTATGAGCAGTAGTCGTGGCGTGGACAAGTAACTCATCCTCGCTAATTCACCAAAAGGCTGTTCCTCTTGGCGGTTTTAATATTGTTCCCCAGTCTTGCTGTCATTTATCTTTGCTTTTGCTAGCAATCCTAGCAAGAGTTCTTTGACATATTGTCATTCCCTCAATATTTTTTTTCTCAAAATGTCCCAAAACTGAGTCAACTGAGTCAGGTGAGTCAGGTGAGTCAGGTGAGTCCTATGAACACACTGATTACAGTGATTCCACTGATTCCATAGGTTCAATCGATTCCAGGCGAAACTTCATAGTCAAAAAATTAAAAAAAATATGTTTTTATCACTGCTATTGGGAAATTTATTGCTATCTTTGTAAATTGCATACGAGGGGAATGTCCCTCGCTATCAATAATAGATTGAAACTAATAGTAACCCGACTCTTCTTGCGCTGGGTATAAATATTTAAAAATAAAATAATTACAACGATATGTTAAAGAAATTCTTCCTCGTAGTGTGTGGCTCTTTTGTGGGCGTTTTCCTAGCGTTGTTATTTTTCACGCTGACGGCTGTTATAGCAAGTTTCATCATTTTTGGTTCTATGTCTAGCTCAAATGGAGCTACCAAGATTGAGAAAAACTCCATCATGTATGTCAATTTGGAGGGTGTACTCAATGAGCGTGACGCAACCGGCAATGCTTCGCTAATGTCGTTTATGTCTAATCAAGGCCCGTCGCAAAGTCTATCAACTCTTATCAAGAGCTTGAAGATTGCAAAGGATGAAGAAAAGATCAAAGGCATCTATCTCGACTGTCGTGGCATGGCTAGTGGCATGTCATCATTATATGAGCTCCGCGAGGCACTCAAAGATTTCAAGGCAAGCAAGAAGTTCATCTATGCCTTTGGCGACGAGGGTATCATGCAGAGCGATTACTATTTGGCTTCGGTCGCCGACTCTATATTCATCAATCCCGAGGGAATGGTCGATGTGCACGGACTGGCATCAGCGACTCCTTACTATAAGAAACTCATGGATAAGGTGGGAATCGAGATGCAGGTTGTAAGAGTGGGAACATTCAAGAGCGCCGTTGAGCCCTTTATGCTTGAGGAGATGAGTCCTGCCAACCGCGAGCAACAAGAGCACTACCTGGGAAGTTTGTGGAGTGTGATTTCTAGCGACATCGCCAAGTCAAGAGGCATTGATCCAACTAAATTTGTTGCTCTTACCGATAGCGTAATGGCAACAATGAGCGCTAAGGATTTGAAGGCTAATAAACTGGTTGACCGCCTGTGCTACCGTTCAGAGTTTGAGGACAAGCTTCGCAAACTCACCGACGTTGATATGAAAGACGACCTCAAGTTGGTATCTCCCGACGAACTGGTGCTTTCGGCCGATGATCCCATGGGAACTGGCAAGGAAGTTATTGCTGTGCTTTATGCCGACGGTGAAATCTTCAGCGGCGAGGAAAGTGGTGGAGGTCTACCAGGCATCAATGGCATGAACCAGGGAGGAATCTACAGCGAGGATATGGCCGACTTGATTCGTGAGTTGCAATACGATGACGATATCAAGGCTTTGGTGCTTAGAGTGAATTCGCCTGGAGGCAGCGCTTTTGGTAGCGAGGAGATCTGGAAGGCACTCGAGGACTTCAAGGCGGCTGGCAAGCCATTTGCTGTGTCGATGAGCGACTATGCCGCTTCGGGTGGCTACTACATCTCGTCAGGAGCTCAGCGCATCTTTGCCGAGCCTCTCACTATCACTGGCAGCATCGGTATCTTTGGTATGATACCTAATGCCAGCAACTTTATTAACAATACTTTAGGTGTTAAAATCGAGGAAGTTAGCACTGGCCCTAACGCAATTGCAGGTGCTACCTATAAGCCACTTACCGACCAGCAGCGCAATGCACTGCAAGGCATGGTAAATCGTGGATATGACACATTTACCAACCGTTGTGCGCAAGGTCGCAAGCTCTCGCAAGACTCTATTAAGGTCATTGGCGAGGGTCGCGTGTGGGATGCTGTAACTGCACATGAAATTGGGCTGGTCGACGAGCTCGGTGGACTCGAGTCTGCTATCAAGTGGGTGGCTAAGCAGGCCAAGATTAAAGATGGCGACTACTCGGTAGTTGATTACCCCAATCAGGAGATGTCGTTCTTCGACATGCTCACCTCAATGCAGGGCATGAAACTCGAGAACGATATGCGCAATCGTATGGGTATGTTCTACACCTATTATGAGCAGTTGCAGGCAATCCTGGGTCGTGACCGCATCCTCTGCATGATGGAACCAATCGAAATTAACTTCTAAATCGTCACGTGCTTTAAGATTTATTGCCTAGTTCACTAGTATTCATTGCACTACTTGTTTACTTTGAATCTCAACAATGGATTTTGACAACATATTACGCATAAGCCGCAAGTTTCTTGCTGTGACCGAGAGAATACTTCTCACGCCATTGTCCTGGCTCTATGGAGCAGGGGTGTGGTTCAGGCAGCTGGCTTTTAACACAGGAATCCTCAAGCAGGAGGAGTTCGATGTTCCAGTTGTCACCGTGGGTAATGTCACGGTTGGAGGAACAGGCAAGACTCCTCATGTAGAGTATATCGTCTCTAGGCTCTGCCGTAAGTACGATATTGCCGTCCTGAGTCGTGGCTACAAGCGTCGCACCAAGGGATTTGTGATGGCCAACGATAACTTGTCACCAGTCGATCTTGGCGATGAGCCTTATCAAATCTATCGTAAGTTCCGCTCAATGGTTACTGTGGCTGTGTGTGAAGACCGCAGGCAGGGAATCAAGAACCTGCTTCGCATTAATCCCGACATTAACCTCATCATCCTTGACGATGCAATGCAGCATCGATATGTGAAACCTAAGGTGAGTGTGGTCATGATCGACTACAGCCGTCCACCTTATGAGGACAAGCTATTGCCGCTCGGTTCTTTGCGTGAGCCAGCCGACCGCATCCTTAAGTGTGATATGGTGGTGGTTACTAAGTGCCCTGATGATGTGAAACCAGTTGACCTGCGCATGATTAAGGAGCACATGGACCTCTTTAAGTATCAGCAGCTCTATTTCTCTAAGGTGCGCTACGGTGCGCCCGAACCGGTGTTCCCCATCGGCAATCCCGACCTCACGTCGCTCAACTGGCTTGACGAGGACGACCTCATCCTTGGTGTCGCAGGAATCGCTAATCCCAGACCTTTTGCCAAGTATCTAAAGCAGTTTGGTACTCGTCTCAAGGTGATTCACTACGATGACCATCACACCTATAGCCGAGAGGATTTCCGCTACATCTTCAAGCTTTTCCGTGAGCTGGAGGGTAAGCGCAAGTACATCGTCACAACCGAGAAGGATGCCGTACGCATCCTCAACAGCCCTTATTTCCCGCCAACAAGGCAGAACAACATCTACTTCATACCCATTCAGGCCGATTTTCTCAACTATGAGGATCGCGACTTCATTCATGAGCTACAGAAGAAGATTGAGGGTATCGACGACCTATAAGGCTTCTTAAAGTGACTTATCATTTTATTAACTCTAATACATAAACTATTATGACAAAAGAAATTAACTGGCTTGACAAGATTCAGGAAACTGCCGCTTTCATCCGTGAGAAAGTGGGTGGCGAGATGCCAAAGGTGGCTATCGTGCTGGGTTCTGGTCTGGGCAATCTGGCCGACAAAATCGACATCAAGGTTGCCATTCCTTATGGCGAAATACCTAACTTCCCCGTTTCAACGGTCGAGGGTCACAAGGGACAGCTCATCTTCGGTATGCTGGGCAAGAAATATGTCATGGCTATGCAGGGACGCTTCCACTACTACGAGGGATACTCGATGAAGGAGGCCACTTTCCCCATCCGTGTCATGAAGGCTATCGGCGTTAAGGTGCTGTGCGTGAGCAACGCTGCTGGCGGCATGAATCCCGATTTCCGCGTTGGCGATGTGATGCTTATAACTGACCACATCAACCTATTCCCCGATCATCCATTGCGTGGTAAGAACTACAACGAGCTTGGTCCACGTTTTCCAGCTATGAACGAAGCCTACAGCCACCGCATCATCGATATGGCACGCGACATTGCCAAGAAGCACAAGATTCGCCTCATGGAGGGTGTATATGTTGGAACTCAAGGACCAACTTTCGAGACTCCTTCTGAGTACCGCTTCTTCTATCGTATTGGTGGCGACGCGGTGGGCATGAGCACTGTGCCCGAGGTGATTGTGGCACGTCATGCCGACATGGAAGTGTTCGGTTTGAGCGTTATCACCGACCTTGGTGGCGAGGGCATTTTTGTTGATGTTTCTCACGAGGAAGTTCAACAAGCAGCAACCAAGGCCGAACCTATCATGACCCTAATGGTGCAGGAGGTAATCAACAACCTCGACGAGGTTTAATACCTTGTTCTGCAAGTTGAAACACGACTACAGATTATTCTGACATCAATTCTTCGATTCTCTCCACTCAGAATAATCTGTAGTTCTTAATTATTTGAAACACGATTAATAGAGCATTATAAAACTTATGAGTGAAACAGAGATATCCAGTTTGGGAGAGTTTGGTCTTATCGACCATCTGACAAGTGATTTCAAGGTTAAGAACCCGTCTACTCTCAAGGGTGTGGGTGATGACTGCGCTGTAATCGACTATGACGGCAAGCACACCTTGGTGACTACCGACTTGTTGCTCGAGGGCATTCATTTCGACCTTACCTATACGCCGCTCAAGCACTTGGGCTACAAGGCAGTGGCGGTTAATCTGAGCGATGTCTATGCTATGAACGGCACACCGCGACAGATTACTGTGTCGCTGGGAATCTCTAAACGTTTTACTGTGGAGCACATCAACGAGCTCTACTCAGGAATCTATGCTGCTTGCGAGAAGTATGGTGTGGACTTGGTAGGTGGCGACACCTCGGCTTCGGTCACTGGTTTGCTCATCAGTATCACTTGCTTGGGCGAGGCACAGGAAGGCGACATCGTCTATCGTAATGGCGCTCGCGATACTGATCTGATTTGCGTCAGCGGTGACTTGGGTGCAGCCTATATGGGTCTTCAGCTTTTGGAGCGTGAGCGAGTGGCAAGTGCTGGGCAGAAGGATTTCCAGCCCGACTTTGCTGGCCGAGAATACCTGCTGGAGCGTCAAATCAAGCCCGAACCTCGTGCCGACGTGATTGCCGAGATGCGTGAACTTGGCATTCGACCCACCGCTATGATGGACGTGAGCGACGGCCTTTCGAGCGAGTTGCTACACATCTGCAAGGAGAGTGGGGTAGGATGCCGCGTGTACGAGAACCGCATACCCATCGACTACCAGACTGCCGTGATGGCCGAGGAGTTAAATATGAATCTGGTTACTGCTGCTATGAATGGCGGTGAGGACTACGAACTGCTCTTCACAGTGCCACTAACCGATCATGAGAAGGTGGAGCAGATGAAGACAGCACGACTCATTGGCCGCATCACTAAGCCTGAACTGGGTGCCTATATGGTCACTCGCGATGATGCCGAAATGGAAATCCGTGCACAAGGCTGGAACGCCTTCAACAATGAATAATGCACCATTCAGAATGAATAGTGCATAGCTTTAGAATCCACAATGCGTTTTCGCGTTGTGGATTAGTGTTTTATTAGAGCTCGGTGATGTCTGTTGTGGTGCCTATGCGTTCTCTTAGAGGGCTTTTGTGCCTTAGCATCCTCAACCTGAGTCTCCTCTTCTAGTTTTTCCTCTTTCTTGTTTGCTGGTTCTTCGAGTGCAATTTTTTTGGTGTCCTCTTTGTTTTGCTCTTTCCATTGCTTGTAAAGCTCGACGGCAGCGATTGATGCCTTGCGCAGGCTCTGCTTGCTGTCACTATTAATGCCGTATTTCTCGGCTGGAGGAATCACGATTGCTTTTCCCTTCGGAATCTTGTGATAATCAGGGAACTGCTGCTGGTTCTCGAGAGCGATATACACCCAGAATGCTTGGTCGCCATAGTGCCGCTTTGCCATGTCAAAGAGGCGGTAACCGTTGCGCAGCGTGTCGGTGACAACTGGCGAGGCAGCCGGTTGAGTAGTTGCTATGGTATCGGTTTGGGCAATAGGTTCGGTTGTGCCTTTTCTCATGTAGTGAGAAGCAATGCCGGCTACAAGTGCTATGGCAACAATGGTAGCGGCAATTGTAAGCCATTTTTTCTTGCTAGCAGGTTTTTCGGTCACTATCGGAACCTCAACTTGTGGCAATGATTGCTCTTCGAGCTGTAGTTCTTCTACAACCTCTTCCTTTTCTTCTTGATTAGTTTCGGCAACAACCTCCTCTTTGGCCTCAATGGTCTCTTTTGGTTCAGTCGTCTTGTCAGGTTCCGCAAGAGTCGCAGGAATGGGGTCTACCTCCATGCTGGCGTCAATCTCAGCGAGCTGCTCATCGGTAATTGCGTCGCACAGCTCAACGGGCTTGAATTGGGCAAATGGCGAATTCACCGCCTCGGCAAGGTCGGAGTCGGGTATAAACAGCACCACTGTCTCACCACCACCTTTCGTGGTTTTGAATGTTCCAAGGCCCTTAATCTTAACAGATTTGCCATCAATCAGTGATTGCGACACTGTTGCGAAGAGTTCTTGCAGAAACAGTTCGCTCATGCGGCTGGTGGTGCTGGCTTTCTCGCCTACGAGTTCAACCAGTTGTGGGAAAGCTATTTTCTCTTTCATGGTTGGTTGAGTCGTTTCTTGAGCACTGTGCTCGGTGTGAATCGCATTTCCATGCGAGGTGGCATCAGAGTGCGTTTCCCAGTCGACTTGTCTTCCTCGATAGTCTCATTATGCTTTACCGCCTCGATGGTTCCAAATCGTGGCACGCTGATGCTATCAAGCTCCGAGCAACGTTCTCCAACAACGTTGCTCAGAGCTTCAAGCAGTTTATTGATATCGCTCTTGCTTCTGCCTAGCGATTTAGATAGCGTGTCGACTAATTCCTTGTGTTGCATCATTCTAGAGTTTCTAGACAACTAGAGCTTCTAGATGTTTTAGAATATCAGAATTACTTTACTTAACACTTAACTCTTATTTTTTCTGTGCCTTTGCCCAACTGTCTTTGAGCGTGATAGTGCGGTTGAACACTAGGTGCTCAGGAGTGCTGTCAAGGTCAACGCAGAAGTAGCCAATGCGCTGGAATTGGAACTTGTCCTCAGGCTTGGCAATCTGTGCCAGATATGGCTCAACCTTGGCGTTGGTAACCACCTTGAGCGAGTCGGGATTGAGGAGGTCACGGAAATCCTTGTCGGTCTCGGCTGATGGGTTCTCAACTGCAAAGAGGCGGTCATAGAGGCGTACCTCGGCGTCAACGGCATGACGTGCCGATACCCAGTGCAGCGTACCTTTCACCTTGCGCATACTTCCGGGAGTTCCGCTCAACGTGTCTGGGTCATAGGTGCAGTGTATCTCAGTAATGTTACCATCGGCATCTTTAATCACGTCGTTGCACATGATGATGTAGCCACCTTTCAGGCGCACTTCCTTGCCTGGTGTGAGGCGGAAGAACTTCTTTGGAGGATTCTCCATGAAGTCGTCGCGCTCAATGAATATCTCGCGGCAGAAGGGCATCTCGTGGGTGCCGGCATTCTCTTGCTCTGGATTGTTGTCCATGGCAAGCATCTCAACCTTATCCTCAGGATAGTTGGTGATAACCACCTTCACGGGATTGATCACTGCGCACACGCGGTTGGCATTCTTGTTCAGGTCTTCGCGAATATTGTGCTCGAGAAGGTCGATGTCGTTTAATGCCTCATATTTGGTGTAACCAATATCATCAAGGAAGTTCTTGATTGACTGTGGGGTATAACCACGGCGACGCAGACCGCAGATAGTAGGCATGCGTGGGTCGTCCCAACCTGCGACCAGACCTTCCTTAACAAGTTGCAGCAGCTTACGCTTGCTCATCACAGTGTAAGTGAGGTTCAAGCGGTTGAACTCTATCTGGCGCGGGCAGTATTGGTCTGCGGTGTCGCCAGCAAGAAGGTGTGCAAAATAGTCATATAATGGGCGATGAGGCACAAACTCCAGCGTGCAAATCGAGTGGGTCACACCCTCGAAATAGTCGCTCTGGCCGTGTGCAAAGTCATACATTGGGTATACTTTCCACTTGGTGCCGGTGCGCCAGTGCGGAGTCTTGATAATGCGATACATGATTGGGTCGCGGAAGTGCATGTTGCTTGATGCCATGTCAATCTTAGCGCGAAGCACGCGTGCTCCTTCGTCAAATTCGCCGGCGTTCATTCGCTCAAATAGGTCGAGATTCTCTTCAACCGAACGGTTGCGATAAGGACTCTCGGTACCTGCTTGGGTAGGTGTGCCTTTCTGCTGGGCTATCTGCTCGCTGGTTTGGTCGTCAACGTAGGCGAGACCCCTTTTAATCAGGTCGATGGCAAAGTCATAGAGTTTCTCGAAGTAGTCGCTGGCATAGTACAGACGGTCGCCCCAGTCATAACCTAACCAGTGGATGTCGCGCATAATCGATTCCACATACTCGGTGTCTTCCTTCTGGGGGTTGGTGTCGTCAAAGCGAAGGTTGCAGGTGCCACCAAACATCTCGGCAACGCCAAAGTCCATGCAAATTGCCTTGGCGTGACCAATGTGCAAGTAGCCGTTAGGCTCGGGTGGGAAGCGGGTATTAAGGCGTCCGCCGTTCTTACCTGCTGCCAAGTCATCGGCAACGATTTGCTGTACGAAGTTAAGGACTTTCTTCTCCTCTGCGGGTTTTATTTCGTTATTCTCTGCCATAATAGATTGAGATTTTGATTATTATTCAATAAATTAGATATATATGCGCTCAATGGCGCCTTTTTTACGACTGCAAAGGTACGAAATAGTTTTCATTTTTAGTTATTAATAAATGATTTTTTAAGAAGAAGATAAAAAGAATATAAAATTAATTTATAATTGTTGTAGAATAGAATATTAATAGTATATTTGCATCGAATTTGAAATTATTATTATATAATTATGAAAAATAAAATTACAGCAATTTTTATCATCGCTATCGTGGCAGTTATGACTACATCGTGTAGCGATAAACCAGTGCCTGTCACTGAGGTGCCAGCAGCGTGTCAAACTTTTGTAAATCAGTATTTCCCTGGCAAGGCCATTTCCTATGCCGAGAAAGACTTGTCATGGTTCAGTTATAAATATGAGGTCACTCTTGCTGATGGCACACATGTGGAGTTTGATACCGACAACGTGTGGCACAAGATTGAGAGTCCCATGATGGGAGTTCCTGTTGCTGCAATGCCTGCTCCTGTGACTACTTATCTTAACACCAGTCATCCCGGTATTCAGGTGAAGAAGATAGAAAAAGAACGCTATGGCTATGATGTTGAGTTGATTAATGAAATCGAACTTAAACTCAATGAGCAAGGTGTCTTAATGGAAATGGACGATTAATTAGTCTTTAACTTTTTAGTTTGATAATATTACAACGATAATTAAAAATTTGTAAAATGAAAAATTTTAAATTTGTCATGTTGTTGGCTGTAATGCTGACATTGAATTTTAATTTAAAGGCCGATAACGACCAAGTTATAACCTTTGAACAACTTCCAGCAACAGCTCAGGAATTACATAAGCAGTACTTTGCCGACAAAGTGCCTCTGATAGTCACTATGGACTGGGATGACTACACAATCCACTATCAAAGTGGTGAGAAGGTTGAGTTCAATAAACAAGGCGAATGGAAAGAAGTTAATTGCCGCGTTTCGGCAGTGCCTACTGGACTCATCCCCGAGCAAATCAAAACTCATATCAAGACTACTTTCCCTGGCACTACGATTATTAATATTGACCGTGGTCGTCGTGGCTATGAAGTGAAACTTAATAATGGCTTGGAAATAGAGTATAATAGCACTTTCCAAGTTATTGACATTGATGATTAATTTTTTTTTAACCTTAAAATGAGGAGGATAAGTGAGCCTTGTCCTCCTTATTACATAGTAAAGACACACAATTTTCTATAAAACCCATAATAATGAGAAAAATCTTATCCTTTTTTACTGCTGCGTTAGTGGCGGTAGCTGCTAATGCAGTGCCTGCAGTGCCTCATCCCATCAATGTTACTCAACCTGATGGCACAAACCTGAAGATAAAAATCGTTGGTGATGAGTTTTTTAACTACCACACGACAGTCGACGGCTACACCCTGGTTCGCGATGAGTCGGGCTATTTCGTTTATGCATTAAGTGAGAACGACAATCTTGTTGCTAGTAAAGTGATAGCCCATAATCAGGGTGAGCGCACGGCAAGCGAGAGCCAGTTTGTGGGTTCCCTCAAGAAGGGACTCTTCAGCAAGGTAGATGCTCGTGCTGGCAAGCAGAAACGCGCAGCAGTCGATGCTGCTACTAAGGCTGCAGGAGTCAAGGCTGCTCAGTATGACTACAACAATTTCCGCGGTCTTATTGTTTTAGTGGATTATAACGATCTCCAGTTCACTCGCAGCGATGCGCAGGACTTCTACTACCACATGGCCAACGAGGCTAATTACACAGGATTTGTGAACGAGGACGGCACTCCTAACCCTTACGGGGAGTGCACCGGTAGTGTGCGTGACTACTACTACGACAATAGTCAGGGGCGTTTCAGCCCAACTTTCGATGTTGTTGGTCCAGTTCACCTGAACAACTATTCGGTCGATGACCACAATAAGTGGGACAATACAGGAGAGATTTGGGCAGCTGCCCTTAACCAAGTGAACTCGCAGGTCGATTTTACGCAGTATGACGGCGACAATGACGGCAACATCGACATGATTTTCTTTATTGGCGCTGGCAGTGGCTCTAATAGTGACGGTTCTAGCACCCACCTTTGGCCTCACAAGAGTGACCTTTATTGGGAATATGTCATTCTCGACGGCAAGCGAGCCCGCACCTATGCGTGCTCCACCGAGTATCTCTATGATATGTACTATGGTATTCTTGACGGAATAGGTACAATTTGCCATGAGTTCAGCCATGTGCTGGGATTACCCGATCTATACGATACCGACTATGAGAGTGGCGGTGGCCAAAGCCAACACCCAGGCGACTGGGACATCATGTCGGGTGGCAGCTATCAGAACTATTCTCGCACTCCTGTGGCCTACAGCCTCTATGATCGCTACTCAATTGGTTTTGCCAATGCACAAATTATCAACAGTCTGGGCGAGTATTCTCTTAACCAAATTGGTTCTTCTGGCGAGGGTTATATCTTGAATACTCCAGAGAACAATGTCAAGTTCTATCTCGAGAACCGCCAGAACACCAAGTGGGATACCTACGCTCCAGGTCATGGCATGCTAATATGCCGCGTGGATTCTACCAACACATCGGTTTGGGATAGCAATGACGTGAACTGCAACCCAAGCCACAATTACTATGTTCTGTTGCGTGCTGGAAATGGCACTGGATATGAACAGGCCGATGACGCCTTCCCTGCAGGTGCTTCGTTCATCACCAACACTACAACCCCTAACCTGAGAACTTGGAACGGTCTTGCCTGCGAGTACGTAATCACCAACATACTTGAGCAGGATGGTGTGATTTACTTCAACGTGGGCAATGACTCCTCATTACAAAGCGTGGTAGAGGACTTTGAGGAAATGCCTGTTGTGGCCGATCCTCCCAGCGATGATGTGCAGGGCGTGTATACTAAGTGGAAATTTGTAAACTGCTACGTGACCAATCCAGGCAGTGACTGTTGCAATGGCGAGCATGCTGCTGTGATGAAGAAGCCTTCAGCGTTGACCATGACAGAAGACGTGCGCTACGTGAGCTACATGGTTACCTTTAACGCCTATAACTCATCGACTACCCAAGCCAAGTTCATCCTCTATTGCTCGACCGATAAAGGCAACTCATGGAATGCTGTTGCCAACCAGAACGGCGAGACCACAACAACCGTTGGTGCTAACTCAAGCTCTACGTTGCAATATACCTTCAACATGGATGTGCCAGCACGTTACCGCATCAGCATGAGTGCGGGTGCATCGACTTATAAAGCTTATGTGGATGATTTCACCATCCATTATACTGACGTGATTCCCGACACCGAACCTAAACCAGGCGACGTGAACGGCGACGGTAATGTGACAGCAGCCGACATTACTGTGCTCTACAGCTTCTTGCTGAACGGTGACGTTAGCGACTTGGTGAACGGTGACCAGAATCATGACGGCATTATCACATCAAATGATGTGACAAGTGTTTACAACATCTTGCTTGGTAATCAGTAAAACGCTCATGACATAATCAACAAAAAGGCTCCTCAAGGAGCCTTTTTGTGCTCGTGACTCGCACCATGAGGCTGGTGCACTTTGGGCAAATAGGATAGCTGTTTGGAGTAGCGAGAATCAAAAAAACGGTGTTTTTTTTGGGTGTTTATGGGCAAATTGCTATCTTTGTGCGTTTAAAACGAAAAGTAAAATTTTATCAGCGAAAATATGTTTGGAAATTTTGGTAAGGAACATCCCATTCTCTCTAACCTCATTGGGGTTTTAATAGTCTTCTGTGCAGTGTGGTATGCGTTGTATTTGCTCATCGACGTGTTCACCCTTCATGGCCAGGAGGCAAAGGTGCCTAGCGTGCGCAATATGAGCCTTGACAATGCCATTCGCAAGATTGAGGCAGCAGGTTTTGAGTGGGAGATTGGTGACTCGCTCTTCAACGAGGCTATCAAGCCTGGCATGGTGCTCGAGCAGGAGCCAAAAGCCAACGCGATGGCCAAGAAGACACGTGTGATATATCTTACCATCAACGCATTCAACCCCAAGATGGTGAACTTACCTATTTTGAGCGAGATTTCGTGCCGCGATGCTGTGAACCGGCTCACGTCGATGGGCTTTAAATATGTGAAAGTCGACACTGTGCCGAGTGCCGACGAGGGCCTTGTTCTCTCGGTAAAGGTTAATGGTCACCCGGTAACACCAGGAAGCAAGGTGTCGATAAAAGATCAAATCAGCATTGAAGTAGGCGATGGCCTAATGCCTGAGATGCCGTTTGACGTGCTGCCCGACAATGTGCAAGACTCGTTGCAGCAGCAACAGCGTGAAAAGGCAGCCGCCGAGGCCCGCTTGCATCCTAATGAAGATTAGCATTAATTTCTAAACAGTTTTTTGAATGATTAGGTGGGAGCGTGGTATGGACCGACTCCCACCATTTTATGTCACAACGAGAATGGCAACACTTGACGAAGAAATTCTTGACGAAGAGCGATTGGAGATTCAGAACGACTTCAGTGATCCCGATTTCACCGAGAACGGGCGCGACTACTGGGAGCACTACCACTATGTGGTGGAGCCTGGGCATGTGTTGCTTCGCATTGACAAATACTTGGTTGAGCGCATCAAGGGTACATCGCGCAACCGCATACAGAATGCTGCCGAGGCGCAATGCATACGCGTGAACGGTCGTGCTGTGAAGAGCAACTACCGAGTGCATCCCGGCGATGAGATTTCGGTGGTGATGGATCGTCCGCGCTATGAGAACGAGATTATCGCACAAGACATTCCGCTTAACATCGTTTATGAGGACGAGGAAGTGCTGGTTGTTAACAAGCCTGCTGGCATGTGTGTGCACCCAGGTCATGGCAACTACGACGGCACTCTCGTCAACGCACTGGCTTGGCACTTCAAGGACAACCCTAACTATGATGTTACTGATCCTCGCATGGGCCTCGTTCATCGCATTGACAAGGATACTAGTGGATTGCTGGTGGTTGCAAAGACTCCCGACGCCAAGACTTCGCTTGGACTTCAGTTCTTTAACAAGTCAACCAAGCGCCAGTACATTGCAGTAGTGTGGGGAGCTATGAAGCAGCTTGACGGAACAATTGAGGGTAACATAGGCCGCAGCCTGCGTGACCGTTTGCAGATGGCTGTTTTTCCCGAGGGTGACCAAGGCAAGCATGCCGTCACCCACTATCACACTATCGAAAACCTTAATCATGTGGCAGTGGTTCAGTGCCAGCTTGAGACTGGTCGCACACATCAAATTCGCGTGCATATGCGTCACATTGGTCATCCACTGTTCAACGACGAGCGCTATGGAGGCGACAAGATTTTGCGTGGCAACACCTCGTCGAGCTATGCACAGTTTATCCAGAATTGCTTCAAGCAATGCCCACGCCAGGCTCTCCATGCCAAGACTCTAGGTTTCGTGCATCCACGCACTGGTGAGCAGATGGATTTCGACAGTGAGTTGCCCGATGACATGGCTGGCCTCATCGCTCGCTGGGAAAACTTTGTCACAGCGGGTAAGTGACAGGTATAAAACGTTAAGCGTTATAGTGGAAATAGAAACTCGGATGACATAATGTTGTCACCCGAGTTTTTTGTTGATTTAATAAAACTCGATTCAAGTTAATCCTTCGTTGCATCTTTGCCGATGCAGTAGTAAGTAAAGCCCATATCTTCGAGCTCTTTGCCATCGTAGATGTTACGGCCGTCGATGATGAGAGGAGTATTCATCGAATCTTTCACTTTTTCCCACGAAGGAACACGGAACTGTCGCCACTCGGTAACGAGCATCACTGCGTCGGCCTTGTTGACGGCATCGTAGATATCAAGAGCGCAGTAGATGTCGTTCCAGCGGAATTTGATTGCATTCATTGCAACTGGGTCGTAGACGCGCACGTGACATCCTGCTTGCAGAAGCATGTCGATGGTAGTGATTGCTGGCGATTCGCGAATGTCGTCAGTGTTAGGTTTAAATGATAGTCCCCACAACGCGACAGTCTTGCCCTTGATGTCGCCACCGTAGAAGCTGCTGAATTTCTCAAAGAGTCGCTGTTTCTGCTTGTTGTTTACCTTGTCTACTGCTTTAAGCACCTCCATTGAGTATCCATTCTTCTCGGCAATGTCGATAAGGTCGTTAATGTCCTTGGGGAATAGTGTGCCTCCGTATCCGCATCCGGGATAGATATACTTAGGACCAATTCGGCTGTCGGTGCCCACGCCGTGACGCACAGTGTTGATATCGGCCCCCACAATCTCGCACAGGTTGGCAATCTCGTTCATGAAGCTCACGCGTGTGGCAAGCATCGATGTGGCAGCATATTTTATCATCTCGGCGGTAGTCGAGTCGGTATAAATTACTGGGAAGTATTTGAATTTTAGTGGGTGATAGAGAGTGTCCATCGCCTTGCGAGAACGTTCATTATCAACACCCAAGATAATGCGGTCGGGGTTCATAAAATTCTTGATAGCATTACCCTCGGTGAGGAAGTCGGGATTAGATACAACGTCAAACTCAAAGTCGACCTTGCGCTCGTCAAAAATACCTTGAATGAGTTCTTTAATCTTCTTGGAAGTGCCTAGAGGTACTGTCGACTTGATGATGAAAACTGCGTAATTGTTGATGTTCTGGGCAAATCGTGTGGCGGTGTCAATCACCTGCGTGAGGTCGGTGCCACCGTTTTCGGCTGGTGGTGTATCGACTGCACAGAAGACATAGTCAACTTTATCAAATACGTTGGCGAAATTACTTGTGAAGTTGAGCCTGCGTGCAGCTACCGAGCGCTTTACCATAGCTTCAAGGCCTTGCTCATATATTGGTAGTCCACCATAAAGTAAAAGGTTGATTTTTCGTGCATCAGAGTCGACGCATGTCACGTTAACACCCAAATCGGCAAAGCAGGCGCCAGTAACCAGCCCTGCGTATCCTGTTCCAACAATAAGTATATTCATAATTTTGAAACAAATATTAAAGTTCGACACAAAAATACCTTATTTATTTGAA
>CADAAI010000014.1 GCA_902785925.1 uncultured Bacteroidales bacterium
TAGCGTGAGGGTCCCACCTCTTCCCATTCCGAACAGAGAAGTTAAGCCTCACCACGCCGATGGTACTGCGAAAGTGGGAGAGTAGGTAATCGCCCCCTAGGAGAGGCCCAGAGAAATCTGGGCCTCTTTTTTTATATACAGCATTCAATCTGCGTTCGATTCAACTATTTCGCGAGTTGACTAAAATAAGATTGTCTTTCTCGCGTTTTATTATTACCTTTGCACATTAATCTCACGCTATAGCATGTACTTGCGCAATATATATGACTCGCGACGCATCTGGAAGATGGTACTTCTGGCAGTTTCGCTAGTGCTCGTGGCTGTTTTCATCTACTTCTCCAACACGCTGGTGAAGGACCTCGCTAAGCAGGAGCGTGAGCGTATGGAGATATGGGCCGACGCGACTCGCGAGCTCACTACATCGACCGACACTGATGTTGACTTCCTCTTCCGCATCATACACGGCAACCGCAATATCCCGGTGTTGCTCGTTGATGAGCAGGACAATATTATTGAGCAGCGCAACTTCAAGCTTCCAGAGCCTGCCGATACCGCTAAAATGATTGATGAGTACTCGGCTATAAATAAGAAGTTCCTTGATAAGAAACTTAAGAAATTGCGCAATTCCACTAATCGCATAGAGATAAAGATTGACGACACAACAAGTCAGATGCTTTACTACGAGGATAGTGACGTGTTACGTCGTCTTGCCTATTATCCATACATCCAACTCGCGGTAATGCTTCTGTTTCTAGGCATCGCCTACTTTGCGCTCATTAGTGTGAAGAAGGCCGAGCAGAACAGAGTATGGGTAGGCTTGTCGAAGGAGACGGCTCATCAGCTCGGTACTCCAATTTCGTCTTTGATGGCATGGACGCAAATGCTCGAGTCGATGGGCATCGATAAGGAGATTATCAGCGACATGGACACCGACGTTCACCGACTCTCGGTGATTGCCGACCGCTTCTCCAAGATTGGCTCTATGCCCGATAAGGAACTCACCTTCATTAATGAGGCGGTAGAGAGCAGCCTCACCTATATGCGTACCCGCATCCCCAAACACGTAACGCTAACCGTCCATACCGAGGAGGACAAGAACTGCGGTGTGATGCTGTGTCAGCCGCTCTTTGAGTGGGTGATGGAGAATCTCACCAAGAATGCGGTTGATGCTATGAGCGGTCAAGGGCGCATAGACATTGTGGTAACTAGCGATGCTCAGCACGCACACCTCTATGTGAAGGACACTGGCAAGGGCATTCCACGCAAGAACTTTAAGAACGTGTTTAATCCAGGCTTCACGACCAAGAAGCGTGGTTGGGGATTGGGACTAACGCTCGTTAAGCGCATCATCGAGGAATATCACGGCGGCAAAATCTTTGTCAAAGAAAGCGAAGTGGGCAAGGGTACCACTTTCTCGATTGAGATTCCTAAAGTGAAGTAAATAGTTATTCTATACTTTGAATTTACTTTGGTTACATCGCAATATATAAAGATGCTCGGCACAGGCAGCGCCATGTGCACCCGGTGCTACAACACCTGCTTTTACCTAAAGTCGCAGGCGGGGCAGCTCATGGTTGACGCTGGCGGCGGCAATGGCATTTTTCGTCAGCTTTATCGAGCAGGTATAGACTATACCCAGATTCGCAACCTCTTCGTCACCCACGTACACACCGACCATATCATGGGCGTCATTTGGCTCATTCGCAAGATATCACCGCTGCAGTACAAGGGCAAATACCACGGCATCTTCACCATTTATTGCCCGCGTGAGGTCAAGGAGGCGCTAGAGACCATGTGCCGCATTATGATACCCGCCAAGATACTCTCGGCGGTAGGCAGTACCATCATCCTGCGCGAGGTCACCGACGGTGAGACGCTATCTGTCGACGACATGCAGGTCACCTTTTTCGACATAGGATCTGATAAGACACTCCAGTATGGCTTTTCGGCGCTAATGCCTGATGGGCAGCACGTAGTATGTCTGGGCGATGAGCCCTATAAGCCCACAAGTGAGCGCTATGTCAAGTGTTGCGACTGGCTCTTGTGCGAGGCCTTCTGCATGTACCGCGACCGTGAGCAGTTTCGTCCCTACGAGAAGCACCACAGCACGGTTCTCGATGCTGGTAAGCTCGCTCAAGAGTTGCAGGTTAAGAACTTGCTGCTGTACCACACCGAAGACACCCGTCTGATGGCGCGACGTGACAACTACAGCGCCGAAGCGCGCACTGTCTTCACAGGCAACATCCATGTTCCAATGGACCTAGAGACGGTATATCTCTAGTAGAGGAGTACAGAGTGGAGAATAAAACGCCGAGGGCATAATTATGTCCTCGGCGTTTTTTGTAACAAGAGAAATTGTGTTTTTGCTCGGTAGTGAGCTTGTGTTTTTTAGAGCTCCTCGCTGGTGTGGAGGTGCTGCACGTAAACAGCCTTCATCATCTTTTTGCGGTTGATGACGCTTGGTTTCTCAAACTGCTGACGCTGGCGTAACTGTTTGATGATGCCAGTGCGCTCTGATTTTCTCTTGAATTTCTTTAAGGCGCGCTCGATGTTCTCGCCTTCTTTAACTGGAACGATAATCATAATGTAAATGTTTTAAATTATTTGTTATTGAATTGATTTTCTGTTTGTTTTGTCACCGCTATGCGCATAGCGCGGGCGACATATTGTTAGCGGACTGCTATTGTCCACTAGCCTGAAAGTTTTTTAAAAAAATTGTTTGAATCCCGCTTTGATGGTCACCCCGCGGCACAATCATCTTGCGATTGCACCTGCAGGCAAGGCAGTGCGGTCTGCCTTTTGAGATGGGTTATATGTCTGTTTCTCAGTTGTTTTTGGTGGTTAAAACAAACCTCCTTTCAATTTTAATGCCTGCAAAGGTAGTAAAAATTTTTGAACCACAAAAGAAATTGGGAATAAAAAGGAGAGAAGTGAGAAGTGAGAGGAGAGAGGTGAGAGAGGCTGCGCGTGTATGGTTTTTTCAGACTATGAAGGACAAAAAGAAATGTTTTCATTGGATGCTATTTATTTAGCCTTTCGGCTTGTGGTTATTAAGGACAATTAACTCTGTTTCGTGCCGCGCTGCGTGTCTGAATCAATACAGAATGAACAATTTAGGCCGACACGCTAAGATGTCGCGGGGTGGGTGCTGCGCTTAAAATTGAATTAGAATTGCAAGAAGGTGGGGGTTGGAATGGCATTTTTGTTGTTTTTTTGGAGGTTATTGTGGCAAATTAAAGTAAAAGTGTTAACTTTGCCGATTAAAAGCATTATTAATTAGAGATAAATGAAAGTAAAGATACATAGGGAGGGCCAAAATATCATTTTTGTGTTGCTGCTGATATTACTTGCCATCAACATCCCCGCTTATTTATTTATCGAGCTCAAATGGATACCCATTGTGCTGATAGTATTGAGCGTGATTACCTTTGCGTTGGTGATTAACTTTTTCAGGTTACCTCAGCGTCATTTCAAGGGAGACCAGGATGGTGTTGTTGTATCGAGCGTTGACGGCAAGGTAGTTGCCCTTGAGGAAGTGTATGAGGGCGAGTACCTGCACAAGAACGTGATACAGCTCTCGGTGTTCATGTCGGTATTTAACGTGCACGCCAACTGGGTACCACTGAAGGGCAAGGTGAAATATGTTAAGCACCATGCTGGCCGCTTCTTGGCTGCTTATCTTCCAAAGTCGAGCACCGATAACGAGCGCTCGGCCATCGTGATAGAGAGTGAGAAGAATGGCGAGGACGTGCTGGTTCGCCAGATCGCTGGCGCCATTGCACGCCGCATCGTAACCTATGTAGAAGCCGATGATGAAGTCGATATTGACGACTTCATTGGTTTCATCAAGTTTGGTTCGCGCGTGGACATCTACTTGCCTCTTGACAGCGAGATTCTCGTGAAGCTGGGCGACACTACTACTGGTGGCATCACGCCAATAGCAAGGCTGAAAGGGAGAGAAAATTAAGTTTTTAGTTGTTAGATTTTCTAGAGATAAGTGAGAATACTGGAAAACATAAAGAATAACATTCCTAACGGTATCACGTGCCTAAACCTGCTGTGTGGCGCGCTCGCCATCATTGTGGCGTTCAACCCTTTTGATACCATGCTGTTGGGACTTCAGGGCTACCAATGGGCATTTATCTTGATAGGTCTGGCGGCAGTTGCCGACTTTTGCGACGGCCTAGTTGCGCGCCTGCTTCATGCGGTGTCGCCACTGGGCGCTGAACTCGACTCGCTGAGCGACTGTGTGAGCTTCGGTCTAGCTCCTGCCCTTATCCTTTATAACGTGATGACAGTGGCAGGCTGCCCCTTGTGGATGTGCTACATTAGCTTAATGATTCCCATTTTTGGTGCATTGCGGCTGGCCCGTTTCAACGTGGACACTAACCAGACGACCACGTTTACTGGTCTGCCTATTCCCGCTAACGCCATATTTTGGATTGGGTTTATCAATTATTATGCTACTCACCACAATGTGAATAGCTGGATAATCGTGGCGCTTATCGTGGCGCTGTCACTGCTGATGGTGTGCAACTTGCGCATGTTCTCGCTCAAGATTCACGGCTTCGGCCTTAAAGAGAGCTATCGCCAGTATGTACTCATTGCAGGTTCGGTAGTGTTTGTGGTTCTTGCTGGGGTTTCGGGCCTTGCTTGCATCATCGTGTTCTATGTGCTGATGTCGCTCCTTTTCAAGGAGAAGGAAGCTTGATTTGGCATAGTTTTTGCTGTTAGTATTACATCTCTGTTATTTTGCTATGGGATTATTTTGGCTCATATTATTCATTTTGATACTCATCTGGATTGCCTCACCCATCATTAGGGTGTGGCGCAAGGTGCGTCAGTTTCAGGACGAATACACGCGCACGATGAACCAGACGCAGCAGCAATCGTCAGGCAGCGTCAACGATGAGCCTCAGGAGAAGTCGATGGCAGACCGTTACCGCAAATATAGCGAAACTACGGCCGAGAATGTCGACTTTGAGGAACTAGAAGGGAAGATGGAGGAGACTGCCGACAGCAACGTGGGGCAGGAGAGAACGACTCGCTACCAGGAAGAGGTAATCAGCGACGCAGAATATGAGGAAATCCCATAATTAAGGAATAAGTGAAGCCGCTGATGCGGCTTTTTTTATGCACAATGTATTTTTAGGGGAAAGGATTACTTGAAGAAGCGGCCGATAACGGGAGCTTTGGAGAGCATATCGCCGAGGTGCTCGCGCTTGTAGATTACGGCAACAAAGACAAGCATTAAGGCAGTGCGATAAGTGACGTTGAGCCAAGTGGAGTCGAACTTCACGAGCACGCATGCGGCATAGATTACCGCGGCAACTACAGTGTAGATGCCAATGTCCTTGAGCGGATAGTTGATGGGGTAGTATTTCTGTCCGAAGAAATAGCTCAAAACCATAGAAATGCCGTAGCCTGCAAAACCTCCCCATGCGCAAGCCATGTATCCGAACTTGGGCACGAGCAGGATGTTGATAGCAATGAGTACTGCGCATCCGATGCCCGAGAAATAGGCTCCCCAAATGGTCTTGTCGATGAGTTTGTACCAGAAAGAGAGGTTGAAGTAAATGCCCATCATAATTTCGGCCGCCATGACAATGGGCACGACCTTAAGGCCCTCCCAATAGTCGGGGGCGATGATGTACTTGAGAATGTCGAGCCATGCAATGACAGCGAGGAACGCGAGCAACGTGAAGATGATGAAATACTTCATTGCGGTGGCGTAGGTCTCTTTGTTGTCCTTATCGCTGCTCTTGCCAAAGACAAACGGCTCGTAGGCATAGCGGAATGCCTGGGTGATGAGCGCCATGATCATAGCAATCTTGCAGGCAGCGCCATAGATTCCCAGCTGCACACGGCCGTTTGGAGTTGGGTCGAGCTTGGGATAGAGAATCTTGTCGGCGGTCTGGTTAAGGATGCCCGCGATTCCGAGGACGAGCAATGGCCAGCTATAGCCCAACATGCGCTTGAGCAACTTGCGGTCAAGCACGTATTTCACTCCGATGAGCTCCTTCCAAAAGAAGAAGGTGATTGTGCCAGTGCACACGAGGTTGAGATAGAAGGCGTAGCCGGCTCCCACTGTGGGGTCATAGATTTTGCCAATGACATCGGGATGGCTCTTATAAAGAGCTGGCAACCACAGGAAGAAGCAGAGGTTGAGGAAGATGTTCAGAATGATGAAGAGAAGCTTGAGAGCGGCAAACTTGATTGGTTTGTGCTTGTAGCGCAAGTAGGCAAATGGGATGGCTTGGAAGGCATCGAGGGCTACGACGACTGCCATGACGCCGATATAGCTCGGGTGGTCGGCGTACCCCATCGCTGGCGCAATCCATGGCAAGAATCCGAGCACCGTAGCTATGAACGCTAGCGCCACTATACCTACGGCAATGAGGGTAGTGCTATAGACGGTGTTAGGGTTTTCCTCGCTCTTGTTGGCAAAGCGGAAAAAGGTGGTTTCCATGCCAAAGGTGAGGATAACGAGCAGCAGTGCTACGTAGCCGTAGATGTTGGTGATGACGCCATATCCACCCGATGCAGCGCTGAGGCTCTGAGTGTAGAGCGGCACGAGGAGGTAGTTGAGGAAGCGTCCAACAATGCTGCTGAATCCATAGATGACTGTATCTTTAGCCAGCGATTTTAAGTTTGCCATTTCTTTCTCTCGTTTTTCTCGTTTACTTGTTTAAAACAGGCTACCCTGCTCGTCGGGTCGTAATGGCCTGTCGATTTTGAGGTGGCTGAAGGCGTGGTCGGTTGCGACACGTCCTCGAGGCGTGCGCTTGATGAATCCCTCCTTGATGAGGAAAGGCTCGTAAACCTCCTCGATAGTACCGGCGTCCTCGTTGAGCGCCGCGGCTAGAGTTGAGAGACCGACGGGTCCTCCGCCAAACTTGTCGATAATTGTGTGTAGCAACTTGTGGTCGACCTCGTCAAGACCACAAGTGTCGATGTTGAGCGCTTCGAGCGCATAGCGTGCGATATCGGTATCGATTTTTCCGCTACCCATCACCTGCGCGAAGTCGCGCACTCGTCGTAATAGTGAGTTTGCCACGCGTGGCGTGCCGCGGCTGCGCAGAGCAATCTCTCGGGCGGCATCGTCGCTGATGGGCACGTTGAGCAGTCTTGCCGAGCGCTTGATGATTCCCTCGAGCACGTCGTGGTTGTAGTATTCAAGATGGCAGTTGATGCCAAAGCGAGCGCGAAGCGGTGCTGTGAGGAGTCCACTGCGAGTGGTAGCACCAATCAGTGTGAAGGGAGAGAGTGTGAGTTGCACCGAGCGTGCTCCAGGACCCTTGTCAATCATAATGTCGATGCGGTAGTCTTCCATTGCCGAGTAGAGATATTCCTCGACGATGGGACTTAGACGGTGTATTTCGTCGATGAAGAGTACATCGTTCTCCTCAAGCGAAGTGAGTAGTCCGGCGAGGTCGCCAGGCTTGTCGAGCACGGGCCCGCTAGTGACCTTGAAGCCGACACCCATCTCGTTAGCAATGATGCTCGAGAGTGTGGTCTTGCCCAGTCCAGGAGGTCCGTAGAACAGGGTGTGGTCGAGCGCTTCGCCACGCTGTCGTGCCGCAGCAACAAAGACCTTGAGGTTGCTGATGATGCCATCTTGGCCTGCAAAGTCGCTGAATCGCGTGGGGCGTAGTGACTTCTCAAACTCGCGGTCGGCACTGGTGCGTTCTTCTCTTATGTCGAAATCGTCGTTCATATTGAGTGATTGGTTCTAGAAGTGCAAAATTAGTAATAAAAACCCAAAAGCAACAAAAAGAAATCACTTTTTAGTTTTTTTCTTTGCCACATGGTATTTTATGCCTATCTTTACACAATAAAAAGAAAAAGAATTTTGTTCTATATTTAGTAGTAATATTACCCTATTGCGATATGGAGAACAACCGATTTTGTGTTATAATGTGTGGTGGTGTGGGCAGTCGTTTTTGGCCCTATAGCCGCGAAGCAATGCCTAAACAATTCATCGATTTCCTAGGGACAGGACGCAGCCTGCTGCAGCTTACCGTTGACCGTCTTGAGGGCATAGTTCCCACACAGAACATCATAATGCTCACCAATGAGCAATATTCCGAAATAATCCAAGAGCAGTTGCCGCAGATAAAGCCCGAACAGATATTGCTCGAGCCAGTGCGCCGCAATACCGCTCCCTGCAATGCATGGGCAGCTTGGCACATTAAGGCCCTGAATCCCAACGCCAAGATAATGGTTGCCCCGAGCGACCATCTCATCCTCAAGCATGCCGACTTCAAGGACAGCGTGATCAGGGCATTTGAGTTTCTTGAAAAAAATGATGCTATCGTGACATTTGGCGTTAAGCCCAATCGCCCAGAAACGGGCTATGGCTACATTCAGGAAGATGAAAAGATAGATGAGTATTTCTCGCGCGTGAAGACGTTCACTGAGAAGCCTAATAAGGAGCTGGCAAACCTTTTCCTCGAGAGTGGCGAGTTCTTCTGGAACTCGGGCATGTTCTTCTGGGGAGTTGACACTATCATAAACGCGATGCGCGCCCATGCTCCCGAGATTGCCGACATCTTTGACCATGCTAACCTGTTCTACGGCACTCCACAGGAACAGGAGTTTATCAATCAGCACTATGGCGATTGCCAGAACATCTCGATTGACTATGCCGTGCTTGAGAAGGCTAGCGACGTCTATGTCGAGAAAGTTGATTTCGGTTGGAGCGATCTGGGTACATGGGGCTCGATATATGACAACTCTCCCAAGAATCGCGACGGCAACGTAACGCCTAATACACGCGTACTCGCCTTTGAGAGCAACAACAACGTAATTGCCGCCCAGAACGATAAACTCGTTGTGGTATCGGGACTGAACGGATATATCGTTGCCGACACTCCCGATGCGCTGCTCATTGTGCCTAAGAATGACGAGCAGAAGATTAAGAACTACGTGAACGAAGCCAAGACCCACTTTGGCGACAAGTATCTCTGATTTTCATTGGTCGGAATTCGTTTTCGGAGTTAATAAGTGAATCTGCATGATTAAGAAGTCGAAGAATGCGATTTGTTCGGTCGTAAAGTGGCTTATGAAGCCTGTGGTGAGCGAGTTCAACTTCTTTGTGGCGTTGTGGCTCATCAATGGCAGCTTAACGTTGGGCTACATAGCGGGCTGCTTTATCTTTCCCGAGAATAACATCATGCATGCTTTGCGGTGCTTAGCACTGGGCACTGCCGTTGCCTATGTGCTCACAGTTGTGCTGCACCTATTGCGGCCACGATGGGCTCGCATAACGTTCAAGACGCTGTGCTACGTCCTGCTGGTGACTCTTGAATCCGTATACATCTTCTTGAATCTGAACTTCGACATGTCGCTGGGACCACGTGTGCTCGTGCTGCTTGCCGAGACCAACGGCAAAGAGGCGTCGGAGTTTGTTTCAACCTATTTCCTTAGCGCAAAGAGTGTGTGGGCCTATGTCGCCACGCTGGCGATTATTGCGGCATTGGTCATCATGGAATGGAAGCGCAAGTGGATTAATCGCCTTTTTTCAAAGCGGGTACCAAAGGCGGTGATTACCATTATCGTACTGCCGCTGCTGCTGTGGGGGCTGTACTTGACTCACAATTATGTAAAGCTGGCTCGATGCACCCATTCAAAAGAGTTGAACCAGTGGGTGCGTGACTTTGGCATCGATGCACTTGACCACGTGAGCACTACTTTTTACTCGTTGTGCTATCTTGGTGTGAGCGATGCCGACATAGCGCAGGCAGTGCAGGTGGCTCAGGAGGTGGCGGAATCGACGGTCAAGGTCAGTGAGCCAGACTCGCTCAACGTGGTGATGGTGCTTGGCGAGAGCTACATCAAGAGCCATGCCGCCCTTTACGGATATGAGCACAACACTACGCCTTTTTTGATTAAGGAGCGTGACAAAGGCAACCTCATCGTCTTTACCGACATGGTTACGCCCTATAATGCCACGTCGCAGGTGCAGAAGAACTTCTTCTCGCTCAATGACCTGTCGCAGGGCGAGATGTGGTATGAGAAGCCAACGTTCCCCACGGTGTTCAAGCATGCAGGGTTCAATGTCTACTTCTGGGACAACCAGCGCAATTATGCCAAGACCGAGATGTTTACAATCACTGTCAACTCTTTTATCTATAACGACACAATTGCGGCCCGCAGCTATGACGAGACATCAAACCGCGGCCTCGCCATCGATGGCAATCTCATTACCGATTTCCAGAAGAAGTCGAAGGTGCCGCCAGCTAAATATAACCTCTACATTTTTCACCTGATGGGTCAGCATGTGCATCCCATCGGGCGTTATCCCAAGAAGTGCGGCTATGATGTGTTCACTGCCGATTCGGTGAAGCGCACCGACAAATTTCTCAACAAGGGTAAGCGCAACTACATAGCCCAGTATGACAATGCTACGCTCTACAACGACGCTGTGATGAAGCGCATCTTTGACCTGTGGCGCAATAAGAACACGGTAGTGCTCTATTTCTCGGACCATGGTGATGAGGCTTATGACTACCGCGACCATTGCGGACGCGGCAATGTGACAGTGCCCGATGCACAGTTGCTGCGCTGCCAGAACGATGTGCCATTCGTGGTGTGGTGCAGCGATTATTACATTGCACATCATCCAGAACTTTACACGCAGCTGAGAAAGGCGACAGCAAGGCCTGGAATGGTGGTTGACGCATCGCACTTGCTGCTGCGACTGGCAGGCATCATCACACCTTACTACCTGCCTGAACGCGACATTTCTAGCTCAAGCTACAAGCCACAGCAGCGCATCGTCTTCGACAAGTACGACTACGACAAAATAGTCAACAATAAGAAATGAGACTCGGAACTTAAACTGAGTCTCATCTTTTAGAAAAAGTGAGCCACGGCACTATTGCAGCGCCGCGGCTCTATCATCAATTACCCATCATTGAGCTTAATCTTATTCCTTGCTATTTAGTTGCCTAATTGCCTAATACATAATCATAAATTGCGGTGATGTCGGCGCTGTTGATAGCACCGTCGCCGTTAACGTCGGCGTTCTCTTCAAAATCGTAGCCGTTACCCAGCATGATGTCATAGATTGCGGTGATGTCGGCACTGTTGACGTGTCCGTCTCCATTCACATCGCAATTAGCTGCAGGCTTGCCGGTGAGGATGCCCTTGAGACCGCTCTCGGTGTAATATCCACCGTTGACAAATTCGAAGTCAATGGTTTGTGGTGTGCCGTGATTGCTGAAGATGATGCCAGTGGGCTTATTCTGGAGCGAGGTAGTCCAGCGGTAGATGTTCTTGCCGCTAGGAGCTACACCCACCACGTCGATGAGGCCTTCGCCTGGCCATACACTACCGGTGTAATTGTGATAAGCTTCCCAAACCCAAGTGTAAGGCTCATAGTAATTATCGCTCTCGAAATAGATGAAGTTCTGACCGTCAATCCATGTTGCGCACGATGGAATGTCGGCGTCGCTGAAGTCGACGTGCTCGGCTGTTACGTTGGTATAGCCAGTAGCGCCGTCATACTCAAAGTAGCTGTCGCTCGAGAGTCCCGAGATGTTGGCAGTCTGATGTCCTTCGCCGTCGTTGAAGATGATGTTGATGGGCTTCACGTCGTAGGTGTAGGTCCACCACTTCTCGCCGTTGATTGTTGTGCTGCTTGTCATCTGCGTGCCAGGCCAGTCCCCATTGTGCTGAGTGCCGCCATCTTCCCAAGAGTAGAGATAGGGAGCAACAGTGGCTTTGCAATAGATGGTAACGGTGTTACTCTCGCTGCCCGAACTCGAGCCCGAAGCCTCAACAACGTTGTAATTGCGGGTTACAACGCCCTTCACTTCGTCGCCATCAAGCAGACCAGCCTTAACGGTAACCTCTTGTCCAACGTTAGTGAACGAGAGTTCCTTCATTGCAGTAGTTTGAGTGCTGCTTGCAGTGGGCTCGCTGCCGTCGGTTGTGTAGACAATCTTGGCATCGCCGTAGCTAGCGTTGATAAATACACTCTTGTTGGCTGGAAGGTTGCCGTTAGGTTTGTCGATGCAGACAAAAGGATTGTAGAGCTCGGGCAGGTAAATGTTGCTCAAGTCACGTGCCTCTTGGTTGCTGAAGGTGTAGAACACATCGCCCATCACGCCAGTCACATCCTGAGTCTTGGTTGTGTCGTCGCCCTCGCTGAGGATGAAGTTCAGCTTATAATCGGGGCTTGACTTTGCGAATGTCTTGTAGAGGAATTCCTGTCCACCCACAGTACGCTTGCTGCTGAGTTTAGTGCCTGGCCATTCATCGGTGAGAATTTCTCCACCCTCAAGCCAAGCATAGAGGTAAGTGTCCTCATTGTCGCTCTTAACATAGACTGTGATATTGTTGGGGTCAGCATCGGCAATGATGTAGTTGCGTGTAACGATGCCGCTCACCTCACCGTCCATGACCACACCAACCTTGAGGGTAGTAGTCTCGGTGAAGGTGAAAATTGTAGCATTGCTAATCTCTTGGCTAGTGGGAGTGGGGTTAGTGCCGTCGGTGGTGTAGACCAGAGTGGTGCTAGCCATCGAAGGTTTCACTGTAACGCTCACCGAATTGGCATATACACCACTAGGCTTGTCGATTACGGGGTAACCAACAATCTTGCCAGTCTTCTCGCTGTTAACCCAATCGATGCCCTTGGTGATGTAGAAGGCATAGTTGGTACCGCTCTGAACGAGTTGATAATCATCGGTGTCGCTAGTGTTAGAGGCTGCCGAACCCAGGCGAACCATCACGTTGCCCTTAGAGCCAGTGGTGACAAAAATGATGCCACCATTAACTTGCGTGCTGTTGCACGAGCTTTGATTAGTTACGCCACATGAGCGGCGACCTTTAATCATGTTGGTGATAGCCTCTTTATACTCCTCGTAGTGCTGGCTGAAGATGCATGGAGTGCCAGGCATGGCAAGAATGAAAGCATTGGCTGCCTCGATGTTGCCACCGCACTTGTTGTGATCCTCGTTGGTGTCGTGGTTGTCGACAAAGGTCACGGCATAGCGCTTATAGTTCTCATCGGCGATGAGTCCTGCCATGTCAAGACGGCTCCAGTTGCCACCGCCGAAAGCGTCGTTGATTGCAAACTTAAGAGCGAAGTCGAAGGTACCACTTTGAATCACACCATTAACAGCAGTGCCGTTAATCCACTGCTTGAGCAGATCGGTGTTGCCGTCGAAATACTCGCCTACCGAGAAGATGGGGTTGGTGGCAGCGTTGTACTTACCAGTGTACTGTGGAGCATAGCCCTTGGTCATGTCGAGACGGAAGCCCACGTAACCAATCTCGTTGAGAAGGTAGTTCTGGTAAGTGATGCAGTTTTGCTGAACGAGCAAGTTGGTGTGGTCCAAGTCGCGTGCTCCGTCAAAACCTTCGCCTGTGTCGTAGTTGCCACCACCTGGCTGGTCGTCGTTAGCAACGATGCCGGTGTAGTTCTCGTTGTCCCAGGTAACCGAATAGTCGCCCGAAGTCTCATTGAGGAACTCTATATATAATGTGTCGCCTGGAGCCACAACAACAGCTTTGCCGTCCTTGTGGTTCAAGATAACGTCCTCGATGATTCCGGTGCCCATGGCGCCGTAGGTCTGAATCATGTTGATTAGCTTGCTTTGTGTGCCAAACACTGTTGTGTGACGAAGCCAGCTATAAGGCATGTAGCCCATGGTTTCGGCTTTGTTGCCTCCACGGGTCATGGCCGAGTTGGGGACCCAAATCAGGTCGTAGATCGCGCCAAGTTCCTCACTGCGATTAGTGAGGTTTTCCCACTTGGTGTAGTCGTAGCTGTCCCACCAGAAACCCTGCAGCATGATGCCGCCATAGTTTGCTGGCCAGCCTTGTGCCATTGCGCTAAACGCAACAAGTAATGATGCTAATGATAGATGGATTTTTTTCATTGATGATATTTTTTTTGTGTTGTGGTTTGGCTAATTTGGCGAGCAAAGTTACTAAGAATCAATAAATCGGGTCATAATATTTTTTAGGATATTTTCTCAAAAAAGGTGCAAACGTTTGCGCCCTAAATGAATTTCTGAGGCCATTAAAGAAGCATTATTTTAATCAAAATGCGACTCAAAGAAACAGCGACTTCCCTGATAGAAAGTCGCTGCTCAGAAATAATATTGCCGTTATAGTTTATAGCCGGATTAATGTGGAACCGGTTGTCATTTTATTGCCAGTAATAAGTTGCACGGCATAGATTCCTGCAGGCAAGTCGCTAAGGTTGATAGATGTGCCTTGTGTAGCAGCACGTTTAATACCATTGAGGTCGTAGATGGTTATTGTAGCCACTTGCGCCTCGCTTGAGTCAATGTCAACTGTTAGCATTCGTCCATTAAGGTGGAATCGGGCATTGATGGGCTGGTGGTCACTGAGTGTGGGGATGACGCTTAGAGTGTTAAGAATATAAAGCAGTCCTTTATAGACATCGATTTGACCATAACCATAGGTGTTGTTGGGATACTCCATCGACTCATCGGGGTGAGAACTTGTGGCGGCAATCACTTCTAAGATATCGCTCGGAGTGAGTTCGGGATTAGCCTCTAGCCACAGCGCGATAGAGCCAGCTACCACAGGCGTTGACATTGAAGTGCCGCTTTGGGCTGTATAATAATAGGTCTTGCCGTTGTATTCCACTTGGTCGGTAAGAGTGCTACGGACGCTCTCGGTTTGCTCCACAAAACTGTTGAATGCTGCGTTAATGCTCACGCCTGGCGCTACTACATCGGGCTTTGTGAGCCCTTCAAAAGTGGGTCCTCTCGACGAGAACAGGGCAATTTCGCCAACGTTTTGCGCGGCAAGATCATCGACGGTATTGTTGACCTGACCGTCGATGTTGATGAACGACGATTTGTAGCCTGTTGCTCCCACGCTAATCATGCCTGGAAGCGTGCCTGGCCACCACATGGAATGGCCTGGTTGAGCATAGCTGTAGAGCTCTGTGCCATTCACGTTGACAAATGGGCTGAACTTGATGTCGGAGTAAACCCATGCTGGACCATCACCCGACAAGGCAATCACAGCACCATAAAGCATGAGGTAGACAGGATTGGGCATTACGCCATGCAGGTGTATCACGTCGCCCCTTGGGTCGTTATAGTCGCTCTTCCACATTCTCAAGTTGATGTCACCAGCCGAAACAGTTGTTGTAATAAGGCAGGTGTCGGTGAGCGAGAGAACGCTGTCGGTGGGGAATGACACGGTTTTTTCGATTGTTGGGTTCACAAGCCTTAAAGATAGAAAACCGAGGTACACGCGCTGGTTCACTGGTGTGATAATGTCGAGGTCGATGATGTGGGCGCCTTCTATTCCGTTTACAATCATTGCTCCGGCGTTAGTAACGTTTTCGGGTTTCTCAATGTAGGCCGAGCGGTGTCCGTCGTTCCCTGCGCATGTCACGATGATGCGTCCAGGACCTGTGAGCAATTGCAATGCTTCGCTCTCAAGGATGCGCTGGTGGTTGATTGTGAAGCTCTCGCCACTGCTGAAGTTGATCACGCAAGGCTTGCCGTCTTTCTCGGCTTGGTCAAAGATATACTTGAATCCAAGCACACACACTGCCGACGTCATTGAGTCGGGGTTGTCGAAGTCTGCGGGCCATGAATTGAAATGGGCGGCATAGATGTCGGCTTCAGGAGCCATGCCTTGGTATTTTCCGTTCACGGCATTCCCTGCCATGATTCCCATCACGTGAGTGCCGTGGAGCGAGGCGTTGGCATGATGTGTGTGCCCATAGGCCGCTATTTCCTCGGGGGTGGTGATGGCATGGCCTGTTGTGCCGTCGTCGTTCTGCCAGCAGAAGTCGTAGTAGTAGCAGGCTCTTGAGTTGCCAAGACTATCGATGAATGCAGGATGGGTAAAGTCGAATCCATTGTCAAAAATTCCCGCTGCAACGCCACGGCCTGTAAAGGCATGGGGCAAATTAATGCCCTGGTAGACGTCGGTTGCGTTTATTTGTCCAGGAGTTACGTCCATCGCAAGTCGTGGCATTGGCTCCGATTCGATTCGCTTCACGCGCTGGTCGGCAGCCACTGTGCCAATGGCATTGCAAGGCATCTCAACGATGAAGATGTGACCTATGCTGTCAATCACTCGACATCCATACTGAGAAAGGATGCTTGAAGACTGGGTCTTCTTGTTGAAGCTGAGCAGTGTCATGATGCGTCGGTCACTGTTTCGGTTCTTATGTTGTACTGTCGATTTAAGCATTGGTGACAGTTTGGCTAATGTTTCAGACTGTTGCGCTTTGCTTGTTGCAATAGTCAACACTAGTAACAAAAAAAGTAAAGCTTTTCTCGTCATTTTGTAGTTGTTTTTGAATGGTTATTTTTGGGTTATAGGTTATCGCTACAAAAATAAATAAAAAAAGGAATAAAGCTGGCAAAATGTGCATTTTTTTTCGTCGCCAAAGAATATTTTACCATTTTGTGTTGGTGGTATAATAAGAATAGAGCAAAGTGGAGGATTCGTTTTTTCTTGTTATAATGAAATAAATGTGGTAAATTTGTAGCCGTCAATTTAATAAACGATGTAACTAATGCTTAATACTATGACAAGCAAAAGGTGCTTTAATAAAAGGGTATTACTTGTCCTTATCTCAATCTTGACATTTGAGATGGGCATGATGGCTGCCGACTATGTGGTGAAAATGAAGCGCAAGAGTGGCGTGTATGCCATACCGTGCGAAGTGAATGGCGTGAAACGCGACTTCATCTTCGATACTGGAGCTGCCCATACCAGCCTTTCGCAGGAGTTTGTCAACGAACTGATGGCAAAGAGACGACTGTTGCAGACCGACTTTACTGGTGCCATTCAGACACGCAATGCCAGTGGCGTAATCGACAACAACACGACCATTAACATTCGTCAGCTCAAGGTAGGAAACCGCTTGATATATAATGTAAAGGCTATTATCGCCGTCTCACAGAAGGCGCCGTTGTTGCTTGGTCTTAACGCCATCGACATGCTTGGAGAGTGGACAATGAAGAAGGATATGCTTGTCTTGCACGACTATAACAACCCTGTGATAGTGCAGCAAAATACTGTGCCCATTAATAATGTGATGCTAGATGATCTGCCACTTGAAGACTTTGAGCAACAGGTGCCGGGGACAACTCCTTCGGTGCCACAACAGTCGAATGATGTGATAGGGAATGCCACGCATCCGGGAATCAGGCTTCGTGCCTATAAGGGCGATGCCGAAGCTCAGTACTTGATGGGAATGTACTATCTCAACGGCGACGGTGTGGATTCCAATCCTGAGATTGCTGTACACTGGCTACGCCTTTCGGCAATGCAGGATTATCGCCCCGCTCAGCGCCAACTTGCCGAGTGCTACTCGCTGGGAGTGGGTGTGGGGGCCAACGATGACGCAGCTTACTACTGGTATGAGAAAGCCGAAAGAGAGGCGGTGCAGCAAGAAGAATAAACTCACTTAAACCATAAGTGTTTTCTTAATGCATAGTGCACAATTATTCTACTCCTGCTGTTTATTTTCATTATTTCACTAGCGCTAGTTTTAGTTTGTTGTAAAAGAATAAAAAATGCTTGGCTCATTTCGAGCCAAGCATTTTTGTTGTGTGTTTTATGGTGAAGAGATTCTATTATCTTGCCACTTTGAGTGAGGTAACTTGCTTACCGTTGCTTGCGCGCACGACGTAAATGCCTCGGCTCAACTCAGCAATACTGAGAGTATTGTTGCCCTGTGCCACACGTTGACCGTTGATGTTATACACCTCAATCATTCCAGGAAAGGAAACAATGTTGCCATTCATGTTGATAGCAGTCTTGCTGTCGACGATGTTCTCGACGCCGCTCACCACTTCGACCTCGGTTACTGTGTTCTCGTCGATCTGGAAGTAGTAGTCGCGGTTTGCGGTAATGTTGTAGTCGGGCAGTTGCTTGCCGTTGTTCCAATTGTTGAAAATAAGGTTGTAGTTGCCACCCTCGGTGTCGAGCAGGAACACTTTGTAGGTAGTTTCCTTGTTGAAGCTTACTTCACCCACGCTAGCCTCGCCGGGCCAAGCACCGAAGAGCTCGCTGTCGCCCCAAGCATAAAGTCCAAGAGCGTCCCAACCGGTTTGGTCGTCAACATAGATGTAGTACTTAGATGCTGGAATGGTGGGAAGCTCACCACTAACGCTGAAGTCGTCAATACCAATTGCCATGGCAGCATTAGCTGCGTCGCCGCTAGCCACGGTGATGTTCCAAGCCAGGTAGAGGTCGCATCCACGTGAGATGGGCACGTCTAGCACATCGCTCACTGCTACTGTCTCGCCAGGCACGCTAGCATAGCCTGCAGTCTCACTGTCGGGTGCGAAATAGGTACGGAACTTGTCGCCTGCGCTAGTCCAGTTGCGTCCGTCAATCGAGTAATAGAGTTGCACGGCAAAACCAGCAGCGTTAGAGCCCTTGCGGTATTTTTCCACATTGTAGCTAACGTTCACGTTCTCAATGTTCTTTTTGCCGGTATTGAGCAAATGAGCATAGAGGTTGACGCAACGGGTTGCATCGGCGACTCCTGTCGAGATGCCGCCCAGAGCACGGTCGCTGGTGTCGTCGGCACCAAAGTTCCAAGTACCATTCTTGGCATTGCTAGCTAGGTTCACACCACCGCTGTACATGGTCTGGGTGTCGGCCAGGTCAAAGCGTCCCACAGTGCGTGGAGCGGTGAGCTGGCGGTCGATGCGCCAAGCCTGGGGGAGGGTAGCGGTAGCTTCGTCGCCAATAGTGTTGAAGTTCTCGCTGGCATTCAGCGTCTGTTCATTGAGTTCGATAGCGGGATAAACTACCACTTCGGTCTCGGCAGTGGCAACCTTTAATGTAGCATCCTGAGTGAAATTGCCGGTGGTGGCGTTCACGTTGAAGGTGCCGTTGGTGCCGTTGGTGGTGAACACATTCTCGTCGTTGATAGTGCCACCGTCGCTAACGGTTACTACCACTGGATCGGCAGGCTCGATTTCCATACCGTACTGGTCGCGGACGGTAACTTTGTAATGAACCTTGCCTGCGGTGTGGTCAACATAGTTGGTGAAACCGTTCAGAGCGTTGCTGGCGTAGGTGCGCATGCTAGTTGCGTCGCTGCCACTCAAGTCGCTTGGTGCATAGGTGATGGCTGTTGGATCTTCGCCAAATATCAGGCCATACTCCATAGCTGCAGCCATATAGGTGGCTTTGAGAGTTGGATGACGGTCGTCGAGGAACCAGGTGTTGGTGCCAGTAGCGCCTTCGGCATCAAATACTGCCTGATAGGCTAAGCCCACGGGGCATAGAGTCACGCCAAGGTCGAGAGCAACGTCTTGGTAGTTCTTCACGAAGGTGCTGTTGAATGCGGTGTAGTTTGCCCAGTCGCCACTGTAGGCCCAGTTTACTGGCACAATGATTATGGCATTGGGGTTGGGGCAGTACTCGCGAATGTAGTCAACCCAGCGCTTCACATTGGCGCGGAAGGTCTCGATGTCGGTGCGTGGGAGCGAACTCTGCTCCTGTAGGATGATGTGGCTCCAAGCCTCGCTGCGAACGAGCATCTTGGCACCTGGGTTTCCGTCCTCGGCAATGCCGTCGCCCTCGTCCCAATGGGTGCGAAGTGACTTGCCAAGCAAGGTGTGCTTGGTCCAGTTGGCGTTCTTGCCCATTGCTGCTGCGATGGCATTAAACACTGCATCCTGGTCGTTGTAGTAGATAAGGCTGTTGTTGAGCGAGAGCACCTTGATCTCCTCGGGGAGCTCGGGAACGAGTACTACGTCGGCAGGTTGCAAGGTCATCGTGGTAGGAGTAGAAGCACTCTTCACGAGTGAGAACTCGCCAGTAGACAGGTTGAAGGTTACGTCGTAGGTTCCGGCGGCAGTCGAAACTGTGCCTGTGCTGCCCTTAACGAGGGTGCCGCTGGTGTTGTCGCCAGTGAGGTCGCTCTCGGCGCCCCACACGCCCACCATGCCCAAGCGCTGATAGATGCGCCAGTGGCAGTAGCCATCGTCGCCAGCGTTCATTGTCACCTGACCGGCGAAAATGTTGTTCTCGGTGAGTTGGAGCTCGCCGCTGGTGTCCATGTAGTTCCAGCCGTTGTTGTCACCCATCACATATACCGATGTAAGGCCAGTCTCATCGTCATCGCTCTGCAGTAGCAGGGTTGCGTTGCCGTCGGTGATTGTGAGGATGATTTTCTTGCACACGTAGGTGTTGCCGCCGCATGAGATGTTGTCGTTGGTTCCCAGCACGAGAGCATAAGGAGTGTCAATTAGTACCGATGTGCCGTTGCTGCCGTAGTTGCATGCACTGCTCCAGTTGGCATCGGCGACCTTGAAAGCACCGCTCAGAGTCTTATCGTAGAGCACATAGGTGCCGCTACCCTCGTCGCTGAACTCCCAATCGGTCACAGCGCCCCAGCTGTTGACCTCACCGCGGAGGTAGATGCCCGATGCCACAAATGGTGGACGGCTTGGGTCAACCCAACCGGTATAGTTCTCGGGGTCGGTAATCTCGGTAACCTCGGTCGAGGTGAGACACAGGTAGTAATCGCGGTTGGCGGTGATGCTTAAGGTCTGGCTGTTGCTTCCGCCATCGGTAAATGCGAGACTGTGCTCTGCACCATCCATGTCGAGGGCCCACACCTTATAATTAACGCCATTGACCACGGCGCTGCTCTCGGGCAGCGAGCCGTTCATGTAGAGTGCGCTCCACTTGGTCACATCTTCTACATATATATATGCGCTCTGGTCTTGCGAAGCAAAAGTGGCATCGATAGCCACATTATCTATTGAGAGACCCATAGCCTTGTTGGGACTTGAGCCGCTTGCCACGCTGATGTTCCAAGCGATGTAGAGTTGTTCGCCAGCTGCGATGCTCACTTTGAGCTGCTTGCCGCTGATGGCAGTAGTGCTGATGGGCACTGTTGCTGCACCAGCAGTGGCGGCATCGGGAGCGAAATAGGTGTAGAAGTCCTCGCCTGCGCTGGTCCAGTTGGTGCCATCGGTCGAAGTGTAGAGTTGCACTGCAAAACCAGCTGCATTATCACCGTCACGGTACTTCTCGATGTCATATCCAATGGTGAGTTTACTAATGGCCTCATCGCCTGAATTCTTCACGCAGGTCATCACGTTGATGCAGCGTGTGCCACCATCAACGGTAGTGGAAAGGCCTCCCACAGAGCAATCACTTGGTGTACTGCTTGACTGGAAGTTCCATGTGCCGTTCTTGGCATTGCTGGCAAGGCTTTTGCCGCCAGTGTACATAACAGTGCTTGAGGCACTTGCGTAGGTGCCCACGGTGCGTGGAGCGTTAAGGTTGCGGTCCACTTTCCACCCTTGTGGCATCTGCAGGGTGGCTTCTGTGCCGTCCCACATGCCGTCGAAGTCTTGTGTCACTTGTGGCGAGGCTGCTGTTACCTCAACCACATCTTGTGCTATTGCGCTGTTCCACCCTAGGGTGAGCATCACAACAGTCACAAGCGAAAAGAATGATAGCTTCTTCATTTTGAGTTGTGTGTTTATGTGATTAAAAAAATGTTTTGCGATTACAAATCACCGCAAAATTATCACATTATATAAAGCAAAGAAATACCCACAACTCAAAATCAAAACATATATTTGTGGCAACAATCAGATGCACAGCAATATAGCTATTGCGATGTTGCGGTAAAATCAAAGTGCTAAAAAGCTGAATTACTACTTAACTTTCACCTGAATTTGTTTCACGTCGTCCTCGAATGTGTCCTTGTTTTTGGCACGAGATTTCAGTCGTGAGCGGTAGGTATAGATAGTGGCTATAGATGAGCGCAGAATGCTGGCAATCTCTTTGTTGTCGGTAATACCTAGTCGTATGAGGGCAAGAATGCGCAGCTCACGGGTGAGTTTTTCGCCTTCTTTGGGTTCGATTTGGGCCTCAGGAGTTAGCAGATTGTTCACTTCGTCAATGAAGTTGGGATAGATGTTGATGAAAGCCGAATCGAAGTTCTCGTAAAATAGTTTAGCATTCTCATAGTCGAAATGTGGGCTCTTGAGCTGCGACTTGAGCTCCTTGAGACGGTCTTCCATTGCAAGGCGGTTCATCGCCTTGCGGCGAAGTTCGTTTTTGTCGATGAGAAAACTGCTGAAGGTGAGGAATCGACCGAGATACTGTTCCTTTATCTTATTGCGCTCGAGTAGTTGTTCGTTGGTGCTCGCTAGTTCGCCCACTGTATCGTTGAGGCGGTCGTTGATGCGCTTACGACTCTCGCTCAGTCGACGGTAGCGCTTGTAGAGCAATGCCATTGCCAACACTCCGGCTACCAGTAGGGCGGCAAGTACGCTCAGCGCAATGATGAGGTTGCGCATATTGCGATAGTTATTCTCCTGCTTGGCTTGGTAGGCGCTGATGATGCGTGGCACGAGTTGAGAGGCTTGAACGTTGCGCAGGCGGGTGCCGTAGTAGTTGGCGTCGGCAACGCTGCGGTTGATGTAACGATAGGCGCGGTCGATGTCGCCGTCGTCGAAGAGCAGCTCAGCGAGTTGTCGCAGTGCCGAGTTTTCCATAATGCAGCCTTCCATGTCGCTGGCTGCGCTCTTGGCGAGTAACTCTTTCTGCTTTTCGCGGTTGCTTTCCCGGCTATAGTAGAAGGCCAGACTGCTGGTTATTACTGAGTAGGATCGCTCGCCGCTGTGATAGTTTGCTAGCATTTTCTCGAGCAGCGCTATCGCCTCGGAGGTCTTGCCGATGTCGTTGAGATAGTTGGCGCGGTAGAGTAATTGTCGTTCAGAGCCTTCGGGGGCGAGTTGTGCAATCCTGTTCCTGAGTTGTGTGAGTTGCTGCTGATAGTGCGATTCATAGACGCTGCCCTTGTGGAATTCGAGTTTGAAGAGATAGGTGTCGGACAGAATCTTGTAATAGTCGAGCATCTGGCTGTCGCTGAACTTAGTGGTGTCGAGCGTAGATACCATCATTGACACTTCATCGAGTAAGTAGGCCTTGTTGAGCAAATGCATCAGGTTGAGGGTTGACTCGCTCTCCTTGGTCTTGTCGCCAAGTTGCCGGGCTATGTCGATGTTACGGCGCATGTACTTCTGTGCCGAGTCGTTCTGGAACTCCACATAGGCTCGGTAGAGCTCGTAATTGGCGCGATATTCCCGATCTAGACTTGTGCTGCCCTTGTGTCGCTTCTTGACCTGTGCCAGGTGCTGCTCGTTGCGCACGATGTTGCGATCCTGATTGGCAATCAGGCTGTCGAGACGCTGAAATGCGGTTGACGACGATGCCCATGTCGCTACCCATGTGAGTAGTGTGATTGTCAATATTATAGCTTTTGGTCTCATGACATTGCAAATGTAGGAAATATGTTTGTTTTTGTAGTAAAAAATTTACTTTTTTTATGATTTAATTGCGAGGCTATTTTGCGATTTTTTTGTAATTTTGTATGTTTTTACGGCCGCCTAAAAAATGTGGTTTTTCAAGGTTTCGGAAAGTGCACTTAACCAGCTGTAATTAATATGGTTAGTGAATTAAAAGGCGGCCATTGACAAACTAGCAAAATAAATCAACAAATTAATATGACAACCGAAGAGATTAGAGAACAGGAACAACAAGAAGAGAAAAAGTATTCGGCGCATAATATTCAGGTGCTCGAAGGTCTGGAGGCAGTGCGCAAGCGTCCGGCGATGTACATCGGCGACACTAGCGTGAAAGGTCTGCATCACCTTGTTAGCGAGGTGGTTGACAACTCCATCGATGAGGCACTGGCAGGATTCTGCGACACTATCAACGTGACCATTACCGAGAACAACTCCATCATCGTGAGCGACAATGGTCGCGGTATCCCCGTCGACCAGCATGAGAAGCTAAAGAAGTCGGCTCTCGAGGTGGTTATGACAGTGCTCCATGCTGGTGGTAAGTTCGACAAGGGCTCCTATAAGGTGTCGGGCGGATTGCACGGCGTGGGTGTGAGCTGTGTTAACGCGTTGAGCGACTATCTGCGTGCCGAGGTTCGCCGTGGTGGCAAGATTTATTGTCAAGAATATGCCTATGGCAAGCCCACAACCGATGTGCACATCATTGGCGATTGTGGCGACGAACACGGTACAACCGTGACTTTCCACCCCGATGCAAAGATTTTCACCCAAACCACCACCTATGAATACCGCATTCTCGCTACCCGCCTGCGTGACTTGGCCTACTTGAACGCCGGTGTGAAGCTCATTCTCACCGACCTTCGTGAGAAGGATGAGGAGGGCAATCCTCACTCCGAGGAATTTTACAGCAGCACTGGACTCGACGAGTTTGTTCGCTACATCGACGCTAGCAAGGAGGCGCTCATCAACGATGTGATTCACATCAGTACCAACAAGGGCGATATCCCTGTTGAGGTGGCGATGACCTATAACACCTCGTTCAATGAGAACATCTATTCGTTTGTCAATAATATCAACACCGTTGAGGGTGGTACTCATCTTACCGGTTTCCGTCGTGGCTTGGGCTCAACGCTCAAGAAATATGCCGAGGACAGCAAGATGCTCGAGAAGGTGAAAGTCGACATCAAGCCCGAGGATTTCCGCCAAGGTTTGACAGCAGTAATTTCGGTTAAAGTGCTTGAGCCACAGTTTGAAGGTCAGACTAAGACTAAGCTCGGTAATACCGAGGTGATTGGTGCTGTGGAGACAAGTCTGCGCGAGGCGCTCAATGTCTACCTCGAGGAGCATCCTGCACAAGCCAAGGCTATTGTCGAGAAGATTATCCTTGCCGCAACAGCACGCCATGCAGCCGAGACAGCACGAGCTAAGGTTCAGCGCAAGTCACCGCTGGCTGGTGGTGGACTGCCAGGTAAGCTTGCCGATTGCTCGAGCCGTGATCCAGCCAAGTGTGAGCTCTTCCTCGTCGAGGGTGACTCGGCAGGTGGCTCGGCCAAGCAGGGTCGCGACCGTGCTTTCCAAGCTATTCTTCCACTGCGCGGTAAAATCCTCAACGTTGAGAAGGCTATGGACCACAAGGTGTTTGAGAGCGAATCGGTGGTTAACATCTTCCGTGCTCTGGGCGTTACCATTGGTACCGAGGAAGACCCTAAAGAGGCTAACCTCTCGAAGCTACGCTATCACCGCATCATCATCATGACCGATGCCGATGTCGATGGTGCTCACATCGCTACGCTGCTCATGACATTCTTCTATCGTCGCATGCGACCCATTATCGACAATGGCTATCTCTACATCGCCAACCCACCGCTCTATCGTGCCATCAAGGGCACTAATATGGAGTATTGTTGGGATGACATGCAGGTGCGCCAGTTTATCGAGAAATTTGCAGGAGGCGAGGAGAAGAACGTGCGCATCCAGCGATTCAAAGGTCTTGGTGAGATGAATCCCGAGCAGCTGTGGGAGACCACAATGGATCCCGAGAATCGATTGCTCAAGCGCGTGAACATCAGCGACGCTGCCGAGGCCGACCGCATCTTCTCGATGCTTATGGGCGAGGATGTGGCACCACGACGCAAGTTCATCGAGGACAACGCCACCTACGCTACTATCGACACCTAACAGTCGGTTCACAGTAACAAAACAAAGCCAGCACCTTGAATGGGCGCTGGCTTTATTCTTTTGGATATCACAGAATCAGAATCGCTTTATGACGAAAAGTCATATATTTTAGGGTTACGCAACTGATGCCACCATTGCAAACAGCAACATCACTGCCAAAATTTTAAATATAGATTTTATAATGGTTGGTATTCCCAAATATAATACTCTGCTGTGGTATTCATATATAACAATCAAGCGTTAATCGGTGGAAATGCGGTGAAAATATATTGACGGGATAACCCTGTTTAACCTTTATCTTTTCAGGTAGTCTAAAAAGTAAAGAGACCCAAAAACATGTTTCACTAGTCATGGCAGCCCGCTCATCTGGCTCCTGACACAAAAATTAAAGATTATGAAAACAAAATTACTTATCACAGCATGTGCAGCAGTTGCAATGCTAATGAGTGGCACAAGCACAGCCACTGCACAGGGAGTTCGTCATCGTGATATAGGTAGCCACAGGCACCACATAGAACGCCGTTTCGATAACCGTCACTTCGACCACCGTCATCCAGGCCCACGTCACTTTGACAAAAGATTTCGCCATGCTTATCGTCCAATTATGGGATCACGCTTCATTCATCGTCCGGCCTATGGACGTTTCATAACCCACAATCGTGAGCGCTTGTTGCTCGCCGATGGAGTCCTCTATCGTGAAGTTCGCACACCACACGGCTTTGTTTACATCGTAGTTGGTTACATTTAAAAATACTCGTTCACAAATGGAAGCACATAAGAATAAGAGTGCTGGCAGTTAGCGATTGCCAGCACTCTTACTATTATTGTATCTCATTATCTTTAGAACATTTTGGCGACGCGGGCCACGGCCTGGGTGAAGGCTGTGACTTCCTCGAGGGTGTTGTAGAGTGCGAACGATGCACGCACAGTGCCGGTGACTCCCAGTCGCTTCATCAACGGCTGAGCGCAGTGGTGACCTGTGCGTACGGCAATGCCTAGCTTGTCAAGCAGTAGTCCCATGTCGTAGCTGTTGATGTCGTTGACAAGAAATGAGATTACACCTTCCTTAGTAGCGCTGGTGCCGAAGATGCGCATTCCCTCAATCTCCATGAGCTGGCTTGTGGCAGCGTCGAGCAGCAGTTGTTCGTGGCTGGCAATGTTCTCGATGCCAAGAGAGTTGATATAGTCGATGGCGGCTCCAAAGGCGGCAATTCCCACAAAGTCGGGTGTTCCAGCCTCAAACTTGAACGGTAGTTCGGCAAAGGTAGTTTTCTCAAATGTCACGTTGCCAATCATCTCACCGCCGCCTTGATAGGGCACCATGCGGCTCAATTGCTGCTCCTTGCCATAGAGTACGCCAATTCCTGCTGGTCCGTACATCTTGTGACTCGAGAAGCAATAGAAGTCGGCATCTATATCCTGAACGTCAATCTTCATGTGTGGGGCAGCTTGAGCTCCGTCGATAAGCACAGGCACACCATAGCGGTGGGCAATTTCCACCATCTTCTTCACGGGATTGATTGTGCCAAGCACGTTCGATACATGGGTGAAAGCAACGAAACGAATGTTCTCGGTGAACAGGTCCTCATAAGCATTGAGGTCGAGATCGCCGTTACTGTCGATGGGCACCACGTGAATCTTTAGGCGCTTGTTGCGTTGCAGCAGTTGCCAAGGCACGATGTTGCTGTGGTGCTCCATCACTGTGAGAACAATCTCATCACCAGTGTAGAGACTGTCGCCAAATGAAGAGGCAACGAGGTTGATAGCCTCGGTAGTGCCACGAGTGAACACAATCTCACTTGTAGACTTGGCATTGATGAACTGACGCACTTTCTCGCGGGTGGCCTCCATAATGTTGGTTGCCTCTTGCGAGATGGTGTGCACGCCACGATGCACGTTCGACTTGTGGTTGTAGTACATGTCATTGATAGTCTCAACCACGCAGCGAGGTGTTTGTGAAGTGGCGGCATTGTCGAGATAAATCAGCGGCTTACCCTCGATTTTCCTGTTAAGGATGGGATATTGGTCACGTATTTCGTAAACGTTCATTATTTATTTTTATAAATCTGAAGTCTGAAATTATTTCTTGAGTTCACAAGTTTCGCATATCATTGCGTCGCCGCTCAGGCGCATCTCCACCAAGTGACGCAGTCGGTCTCGCAGGGTATCGAGGCGCACGCCATCAATCACGTCGCTCATGAAGGCCTGCATCAACAGTTTCTGGGCTACTGGCATCGAGATTCCACGGGTCTGCATGTAGAATAAGGCATCCTGGTCAAGTTGTCCAATTGTGGAACCGTGCGAGCACTTCACATCGTCGGTGTAAATCTCGAGTTGGGGCTTGGTATACATGCGTGCAGTGGGCGAAGCCACAATGTTGCGGTTGCCCTGATAGGCGTCAATCTTGGGACAATTAGGCTTAACGAGAATCTTGCCGGCAAAGGCGCCAATGGCATTGTCGTTGAGCACATATTTGAACATCTCGTTGCTCTGGCAGCGTGGTGCATTGTGGTTGATGAGTGTGTGGTTGTCCACATGTTGCTCGCCAGTGGAAATAGCCATGCCTAGCAGTTGGGTGTCACAGTAAGGGCCGTCAACGTCAATTTGATAGTCGTTTCGGCTGTAGCCGTTGGTTAGAGTTATTCCGTCGATAAGCACGTTGCTGCCTTCTTGCTGGTTCAGCCATAACTGCGATAGGCGTGTCGTGTGGTCATCGCTCTCTTCCATGTGGTAGTAGTCGAGCTTGGCATTGCGACCCACTACTATCTCAACGGTCTCGAGGCTCATGTACTGCTTGTCGCCCTTGGTATGGTCGCACACGAGCACCTTGGCTTGAGCATCATCTTCAAGAACAATGAGCAGGCGACGAACGGCCATCAGGCGTGCATTGGCGTCGAACACGTTTATGAGCTGGATGGGACGGGTGGTATGCGAACCCTTGGGTACATAGATGAGCACACCGTCCTGAGCTAGCATTGTGTTGAGTGCTGTGCAGGGGTTGGCGAGGCTTGCCACTGTGCCGTAATGCTTGGCAAGCACCTCGGGGTGTTTAGTGGTCTGAAACGACTCTACGCTAGCATTGTCGCCGCTCTTGCCTGCGGTGGCGCTGGGGCGGAAGGTGTCGTTGAACACGTAGTAGAGACAAGTGCTCAGGTTGGGTACCTCGCAACGGAACTTGGTGGTTGACTCGCGCGACAGGTCCACATGGTTCACATTCACGCCATAGTCGGGGGCCAGCATGGCGTTGAGGTCGGTAGCCTCGTAGTCGTCGCTGCCCTTGAGTGGCAATGTGGCGTCGTCAAGCACCTTGCGTGCCTGCTTGCGCAGCGCGTTTAGTGGTGCTGGTGACAATCGCTCAATAGCAGCGAGTTGCTCGTCATGCAGTTCTATATATTGCTTTAAAGCGTTATCCATTTAATCTCTGAAATAATGATAATTAAGAGGGATTTCCTCCTTTAATCAACTTGTTCCTTAATCCAGTCGTATCCCTTCTCTTCCAGTTCGAGTGCCAGTTCGGGGCCACCTGTCATCACAATGCGTCCCTTGTATAGCACGTGGACCTGATCGGGCTTGATGTAGTCGAGCAAGCGTTGGTAGTGGGTGATGACGATGGTGGCATTGTCTTTGCTCTTAAGTCGATTCACGCCGTTGGCAACGGTGCGCAGAGCGTCGATGTCAAGACCACTGTCGGTCTCGTCAAGAATTGAGAGGCGTGGCTCGAGCATTGCCATTTGGAAAATCTCGTTGCGCTTCTTCTCGCCACCGCTGAAGCCCTCATTCACTGCACGCGAGGCGAGTTTGTTGTCGAGGTCGACAACGGCGCGTTTCTCACGCATTAGTTTGAGGAAGTCGGTAGCACTCATGGGTTCCAGACCTTGATATTTACGTTTCTCGTTGATGGCTGTGCGCATGAAGTTGCTCATGAGCACTCCTGGAATCTCAACGGGATACTGGAAACTCAGGAAGATGCCCTCGTGAGAGCGGTCTTCGGGGCTGAGTTCCAGCAGGTTCTTTCCGTAGAACTCCACTTCGCCACCAGTGACGGTATATGCAGGATTGCCTGTGAGTACTGCGCTGAGCGTACTCTTGCCACTACCGTTAGGTCCCATGATTGCATGCACCTCGCCTGGTTTTACAGTGAGGTTTACACCTTTCAATATCTCCTTGCCCTCAATCGAGGCATGTAAATCTTTAATTATCAGCATTGTGTTCTATATATTTTTCTAGAAGTTCTAGACATTCTAGATTTTAATTGTGCATTTAATTATCCCACGCTGCCCTCGAGTGATACGCTCAGGAGGCGCTGGGCTTCGACTGCAAATTCCATTGGGAGCTTCTTCATCACGTCACGGGCATAGCCATTGACAATGAGACCCACGGCGTCTTCGGTGCTGATGCCGCGCTGGTTGCAGTAGAAAATCTGGTCCTCATTGATTTTACTTGTGGTGGCTTCGTGCTCCACTATGCTAGAGTCGTTGCCCACCTCTATCACAGGGAAGGTGTGTGCACCGCTGGTGTCGCTCAGCAGCAAACTGTCGCACTGGGTGTAGTTGCGGCAGTTGGTGGCATTGGGTGCCACTTTCACCATGCCGCGATAACTATTCTCGCTGTGACCAGCACTGATGCCCTTGCTCACGATGGTGGAACGGGAGTTCTTGCCCAGATGTATCATCTTGGTGCCAGTATCGGCCATTTGATAGTTGCGGGTAAGGGCCACGCTGTAGAACTCGCCCACTGTGTTATTGCCCTTAAGGATTGTGCTTGGGTATTTCCATGTGATGGCACTACCGGTTTCCACTTGCGTCCATGAGAGTTTCGAGTGGTCACCGCGGCATATTCCGCGCTTAGTCACCAAGTTGTAGATGCCTCCCTTGCCGTCTTTGTCGCCGGGATACCAGTTCTGAACGGTACTATATTTCACCTCGGCACGCTCCTCGACGATAATCTCGACAATGGCGGCGTGAAGTTGGTTCTCGTCGCGCATGGGGGCCGTGCAGCCTTCAAGATAGCTCACGTAGCTGTCGTCGTCGGCGACGATGAGTGTGCGCTCAAACTGGCCAGTCTGTGCCGCATTGATGCGGAAGTAGCTTGAAAGTTCCATGGGGCAACGCACGCCCTTGGGAATGTAGACAAACGACCCATCGCTGAATACAGCCGAGTTTAAGGCAGCAAAGAAATTGTCGGTATAAGGCACAACGGTGCCCATATATTTGCGAACGAGGTCGGGATAGTCTTTCACAGCCTCGCTTATCGAGCAGAAAATCACGCCAAGTTCGGCGAGACGATCACGGTAGCTGGTGTGAACGCTCACACTGTCGACCACTGCGTCGACCGCCATGCCGCTCAGTCGCTTCTGCTCCTCGAGAGGAATGCCCAGCTTGTCGAAGGTTTTCTTCAGCTCTGGATCTATCTCTTTCTTGTCGTTTGTCTTGGTTTGCGGTGCAGCATAGTAGCTGATGGCTTGGAAGTCGATATCGGGCATGTTCACCTTGCCCCATTTAGGCAGTTTCAGAGTTTGCCAGTGGCGGAATGCCTTAAGACGAAACTCGAGCAGCCACTCGGGCTCGTTCTTGAGCTCGCTAATGCGGCGCACCACGTCCTCGTTGAGTCCTTTGGGGATAACATCAGTCTCAAAGTCGCTCACAAAGCCATAGCGATATTCTTCGCTTGCAGCTTGCTCAATAATCGACTCGTCGTCCTGTTTCTTATTCTTGATTTTATTGTCTTCGCTCATATTAGTCTTTTGTATTATTTGCGAACCCTCTGTAATTGTCGATTGTGAGGTGTCGAAATAACTTGCAAAGGTACTACTTTTATTCCCAATCTCCCTTATAATAGGAGTAAAAAATAGGCGAGCAAGCTTTTTTTTCTTGATTTTTTACAAAAAATATTGCCAGTTTAAAAATTATCACTACATTTGCAACCGCAATTCAAAAAGCCCAAGTGGCGGAATTGGTAGACGCGCACGTTTCAGGTGCGTGTGCCGCAAGGCGTGAAGGTTCGAGTCCTTTCTTGGGCACTGCAAAGTCCGATAATCGGTTGATTTTCAACGATTGTCGGGCTTTTGTGTTATAAGTTTTTGACGTGTTTTTGACGATATGGCTAATAAACCTAAATCAGTCATTGGCTTTAATGCTCTTTTGCGGTTAATGCTAAATCCAAATCCTTGTAACTGATGTGCCCGCTGAAAGAATCATTTACGCTTATTGCCCCAGTGTTGATGACTTGGGTAATTTTAGTCTCTTTCTCAAATAATGACTTGAAATAATTGATATTCTTATAGAAATCAGGATGAACAATTGGTGACAATTTGATCTCAAAAGCTTTTAATTCTTGCAAGCCATCATCGATGATAACGTCGACTTCGTGCTGGCCTTTATCACGATAAAAGAACAAATTATTATCCATTCCATGATTGAACTGATGCTTTACTAATTCACCGATAACCATGTTCTCAAAGATTTGGCCTCGTAGCGGATGTGTTTCTAATTGATGAGCATTTTTAATTCCCAATAGATAACAAACTAAGCCTACATCATAAAAATAGAATTTGGGAGTTTTAACAAGACGTTTTCCAATGTTGCGGTAAAATGGATTGAGACGGAAAGCTACATAAGTTGCCTCAAGCAAATTTGTCCATTCCTGAATAGTGGGCAAAGAAACACCCAATTCATTTGCAATGCTTTGTGCATTAAATTCACATCCAATGCGTGAGGCAGATATAACAAGAAACTTACGGAACTCATTTAACCGCCTTATGTTCATCACTTGAAAGACATCTCGCTGGATGTAAGTGTTATAATACTGACGATATACATCGGTAGCTGGTTTGTTTTGTGCCCACACTACAGGATAAAAACCTTTGAACATCATCTCAAATTCATCAACCGTTTTGTCTTTATCAGAGAGTTCACTGATAGAAAAAGGCAACAACGTAATGACTGCTGTTCGACCTGCAAGTGATTGAGAAACTTTTTGTGATAAAAGCAAATTGTTACTACCAGTAAGCACAATGCTTGATTGTGGATTATCATCAACCACCACCTGAACAGCACTCAAAATCTCAGGCATTCGTTGCACTTCATCAATAATTAGCCCATTGCTATATTTTTCAATAAAAGCCTTTTTGTTTAGCTCAAGTTCACTAATTGTTGTCTCATCTTCAAGGTTGATATAATGATAACCAGGGAATACCATTTTGCATAATGTGGTCTTGCCCGATTGCCGTGGTCCAGTCACGGTGACAACATTAAAAATGCTTTTCAATCTTAAAAGTTCGCTTTCTAATATCCTTGTATACATAGTGCTAAATTGCTATTGGACAAATATAAGGTTGTAATTTATATTTGGCAAAGATAGAGATTTTCTTTTACTCAAACAATATTTTCGGTGTTTTTTTATGTTGTTTCTTTTAATAAAGAATAGGATGCTGTGCCATTTGCCTATGAAAACAGCATTGATTAGTTGTAACTTTAAATGGTTTTTCTTATTTTTGCTATCTAATTATATAACCCCTAGAACATTATAGACGATGAAAACTTGCATGAAACAATTATTGTTGCTGACTATGATTTTTGTAACAATCAGTGCCACAGGTTCCAACGTCCCTCAACAGCAGTCAAAATCGGGAGCAACCCAGGAATTTAAAGCTGCGGTAAGAGCCTTGCTCGATGCCACGGAATATGAAAAGACAATGAGAGAGAAAATGGTCTCTGCCTATAAGCAATTAGGGCAAGAAGATAATCCATATATTGATGATTTTATGAATCAGTTAATAGAAAAGATGCCCGATAAGGTGGTGGATATTTACTCCAAGTATTTCACCCTTGATGAGATAAAGCAATTGACAGAAATCAATAAGACCGAAATCCAAACAAAAATCAGGAACCTACAACCACAAATATCTCAGGAGCTTATGCAGGAAGGCCAATGCTTTGCTAAAGGAGAAAAAAGTCCATCGGCCGACATTGTGGTGGAAAAAGATTTTGAAGAGGCAGTGAGAGAATATCTTCAGGCATCTGGGTTTGATAACCAAATGAAACAGATGCTGTCAGTACTAGAGAATTTTTACAAAATTCCATCTGGCTTACTTGATGGCTCACTTGATAAATTGTCGGATCATATGCCCGACATGACGATTCGCATTTATTCCAAGTATTTCACAACAAACGAAATCAAGCAGGCCATAGCTTTGGCTAAGACGCCATGCTTAAAGAAATTCAACGAAAAAACCATTGCAATTACTCAGGACATCTTGGAAGTATCAGAACAATTATCAATTGAACTTATGGAAAAAATACTGGCAGACGAAACTCAAAAAAATGACAAAACGCAAACAGAAAAGTCTAAAGGATGGTTTTTGGAAAAAATGCGCCCACTTAATCAATAAGTGACAATTGCATAGATAGTGATTTTGAGTCTTGCAGTTCGTTGTCTCAATCTTTCTTGGATACAGAACAAGCTGACAACTAATTGGTTGTCGGCTTATTTTTTTGTCTATGCTTTGCCGATGTGCCCAATTTCTGCGTCAATAATTTGCTTTTGCCTATAAAATATATTATATTTGTAGCACTAACGCGACTAATAACCAAGGTGGAAATTATGAAGAAGTTTATAATACTGTTAACATTGTTATTGTTCCTTGCTTGCTGTTCGGGTTCTCAACAAGCCATGTTGTTGGGTGATAAGGGGAATGACTATATATCTAGCGTGACTAGACTTGTAGAAGGAAGGCAAGCAGGAGTGCTCATGAATTCTTCGTCAAGCAATCCCGAAAAGTCGCCATCGATGCTTATTCGTGGCATTAATTCAATCAATGCTGGAACCGAACCGCTATACATTCTTGATGGTATGCCATATAATGGTCCAATCAATATGATAAACCCCTACGATATTGAGTCAATCAAAGTTCTCAAGAACCCGTCTGAGACATCTATTTATGGCATAAGGGGAGGAAACGGAGTTGTGGTAATAACCACGAAGAAAGGTTCTTCCTCAAAGGAGAATTGATTCCTGTGATTCTGCTGAGTCAGATGAGTCTACCGAGTCAGGTGAGTCTACCGAGTCAGATGAGTCTACCGAGTCAGGTATTTGTCATTAATAACTCTAGAGTTTAAAAACTATGGTAGCCTCGTTTTTTGTTAGTATATTTGTGACGTTTAAAAATGATAAAAACTATTACCAATGAAGCGAATTATTTTTTTATTTCTATCGTTACTATGCTTGTTGCCTATGGTAGCCGATGAAGTGTCGGCGGCAACTGATAATGTCGAAGCCGTGACAGCAGTCATGCCAGCCACTAATGTTGAGGCAGTTGAAGCATTGCAACCTGAGGCCGAAAATAAAAGTGAGAAACCACCTATCTTTACTAAACCTAAGTTCAGCGGTTATGGCATAGCCTCTTATCAAGCCACATTCCAGGAAGGGAACAATAGTAATACCTTTAACATTAGGATTGTAAGAGCTTCGTTTGAGGGACGAATCCTTAACGAATTATATTACAAGGTACAAGGCCAAATCAACGGCAACACGTCAACTTTAGGTAGTAGTCCTCGCCTTGTTGATTACTTCATGGAGTGGCAGCGGTTTGATTTCTTCAAGATTAAGCTAGGTCAGTTTAAGAGGCCATTCACATTTGAAAACCCTATGCATCCACTCGACCAGGGCTTTATGTCATATTCTCAGCCTGTTTCGAAATTGTCGGGCTTCAGCGACCGCACTGGCGAGCATGCCAGCAATGGCCGCGACATCGGTCTGCAGTTCCAAGGAGATTTTCTTAAGAATAGTTCAGGCCGTTATCTGCTTCACTATCAGGTGGGCGTGTTCAACGGACAGGGTATAAATGTTACCGATGTCGACAAGAAGAAGGATATCATAGGCGGTGTGTGGGTAATGCCTGTTGCCGGACTGCGCATTGGTGCGTTTGGCTGGGAGGGTTCCTATGCCCGCAAAAGCGGTGGCGAGGTGCTGAGCCTGAACAAGCACCGTTACGCTTTGAGTGCCGAATATAAAAAAGGTGACTTGCAGTTGCGTGGTGAGTACATCCATTCTACTGGTCTGGGTTTTGCCACAACCTATCAGAAACCAGGCGATGCTAACGACTTGACCATTAAAACCTATACCGATCGCGATGGGAATCAGATAGCAGCCAATAAGGCCGACGGTTTTTATGCTCTCGCTATCGTTCCGGTGTACCGCGACAAACTGCTCGTCAAGGGCCGTTACGACCTCTATCGCCCAAGCGCCACTTGGCTTCATGCCAAGACCAACTATGAGATAGGTCTCAACTTCCGTTTCTGCAAGTATTTCGAGATTCAGTCGGAATATGTGTTCACCAACGACCGCTCTCTCGCCAAGCACAACTACAGCAGTGTGTATGTGCAGGTGAGCGTGCGTTATTGAGATGCAAAGGATGAGGCATTGCCCCAACTAAAAACTGAAAACCAAGAATTAATAACTAAGATATTATGTCAGCATTAATGATTTTACAGCTCTGCATCGTCCTTGCAGCGCTGTGGCTAGGTTCCCGATATGGCAGCCTGGCGTTAGGTGCCATTTCAGGAATTGGCCTTGCGATTCTGGTGTTTGGGTTTGGCTTAGAACCTGGCACACCTCCCACCGATGTTATCTATATCATCATAGCAGCAGTTACCTGTGCAGGTATTATGCAGGCGTCGGGTGGTATGGACTGGCTTATCCAATTGGCAGAGAAACTACTGCGTAAGCATCCTGACCGCATCACTTTCCTTGCTCCTATTTGCACATTCTTTCTTACTGTGCTTGTTGGAACAGGACACGTTGTTTACACCTTGATGCCTATCATTTGCGATATTGCAATCAAGAAGGGCATTCGTCCAGAGCGTCCATGTGGAATTGCGAGTATCGCTTCGCAGATAGGTATCACTTGCTCGCCCATTGCCGCTGCTGTGGTGGCATTCATCACTATTTCGGGTACTAATGGCTATGCCATCACTATCCCTAAGGTGCTCATGGTGACAATGCCTGCGTGCTTGCTGGGTATCATCATTGCATCGGTGGCTTCCTATAAGCGTGGCAAGGACCTTGATAAAGACCCTGAGTTCCAGAAAAGAATTGCTGACCCTGAGCAACGTGAGTTTATCTACGGCAGCACAGCTACCACTCTCGACAAGAAGATTGCTCCTGAGAGCAAGCGTGCGGTATTCATTTTCTTTGGCGCACTTCTCGTGATTGTGTTCTTCGCAATCTTCCAAAATATGCTGCCTGCTTATGAGACTGTCAAGGCTATTAAGGGCGCACCTGAAATGGAAATGCTGGGTGCAAGTATAACTCCAGAACAGTTGGCGAAAATTGAGGAAGTGGTGCCAGATGTGACTGAGGTTGTAATGAGCCCGTTGAAAATGAATATTGTGATTCAGATTGTCATGATAGCGGCTGCAGCGTTAATGATAATCTTCTGCAAGGCCTCTCCCAAGAAGGCCGTTAGTGGTCCAGTGTGGCAGAGTGGTATGGTTGCCGTTGTTGCCATCTATGGTATCGCATGGCTCGCCGACACTTATTTTGCCAATTATCTAAGTGCTATTCAAGAGATGCTTGCTGGCATGGTAGAGCAATATCCGTGGTCTATAGCTTTTGCATTCTTCCTAGTGTCGGTGCTCGTTAACTCACAGGGAGCAGTGGTGGTTGCCATGTTGCCTCTTGCCTACAAACTAGGCATCGACGGATGGATTCTGCTGGGTGTGCTACCATCGGTTTATGGTTACTTCTTCATCCCCAATTATCCATCAGATATTGCCACAGTGAACTTCGACCGCACAGGAACAACAAAGATTGGAAAATATCTGCTTAACCACTCCTTCATGATGCCAGGAATGGTGCACACTGTTGTGGCATGCGTGGCAGGCTATCTTATCGCCTACCTTTACCACACTTTTGGATGGATTTAAGAAAGAGCATTGATTTATGAGAATAAAAAATTTATTTTTGTTGGCCATTGCGGTGACAGCTGTCGCCGCAATGGCTCAAGTTGATGAGTCAACCCCCGAGGGGATGAGTCGTCTTTCTTGCACCAGCATCATGGTGGGCAAGGCGGCTAGTACCGACGGTTCGGTAATGACATCTCACACCTGTGACTCGTGGTATCGCACATGGATGACGATGACCCCTGCACGAGACTACGAGCGCGACACAGTGACCGCTATCTACGAAGGTCGCATGCACACTCAGGCCGCAAGCGACAGCACTAAGCTTTATCGTCGTGGAGTGATACCACAGGTGCGTCATACCTACCGATATCTCGATACCGCCTATCCCTGTCTTAACGAGAAACAGGTGGCAATGGGCGAGACCACCTTCAGCGGTCGCGATACCCTTCAAAACAAGAAAGGACTATTCTACATCGAGGAGCTACAGCGCATAGCTCTTGAACGTTGCACCACAGCGCGTGAGGCTATCGCACTAATGGGTAGCCTAGCCGAGAAGTATGGTTATTGCGACAGCGGTGAGTGCCTCACAGTAGCTGATCCCAATGAGGTGTGGATTTTTGAGATACTTGGTGCTGGCCCCAAGAAAATTGGTGCAGTGTGGGCAGCGCAACGCATTCCCGATGATGAGATTGCCGTGTCGGCCAATATCTCCCGCATTGGTAAGATTGATCTCAATGATAAGGACCACTTTATGGCGTCGAGTAACGTTAAGAGTCTTGCCAAAGAGCTCAAGTTGTGGGATGGAAAGAGCGAGTTCAGTTTCTGGCGTGCCTATAGTGGTGGTAATTACATGAAGGAAACTAAGAACTACAGTGTGCGAGAGTATTATATAATGAACGCGCTTGCACCCTCAAAGCACTTGAGCGATACGGTTGAGGAATTGCCGGTAAGCATCAAGCCCGACACTCTGGTGAGTCCACAACAGGTGATGCAGCTGCTGGGAAGCTACTATGAGGGTACCGACAAAAACCTGAGTGGCCGTCACCTTATTCCTAACCCTAAACGCAAGGACAAGAAGGGCAATCTGGTGGAGAATGAGCCCGATAGCATAGTCTCACCCTACAGCAACCCATGGATGCGCCCCGACGAGATAAACATGTATTATGCCATGGGCGACTCGGCGATGAAGAATATTCGCACCGTGAGTGTGCCATGGTGTGCCTACAGCACCGTGATTCAGTTGCGTTCGTGGTTGCCCGATGAGGTGGGAGGCGTGGCATGGATTGCGCTTGACAATCCGGGAGAGAGTCCCAGGTTTCCGATTTTTGCTGGAACAACCGAACTTCCTAAACTCCTGCAGGTGTGCGGTCAGCACAGCGACCGTGACGATGCTGCGTTGTGGCACTACCGCAAGGCTAACCGACTGGCCACTGTGCGCTGGGGCACCTATCGCAAGACGCTGGAACCTGTGCGCGACTATTTTATGGAGAAGGGTAGACTAGAGCTCCCTTATGTGGGACAGATGTGGCAAGAACTCAACGCCAGCGACCCCAAGGCTGCACAGTCGATGCTAAATGGCTATGTTGCCGACTTCTTTGCCGCCACCATCGTGCGTTGGGATGAACTGGCTCGCACCCTGTGGCGTCAAACTTGGACCGGCTTCTAAATAATCCATAATCCCCTTCTTCTTGCTGTGTCTAGAAGGAGGGGATTGAATTATAATTTTTGTTTAGTTTTTGCTTTTTCTTTTTGAGTTTCAGGAAAAAGTATTACCTTTGCACCCGCTATTGTGAAAACGATGGCTGAAATTTAGAAAAATTTATTAACTACAGTGGAAAAATTTGGCTGCTTGCAACCACTTGAAAAAATGCTAAAACTGCGAATTATCCCTCAAATCTTTCACAGCATCTTAGCGTTTTTCCACATTAAAACAATTTGGAAAAATGAACTATTTATTTACTAGTGAGTCGGTGTCGGAAGGACATCCCGACAAAGTTGCTGACCAGATTAGCGATGCGCTTCTCGATCATTTTCTGGCTTTTGATCCCCACAGTCGCGTGGCATGTGAAACTCTCGTTACCACTGGTCAGGTGGTAATTGCAGGTGAGGTAAAGAGTAAGACCTACATCGACCTGATGGAGGTGGCTCGTGGTGTGATAAATGAGATAGGTTATACCAAGAGCGAGTACAAGTTTGATGGCGACTCGTGCGGTGTGTTCTCGGCAATACATGAGCAGAGTGGCGACATAAACCGTGGTGTGGACCGCGAAAGCGAGGAGAATCAGGGAGCAGGCGATCAGGGCATGATGTTTGGTTATGCCTGTAACGAGACTCTTAACTACATGCCTCTCACGCTTGACCTTGCACACATGTTGCTGCGCGAACTTGCTACCTTGCGCAAGAGTTGTGTTATCCCTTATCTTCGTCCTGATGCTAAGAGTCAGGTGACGGTTGAGTATGATGACAAGACCCACAAGCCTGTTCGCATTCACACTATAGTAATCAGCACTCAGCACGATGAGTTCATCAAGGCCGATGGCATCAGCCAGGAAGAGGCCGACAAGCAGATGGTTGACCGCATCAAGCATGACGTGGAAACAATCTTGTTGCCAAGTGTTATGAAGAAACTGCCCAAGGAAATTCAGCTGCTCTTTGACGACAAGCTCATCTTGCATGTGAATCCAACTGGAAAGTTTGTGATTGGTGGACCTCACGGAGACACAGGTCTTACAGGCCGTAAAATCATTGTTGATACCTATGGTGGACGCGGAGCTCATGGTGGAGGCGCATTTAGCGGTAAAGACCCCAGCAAGGTGGACCGAAGCGCTGCCTATGCAGCCCGTCACATTGCAAAGAATGCAGTGGCTGCTGGCATTGCCGATGAGATGCTTGTTCAGGTATCTTACGCCATTGGTGTTGCCGAGCCAGTAAGTCTTTATGTCAACACCTATGGAACCAGTCACGTTGCGATGAGCGATGCCGAGATTGCCAATAAGCTCAGGGACATCTTCCCGATGACTCCCTATGCTATCGAGAAACGCCTGAAATTGCGCAACCCTATCTACAAAGAGGCAGCAGCCTACGGACACATGGGGCGAGAGCCAAAAGTTGTGGCCAAGCATTTCAAGTCGCTTTACGAAGGTGACCGCACTATTGAAGTCGAGCTCTTCACATGGGAGAAACTTGACCACGTTGACAAGATCCGAAAGGTTTTTGGAATCTAAATTCTTCTCAAAGACAAAAAAATCAGCCACCAACTATTTGGTGGCTGATTTTATGTATTCGGAATTTGCTTTTACAGCTCGAGATCGATATTGAAGAGCTCGTGCCAGGGTAGGCCCTGCTCGTTGAGAACTTGAAGGAATGGGTCAGGATCAAACTCCTCGACATTGTGTACACCTGGCTTACACCACAGTCCCTTGAGGAACATCATGGCACCAGTCATTGCTGGTACGCCAGTGGTATAGCTTACGGCCTGCATGCCGGTCTCCTCGAATGCGGCATGGTGGTCGCAGTTATTGTAAATGTAGTAGGTCAACGGCTTGCCGTCCTTGCCAATGCCACGGATACGACAGCCGATGCTGGTTTGGCCAGTGTAGTTCTCACCCAAGTCTTGTGGGTTGGGCAGCACTGCCTTGAGGAACTGCAGTGGCACAATCTCCATTCCTTGATACATGACGGGGTCGATGCGTGCCATGCCTATGTCTTGAATCACGCGCAGGTGAGTGAGATACTCCTCGCCAAAGGTCATCCAGAAACGCGCACGCTTGATGGTTGGGTAGTTAATCACGAGCGACTCAAGTTCTTCGTGGTACATTAGGTAGCTCTCACGAGGACCAATCTCGGGGTAAGTGAGTGGTTTGTGAATCTCAAGGGCACCAGTTTGAACCCACTTTCCATCCTCGTAGTAACGACCCTTTTGAGTTATTTCGCGGATGTTGATTTCTGGGTTGAAGTTGGTGGCAAATGCTTTGCCATGGTTGCCAGCGTTGCAGTCGACGATGTCGAGGTAGTGAATCTCTTTGAAGTGATGCTTTGCAGCGCGTGCAGTGTAAACACCACTCACACCAGGGTCGAAACCGCAGCCCAGGATTGCTGTGAGACCAGCTTTCTCAAAACGTTCACGATAAGCCCACTGCCAGCTGTATTCAAAGTGTGCCTCGTCGCGTGGTTCATAGTTGGCGGTATCAAGGTAGTTTACTCCACACTCAAGGCAGGCATCCATAATGGTGAGGTCTTGGTAGGGGAGTGCCACATTAATAACCAGTTTGGGCTGATGACGCTTGAACAAAGCCACCAGTTGCTCAACGCTGTCGGCGTCAACTTCGTCGGTGGTGATGTTGGGGGCACCAATCGCTTTAGCCACAGCGTCGCATTTTGCTTTGTGCCGTGAGGCGATTACTATCTCGTTAAACACATCAGGATTTTTGGCGCACTTGTGTGCCACCACGGTTCCCACACCGCCACAGCCAATGATGATTACTTTGTTCATGAGTTAGTTGTTTATGTTTATCGTTTATGATTTTCAGTAAAAGTGGGGATAGGAATTGAATGCATCTATCACTTGTTCCTGTCTATTATGTAATGGAATATGGCTTTTAGCGCACGCGTGTCCTCATTGTCGCCATATTCATCAAGCAGCGACTCGGCCTTGTTGCAGAGTTCGCGCATCTTGAGGTTGGCATATTCTATGCCACCACATGCCTTAGCCCACTCCACTAGTTTTTCTATCTCGCTAGTGCTATAGTTTCCCTTGACGAGGATTTGCATCATCTCATCACGCTTAGCATTGTGTCGTTGTGATAGAGCATAAATGAGCGGTAGCGTTACTTTGCCTTCGCGCAGGTCATTGCCTGTAGGTTTGCCCACGACAGGGTCATGGAAGTAGTCGAATGTGTCATCCTTGATTTGGAAACACAATCCCAATAGGCGTGCATATTCCTTGATGCCATTAAGTTGCTCGGGGCGTGCTCCTGCAGCCAAACCTCCCACCTCGACACAACTGGTGAAGAGCGATGCCGTCTTCTTGCCAATGATGTTGAAATAGGCATCTTCGTTTATTGTGTGGTGGCGAGCAGTGTCAAACTGGTCAATTTCGCCTAGTGATAGGTCGGCTCCGAGTGAGGCAAGCACTTTGAGAATGTTGTTGTCACCTGTTTCCACTGCACACACCAGCGCGCGACTAACAAAGAAGTCGCCCACAAGCACCGCCACATGGTTTTCCCACACGCCATTGATTGTGTCAACACCACGACGTGTTTTGCTCTGGTCAATCACATCATCGTGAATGAGTGAAGCGTTGTGCAGCATCTCGATGGCAGCACCAGCAGTAATAACCTGCTTATTGATGCCTCCAAATAGCCTACCGCTGAGCAGCACGAGAATGGGCCTGAGCTGCTTGCCTTTAGTCTTAAGGTAGTTAGATACGATAGTGTTCATCAACGGGTTGTCGCTTCGCAAAGTATCGTTGATGATGATGTTGAGCTGAGTGAGCTCAGCGTCGATGGATTGTTTTATGTCGGATAGCTTTATCATTTTTCAGAGTGCAAAAATAGCAATAATTATTTGCGTTTGCCCAATTTTATTAGGAAATTATTCTAAAAGTAATAAAAAATGCAGGAAAATCACGATGTGGTCTCTTTTTTGCAATTAGTTGAGAGGCAAAATAATTGCATTTTGTGATATTTTTTGTTAAATTTTAAGTTATATCAAAGATTTTATCTAACTTTGAACAATTATGGACTTTACATCAATAGAGTTTTACACTATAGCATTTTGTGTAGCTATGGGGTTAGTGGGCTTTTTCCTGACTCAGAAACGGATAAAACCTGCCATTTCACGCATTAATGCACTTGAAATAGAACCTGGAACCGAAGATGACGACAGCACTTCGCCTGGCACGTTGAGGTTCAGTGCTAATGACAATGGCACCGTTACGATTGAGCGAACAGGAATGAGGCTTGTGGATGGTGAAACAGTGAATCTCATCGCCACGATTGTCGATGACAAACTCACTATTGAAGAGAAGAAAGGAAAGGCTTCGTCTTTAGGGGGAAGAGACCGTTCTTACCGTGGCCATGTTGATGTCGACTATATACCAGCCGACGGCAAGTACTATGTGCGTTATGATAGCAGTGTTACTGGCCAGTGGTGCAAGTTCTCTTTTAAGAACACACCGCGTAACTTTGTGGAGCGCGAGATGCGTTATTAGTAATAATTTATTTATTACACAATTTAATAAGTCTTTTCACGTTATAGAATTTAGAAATATAATAACTTACATATTATGATAAAGAAATTATTCATTGCGATTTTCCTCACACTACCATTGCTGGCAAGTGCACAACTTGGAGCAGGGCAGTGGAAAATACATCCCTACTTTGTTGGAGGTAGCGCTAAGAATTGTATTGATGCAGGAGATCGAGTTTATTCTTTGGTTAGTGGAACTCTCTATTGCTTTGACAAGGCATCAGAGACCAACACAGTGCTTGATGCCAACAATTCACTTAATGGCGTTAAAGTGAATCAATTGTATTACAACTACAACAAGCAATATCTTGTGGTAACTTATACCGATTGCAATATCGATATTATCCTTGCAAACGGTGAAGTTGTCAATGTCCCGGCCATCAAGGAAGTGGTGATGCACAGTGCTAAGACCATCAACGATGTGACCTTCAGCAGTGGTAAGATATATGTCGCAACATCGTTTGGCTATATCGTACTTGATGAGGATACTTTCGATGTGAAGGAGGTTCGCAATTTCGGACTTGCTGTGACATCGGTTGCCGAGGTGGGAGGCTACAAAGTGATGAGTGTAGGCAACTATTTCTATTACTGCGGCGCTAATGAGCAGGTCGAAGCAGCCTGGAGGCACAAAACAGTTGCGAATGCCAAAGGAAAAGGTTGTATTTTGCCCATTAACGACAATAAGTTCTTCCTCAACTGTAGCTCAACTTTCCAGATTGTGACAATAGGGCATGGCACCGATAGCCTTGGCGTTGACACCCTTAATTTCACTTTCAAGCAAGTTGTGGCTGCAGCAGCAGTTACTGTTCAGCCTTACCCATCAGGTTTTGTGGCCAGTTTTGGAGCCAAAAATTATTACTATACTATTCTGCCAGATGGTAACACATTTACAAAAGTTACTGGCAATGAGCTAATGTCGAGTCAAGAAGAAGGAAATTGGTGGGTACTTGGCGCAAATGGATTGGCACATGTGGTAAATGGTGTAAGAGGTGAGTATGTGAAACCCAATGGTGTTAGTATCAGCGCAAATGCTTATTGGAGTGTTTATGACCGTTATCAGCAGCGCGTGCTGGTGTGTCGCACAACCGACAATACCATACTTCCTGGTGCTAATAGTGGAGCTAAGACCGAGATTAACTCTTATGATGGTACTTCTTGGAAAAACATCACACCAGTTGGTGCTCCCAACAATCAAGGCAACTTGTGGCTTGCTGTGTCGCCGAATGAGCCGAACACCTATTACTACTGCTGTCGCACTACTGAGGGTGTGTGTAAGGTGAAGAACGATACTGTTGTTGCAAGATATATTTCTACAAACAGTCCTTATGCCGCACGTTGCTTGGGTATTAATTTTGATTCAAAAGGCAATCTGTGGATGCCTCAGTCGCGAAGTGCTAATAATGTCGATGCCTTTGCTATTTCGCCAGAGAATCAGCTACTGACAGAAGTCGACTCATCCAAGTTTGTCATTAATGATATGGGTGGTGCGTGCTACAGTGCTGGTTTTAAGCGCATCACATTTGGTATTGGCGCTGGCGACACTAAGGTGTTCTCGGCTGGTGACTGGGGCTCAGCATTGGTTTTCTGGACCAACAATGATGACATGAGCCTGAAGCAGTACAAGGCGTTCAAGTCGTTTGTCGACCAGGATAATAAGAGTTATAGCGCTAGTTACTGGATGTGCGTTAGACCCGATAACGATAGTATTTTGTGGATTGGCTCGGATGTTGGTGTAATCTCTCTTGATCCGAGAGAGGCCTTTAACGATGACTTCCATGTTAATCGCATCCAATTCACGAAGAATGAAGGATTTGACGATAGCGGCGTGCTCCTTGATGGAATTCATGTGACATGGATTGATGTTGATGCTAATAACAACAAATGGATTTCAACCACAACCTCGGGCGTGTACTTTGTGAGCCCCGATGGTTCCGAAATCTACAGACATTTTGATACAAGTAACAGTCCATTGCCAAGCGACATGGTTTATAGTGTGTGCTGCAACCGTGCTACTAACTCAGTGATGATGGTTACGTCTAACGGTGTGGTAGAATACTTCCCTGGCGTGACACCTTCGGAGGGCGACTACAGTAACGTATATGCTTATCCTAATCCTGTAGAGCCTGATTTCACTGGCATGATTGCTATAAATGGTCTGATGGAGAATTCTAACGTGGTAATTACCGACGGTGATGGCAACGTTGTGAAGACAATGGTATCGGACGGTGGCATCGCTTTATGGGACGGATGTGACGATGCTGGCGTGCGCCTAAGTACTGGTTTTTATAAGGTTTATGCTTCGCAGGGCGAAACTAGCATCACTGGCGAGCCATTGACCAAGATTGCGATAATCAAATAGTAAGAAGTTTTATAACTTCGATTTGCGATTAACAACCCATAATAACGAGGGTGTGACCACTTAATGATGGTATACCCTCGTTTTTATTATGTTTATACAATTTTAGGGTGACTTCTATCGTTATATATAAATACAAAAGATAATTATATAATTATGATACGAAAATATTTTTTAATCACAGCACTCTTGCTATCGACCTTGATCGCCAGCGCACAGATTGGGGCTGGCCAATGGAAAATGCATCATTACTTTATAGGCGAAAATATCACTAACTGTATCGATGTGGGTGATAAGGTTTACTACCTAACAAGTGGATATCTCTATTGCTATGATAAATCAACGCAGAGCAACGGCATCGTTGATGTTGCAGGTGTCTTAAATGACAATAATATTAGCCAGATTTATTATGACAATGACAAGAGTTACCTCTTTGTTGTCTATAGTAACTGCAATATTGACATCATCAATCAACAAGGCAAAGTATACAACATTAGCGCCATTAAGGATGTGGTGCTGCCCAAGGCCAAAGTCGTCAACGATGTGACATTTAATAACGGCAAAGCCTATGTGGCTACGTCTTTTGGTTATATCGTGATAGATGAAGACTCCTATTCGGTCGTTGAGGTAAGAAACTTCGATTTGAATATATCTTCAATCGGTGTGGTTGGTACTCGTAAGATCATGTGTGTCAATAACAAGTTCTATTACTGCAATATTGACGAGCAAATCGAGACTTCTTGGTCGTACAAGCAAGCCGATAACAGCTTGGGTGCTGGTAAAATAGTTCCAATTAACTCTAGTAAATTCTTCTTACTTAATGAGAATGCCCTCTATAAATTTTCTGTGAGCGCTGCAAGCAATGGAACACTAACTTTTTCTTCACAAGTAATGGAGGGTGATATCCCATCTGTTGTGCAGCGTTACCATTCTGGTTTTGTTGCGAGTCGTTACTATTACATCACTACAGGTAGTTATGGTGTAAAGATTAAGAACTATGTTGACTACTACTATACCTGGGATGTGAACGGGAATAATGCAACCTTACACAATGGAAATAGTGGCTTCTACTCATCTTTTGAATCAGGAGGATGGTGGGTCCTTAGTGAGAATGGGCTCACACACTATGTTAATGATGTACCTGGAGCCACGGTGTGCCCTGATGGTATTAGCATCAAGGACAGAGCATATTGGACTGCCTATGATCCAAGTACGCAGCGTGTGCTCTTGAGTCGCACCTCTGAGAACCGTGTCCTTGAGTTGTGGGATGGGGCAAACTCCGAGATTAATTCATGGGATGGTACTCAGTGGCATACAGTCACACCTCCTAACATTGGAAGCTATGATGGCAACTACTGGCTTGAGGTTTCGTCCACAGAGCCCAATACTTACTATTTCTGCTCCCGTAAAAATGGCGGTGTTGCCAAAGTTCAGAATGATAGTATTGTGATTAGATATAATAAAAACAATGGTCCTATAACCGATCGAGCCAATGCAATCGGTTTGGACTCTAAAGGCAACCTGTGGATGGCACAACCACGTAGCGAGACTGCTGACGTGGTAGCAATTAGTGCACAGAATTTGCTTCTAAGTGAGGTTAACCCTTCGCATTTTGTTATTAATGACCTTGGTGGTGCATGTTACTCTGGTGCAGACGGTGGTTTCAAACGCATGATGTTTGATATAGGTGCTGGTGACACCAAGGTGTACTCGTCTGGTAACTTCAATGATCCTCTTATCATTTGGAATAATAATGATGACCTTAGCTTGAAGCAATATAAGGTCTTTACCTCGTTTAATGATCAGGATAATAAGAACTTCTCGACTTACGGATGGGTTTACGCCAAAGCCGACAATAATGGGATTATGTGGTTGGGAACTGTGACTGGTGTGATCTCTTTTGACCCGAGAGAAGCGTTTGACGAGGATTTCCGCATTAATCGCATAAAGGTGACGAAGAAGGAGGGTGTCGAAGTCAACGAAGTGCTGCTCGAAGGAACGCAGGTCAACTGTATCGACTGCGACTCGCAAAATCGCAAGTGGATAGGGACCAACAGTAATGGAATATATATGGTGAGCCCCGATGGTTCTGAGATACTCAAGCATTTTGACATGAGCAATAGTCCTTTGCCAACCGACCAGATATATAGTGTGTGCTGTAACCGTGCGACTAATTCGGTGCTTGTTGTCACTGGTTGTGGTGTGCTGGAGTATTTCTATGACATGACACCTTCGGCAAGCGACTATAGCAACGTATATGCCTATCCAAATCCCGTGCAGTCGGCATTTACCGGTTATGTTACCATCAATGGTCTGATGGAGAACTCCAATGTGGTGATTACCGATGCTGCTGGTGCCACAGTAGCTACTACAACATCGACAGGTGGAGTAGCAATGTGGGATGCCTGCAACCAAAGGGGTGTACCTGTGAAGACTGGAGTTTACAAGGTTTATGCTGCACAAGGAAAGACCCCCAGCACCACAGGCAAACCTGTAACAAAGATAGCAGTAATTAAGTGATAGAAACCCACTAATACTCAAATCACGAACAACAAAAAAATGAAACATATCATCACAATGGTAATTGCGCTTGTCGCGATGGTGGTTCATGCGCAAAGCGACTATGGCCAGTGGATACTTCATCCTGTGTTTGCCGGCGAGAATATCACTAACTGTATCGATGTTGGCGATGAGGTTTATTACTTGGCAAGCGGCAATTTATATCGTTATGATAAGTCGACTCAAGAGAATGAGCATCTAAACCGCGCCAATTACCTTAGTGACTCGGGAGTTAAAAACATATACTACAATGATGATAAGAACTATATCGTGGTAGCCTATTTGAACTCCAATATCGACGTCATTGATGTGCACAATGGCGACGTCAACAACATCAGTGATATCAAAAATGCCGACATTGTCACATCGAGAGAAATCAACGACATCACCTTCGATAGCAACGACCATGCCGTTGTGGCTACCGACTTTGGCTTTGTGATTATCAATGTCAAGAAATATGAAGTTCAGTCTTCTTATATTTCCGACAAAGCCATGTCGAGTGCTGTAATTCTTGGAGGCAACCTTCTCTTGAATCAGGAAGGAACGTTTTATTATGCCCCTGCCGACAAGCATATACAGCAGCTAAGTGATTTCAATCAGGCTCAGGTGGGGCTGTCAGGAGCAATTGTACCAATCGATGATAGCAGTTTCTTTGTTCTTGCGAGCAATCAGCTTGCGCGCGTCATAGTAAGCAGTTCGGGTAACAACCTCACTTTTACCAAATCGCAGGTGGCGCAAGGGAAACCCATCGCAGTTCACAAGATGAGCGATGGTGGCTATGTGGTGAGCTTTGATAATGCCGACTATTACTATACTACTAGCGCAACAGGCGACAATGCGGTTCGTCACGAGGGAGCGGGTATATATTCCTCTCAGGAGGGAAGTGATGACATGTGGGTGCTCACCCCCGAAGGGTTGAAGCACATGAGTGGTGGCACAGTCACTCACAATATCACTCCCAATGCTATCTCAATATCGTCCTATCCGTTCTGGATGGCATATGATACAGCAAACGACCAGCTCTATCTCACGAGTACGAGTGACAATGCAGTTCTTGATAACATCCTTGACCTAGGTGCAGAAATCGCACTTGCAAACAAGACACAGTTTAATACATTTGACGGCATATTCTGGGAGGATGTGACTCCTGAGGATATGCCTGAGCCTGATGCTGAAGGAAGCTATTGCTGCAATTGGTTTGCGCTCTCGCCCAATGAGTCCAATACCTATTATTTTAGCACACGCAAGAAGGGTGTTGTCAAGGTGACCGACAAAAAGATTGTGGCCTGGTACAACAGCGAGAATTGTGGTTTCATTACCAAAACTCGTATGCCAGCATTGAGGTTTGACTCTCAAGGTAATCTGTGGATAGTTCAAACACAAGACAATGACCATCCAGTGCGCGTGCTAACTCCAGCTAAGCAAGCCAAAGGTAGCCAAATCACCGCCCAGGATTTCATATATAACAATAGTAATCACATCAGCAACCTTAACCACAACAGTTTCAAGAGAGCACAGTTTGCTATTGGAGCAGGCGATACTAAGGTCTTTGCCAGCGGTCATTATCAGAAGCCAATCGTGATATGGAACAACAATAGTGACTTGTCGCTTAATCGCAGCATTTCATTTGCTTCTGGTACGTTGCCCGATCAGGATGGCAAGAACATGGCATGGTACGATATTCGTTGCCTAACAGCCGACCTGAATGGACTTGTGTGGATGGGAACTACCACAGGTGTGATAGCCTTTGACCCCAGTAAAGCTTTTGATGCAGACTTTCACGTGAACCATATAAAGGTGCCACGTAATGACGGCACGAACCTTGCCGACTATCTACTCGACGGACAGACTATCAACTGCATTGCTGTCGATGGGGCCAATCGCAAGTGGATTGGTACAAAGGATTCTGGGCTATTCCTCGTAAGTGCCGATGGACAGACGGTACTCAAGAATTTCAATGCTAATAATAGTGTGATGGGAAGCAACCAGATATATTATGTGTGCTGTGATCCAACAAGCAACGCAGTCTTTGTTTCCACTCCGCTAGGAGTAGCTGAGTACAAGAGCGATGCAACACCTGGACAGGCGAATTATAGTAACATATATGCTTATCCCAATCCAGTGCGTCCCGACTACGGGGGTCCAATCAATATCACTGGTTTGATGGAGAACTCACTAGTGAAGATTGCCGACCCATCGGGCAACGTGATTCGTTCGCTCAAGTCAACAGGAGGTATGGTTTCATGGGACGGATGCAATTATAACGGCGACCTTGTTCCAACAGGTGTCTACACCATCCTCGCATCACCTGCTAATGGCTCTGGCGGTGGCACAACCAAGGTGCTTATCGTGAGATAAAGTAAGATTGCTTGATTATAAAAATGAGACTCGAGATTGATTCCGAGTCTCATCTTTTTTAGTGTTACCTATTCTATAATGCTTTCTTGCGTTTCAATGTGATGAAGGAGAAAGGGTAGGGGTTGCGTTCGTCGGCGGGATGTTCTTCTTGTGAAATAATGATCCATGAGCGCATGTCGATTCGGGGGAAGTGGGCGTCAACGTCCTTGAACTTGTGGTCAATGACGGTAAGGTAGATGGTTGTAAGTAACGGAAAAGAAGCATTATATATCTGCTCTCCACCGATGATAAACATATCTCCGGGCATTGTGGCAACTGATAGCGCCTCGTCAACACTGTGGGCAACTGTCACACCTTCAGGTGCATAGTTGCGGTTTCGGGTGATGACTATGTTCTGTCTTCCTGGCAGAGCACCCTTTGGAAATGACTCAAAGGTCTTGCGTCCCATGATGATGGAGTGTCCCATGGTAATTTCCTTGAAATGCCTCATGTCGGCAGGCATGTGGCACAAGAGTTGGCCTTGCTTACCAATGGCTCCATTACGGTCAATTGCTACGATTGCTGAAAGCATATGGTTCTTATTTGGCTGGAGATTCTTGATTATACATTGTAATTTGGGCATTGATTAGACTGAGACGACACCCTTGATGAGGGGCCAGGGGTCATACCCCTCGAGTTTGAAGTCGTCGTAGTCATAATCAAAGATACTTTTCACTTCAGGGTTGAGAATCATGCGTGGCAGTGGGCGTGGTTCGCGACTGAGCTGCTCGTGCACTTGGTCCATATGGTTTAGATAGATGTGGGCATCGCCAAATGTGTGGACAAATTCTCCGGGCTCAAGCCCTGTGACATGGGCTATCATCATGCACAGTAGCGCGTAGCTAGCTATGTTGAACGGCACGCCAAGGAATAGGTCGGCGCTGCGTTGATAGAGTTGTAGACTCAACTTGCCGTCGGCAACGTAGAATTGGAACAGCGAGTGGCAAGGAGGCAGCTTCATCGTTGGCACGTCGGCAACATTCCATGCACTCACCATTATGCGGCGCGAATCGGGTGTGTTTTTGATTTGGTCAATCACCTGCGAAATCTGGTCGATATGTCCACCGTTATAGTCGGGCCACGAGCGCCACTGATGACCGTAGACAGGTCCCAAATCACCATTCTCGTCGGCCCATTCGTTCCAGATGCGCACACCATGTTCCTGCAAGTAGTGCACATTGGTGTCGCCCTTGAGGAACCATAGGAGTTCGTAGATGATAGATTTGAGATGCACTTTTTTGGTGGTGAGTAGCGGAAAACCCTTGCTCAAGTCGCACCGTAGCTGATAGCCGAAGATGCTCTTGGTGCCTGTGCCAGTGCGGTCGTGCTTTATGGTACCGTTGTCGAGCACATGCTGCAGCAAGTCGAGATATTGTTTCATTAGTTCGTCGGTCGAATTTCGTTATTCGTTGAAGGGAAAAGGAGAGAGGGAAGAGGAATAAGGGGGCTAGAAAGTGCACATGCCGTCCCACTCGAGTAGGTCGCCACGAACGTATCCTGTCTTGCCGTTGACTTTCACTTTGTACCATCCATTCACCTTTCCAAGGCATTTGTAGCAATCGGGAACATAATCTCCTGGGTTTGGAATCTGGGTTAATATAGGTGAATTGGTCGAAGGACTCTTGCGCACGTTGAGGTTGCCAGTGCGTGACTGGTCGTAGAATACAACACCTTGTCCCTTAGCGGCGCTGAAGGTAACAATGCGGTGACCACGTTTAGGTACGCTCGAAACGTCTTGAACACTAATGTAGTAAACATTTCTATCGGTCTCAACATAGCGCCCAACAACGTTTCCTCGTTTGTCGACCACCATTTTCATGCTTTGGGCGTTCATCATGCCAAAGCCCATAAGCAATAATGCTAATAATAAAAATTTCTTCATTGTTATAGGTTTTTATTGTGTTTGAGAAATATCGAAATAAACTAACACTGATAACTGAGAATTAAAATTGTATCAATGCGCATCTAGCCAGTTGCTGGCCGAGCCGTGGCTGGCGGTTAGGCGCACACGACCATGGTAGGCATCTTCCATCTCGGTGACCACGATTTCGGTCACTTTCTCGAGTTCGCTCGGGATAACGTCAAAGTTCAACTCATCGTGCACTTGAAGTATCATTCGTGACTTGAGTCCTTCCTCTTCAAAGCGGCGGTGAATAGCAATCATGGCAATTTTTATAACATCGGCAGCTGTGCCTTGGATTGGGGCATTGACGGCGTTGCGCTCGCTGAAACTGCGCACCACTGCGTTGCGCGAGTTGATGTCGGGGAGCATGCGACGTCGGCCAAAGAGTGTGGTCACATAGCCTTGCTCACGCGCTTGAGCCACGCTGCGCTCGATGTACTGCTTCACCTGTGGGAAAGTGTCGAAATAACCGTCAATGAGCATCTTGGCTTCGCTGCGTGGGATGTTCAAGCGTTGACTCAATCCGAAAGCAGAGATGCCGTAGAGTATGCCAAAGTTGGCGGTTTTGGCTTTGCGTCGCTGGTCGCTAGTGACCTTGTCAAGTGGCTCGTGATAAATCTTGGCTGCCGTGATGGCATGGATATCCTCATCCTTGGCAAAGGCGTCGAGCATAGTGCTGTCGTTGCTCAGATCGGCAACGAGGCGCAGCTCAATCTGCGAATAGTCGGCGCTAAAGAACACGTTGCCGTTGCTTGGAATAAAGGCGCGTCGAATCTCCTTTCCGTCGTCGCTGCGCACAGGAATGTTCTGCAGGTTGGGATTTGTTGATGATAGTCGGCCAGTGGCTGTCACCGTTTGATTATAGGTGGTGTGTATACGCCCTGTGCGTGGATTAACGAGTGCCGGTAATGCGTTGACATAGGTTGAAAGTAGTTTGCGCATTCCACGCAGCTCTAGGATCTTGTCTACTAGTGGATGGCGGTCACGAATCTTCATGAGTACCTCTTCGGTAGTGGAATATTGCCCTGTCTTGGTCTTCTTTGCTTTAGCGTCGATTTTCAAATGACCAAATAGCACTTCGCCCACCTGTGCGGGCGATGCCGTGTTGAATTCCATGCCTGCTAGCTCGTGACACTCACGGTCAAGAGCGTCGACCTGCGCGGTAAGCTTGACCGAGTATTCGGCAAGTGCCTTCTCGTCGATGCGTGCTCCCGCCAATTCCATGCTTGCCAGTACGCGCACAAGTGGCATCTCGATAGTGGTGAGAAGGTGGGTCATACCGTTCTCCTCAAGTTTTTTATCAAGTTCTGGTTTGAGAGTGAGAGCCAGGTCGGCCATCTCGCATGCCCAGTTACACAGTTTCTCGGGCTTAACCTGTGAGAACAGTTTTTGTTTTTTACCCTTTGAGCCTATTAAGCCTTCTTGGCTTATTGCTTTGTAATCAAGTAGCTCCTCAGCGATTAATGCCGTGTTGTGGCTGCGCTCGGGTTGCAGCAGATAGTGTGCAACGGCTGTGTCATAGTAGTCGCCACGGTAGTTTATGCCCACGTTGCTGAGCATCACAATATCGCGCTTGATGTCGTTGCTTACTAATTGTACCTTGCCGTCGAAAAGCGGAGTGATGGCACCCATCATCCATCCCATGTCGTCGAGAGGAAAATAGGTGGCATTGTAACGTTCATTGCTCACTGCCACACCCACAATGTGTGCTCGCATCGCCTCGTCACCGTCGGCCACGATACACACGCCTATAGGTTTGCCTCCATTGATTATCTTCTCTACAATAAGTGCTGCTTCGGCATCATCGCCAACAATAATGTAATTGTGCTCGTGTGAATCGATATTGTCCATTTCCACCGTTTCTGGTGTTAACTGGGCAATGTCTCTAGTGTCGAGAGCATCGAAGAGTGATGGTTGACCAGGATTCTTCTTGGGGTGGTTCACGATTTCTAGCTCTGCTCTTGAAACATTTTTCAGGGCCTCAGCAGGCGCAGGAGCATTCTTTACTCCCACATTGGCCTCGCCGTGTTCAATAATGCGTACTGCAAGAGTGCGGAATTCGAGTTCCTTAAACACTTTAGCTAGAGCGTGCATGTTGGCAGGCTTGCGACGCAGCTTTTCCTCGTTCCACTCTACTGGAACGTCGGTCTTTATGGTAGCGAGGAACTTCGAGAACTTGATTTTGTCAACATTCTCGGTTATCTTGCGCTGTAGGGCTCCTTTGAGTTTGTCAGTATTGGCGAGCAGATTCTCAACCGAGCCAAATTGGTGAATCAGTTTCTTGGCAGTGACTTCGCCCACACCAGGACAGCCAGGTATGTTGTCTACGCTGTCGCCCATGAGCGCTAGTAGGTCGATGACCTGCAGCGGACTGGTGAATCCATATTTTGCTTTTATCTCCTCGGTGCCTAAGACCTCTACTTCGCTACCTTTGCGTCCCGGGTGATAGATTTTAACATCTTCGGTCACGAGCTGCCCAAAGTCCTTGTCGGGGGTCATCATGTAGGTCTCAAAGCCATGGTCGTGTGCCATGTGGGCAAGAGTGCCTATAACATCGTCGGCCTCAAAACCTGGCACTTCAATCACTGGGATGTTATAAGCCTCGATAATGCGCTTGATGATGGGAACAGAGAGCTTGATGTCCTCGGGAGTCTCTTCACGGTTGGCCTTGTATTCTTCGTAGGCCGCATGGCGGAATGTCCCGCCAGGCGGGTCGAAGCACACGGCAATGTGAGTTGGTTGCTCCTTCTTGAGTACATCTTGCAGTGTGTTGACAAATCCGAAGATAGCCGACGTGTTCAGCCCTCCCGACGTAAAACGTGGGTTGCGCATTAGCGCATAGTAGGCGCGAAAAATGAGCGCATAGGCATCGAGAAGAAAAAGCTTCATACTTATTTCTTAGTTAAGAGTTAGACAACTTAAAGGGCGCTTCGCTTAAAATTATTTGAAAATTTATTTTAAAATAACAACTCGATTTCTATTATCTTTTTAAATATACTTTCTTTATTTCTCCAGTTGTTAAGTTTTGCTCAAACCATTCAGAATAAAGAGAGTCATTTCCAAAGTTTATTATCATGCCATATGGTTGCTTCGTTAGTTTCATATAATTCCATAATTGCTGCTTATGTTCTAGAGTAACATATTTAACAGCTTTCAGTTCAATAATTATATTTCCATTTACAACCAAATCTATACGGTAATTTTGGTCAAGCTGAACGCCTTTCCAAAAAATAGGCAAGAACACTTGTTTTTCTACTTTATATCCATCTAATTCAAGGAGATATTTTAGTGCAGCCTCATATGCCGATTCAAGTAACCCTGATTTATATTCACGATGAATCTCCATGGACCGTCCTGTAATCTCTTTAAAAAATAGATATTTAGTATTCAGTTCTTCAAGAGTCATAAATTTTTATTCCAATTTTCATTTAATTTTAAGCGCGTAGCGCGCCCCTCGAGCGTCTAATCGTTGTGACTTAAAATACTTTTTTGTCCTCGCCAGTGAACGACTGGAAGAGGGCGTTGGCAAGGCTAGAGGCGCCAATGCGGAAGTAGCGGTTGTCGAGCCATTTCTCGCCAAGCACTTCTTTCACGATAGTGTAGTACTTAACTGCCTCCTCGGTGGTGCGTATGCCACCAGCAGCTTTGAAGCCTACCATTTCGCCGTGCTTCTCGTAGTACTCCTTAATGCACTGGCACATTACGTAAGCGGCCTCGAGCGAAGCGCCAGGGTATATCTTGCCAGTTGAAGTCTTGATGAAGTCGGCTCCCGAGTACATGGCCAGGATAGAAGCCTTCTTGATGTTGGCGGCAGTCTCGAGGCATCCAGTCTCAAGAATCACCTTGAGCATGCGGCCATGGCAAGCGTGCTTGATTTCAGAAATCTCGTCGCAGAGTTCCTCATAAGCCTCGTCAAGGAAGTAGCCCATGTTGATCACGATGTCGACCTCGTCGGCTCCGTCGGCAACAGCAAGAGCTGTCTCGGCAATTTTGGTCTCAAGATGAGCCTGCGAAGCGGGGAAGCTTGCGCTGCACACTACCACATCAACGTCGCTAACCTCAAGGTTGGCGCGAACCACCTGTGCGAAATTGCTGTAAACGCAAATACCAGCCACATTCTTGTAGTTAGGGTAGTTGCGCCAGTATTCATTCACCTTTTGGGTAAAGGCAGCTACGCTGCGCTCGCTGTCGGTAGTGCTCAATGTAGTAAGGTCCACGGTATTGAGCAAGAACTCCTGTACCTCGGGAGTGTTGTTCTCGGCAGCATGCTCCTCAATAATTTTTGCTACCTCGGCTTTAACCTTAGCGTCGTCTTCAATCACGTTGCTGCCATAGATGGCAGCCAAATACTTGTTCTGATTAACTTGTTCAGCCATAGTTTATTTTTGTTAGTTTTAGTTTATATTTTCAGCTTGTCATTTTCTAGGTGTCGGTGACAGTCGCGGGCGGTCTTCTTGGCGAAGTTGCGCTCCAGTGCAGCGTCTAGGTCAACGCCCGTCTGGTTAGCGAGGCACATCACCACCCACATCACATCGGCGAGCTCATCGCCTAGGTCTTTGGCCTCGTCGCTAGGCTTGCTCGATTGCTCTCCATAGCGACGTGCAATGATGCGTGCCACCTCGCCCACTTCCTCGCTGAGAATTGCCATATTGGTCAGCTCATTGAAGTAGCGCACCCCGTAGGTTTTTATCCACTGGTCAACGCGCTGCTGTGCCTCATTAATAGTCATCAGTTGTCTGTTATCAGTTGTTTACTTGACTATTTTTATTTTAGATGTCGTGCCATCGCTATAGGTGGTGACCTTGATGGCGATACCATTAGGATTGGTAACCTCCTGACCGGCAATATTGTAATAACGCTCGGCAACAATGGTCTTTCCAGTATTCACACTCTCGATAGCGCTTGGGATTACCTCAAGATAGACAATGTCCGACGAATTGCGCACTCCGTCAACGGTGTAATGGGTCTGAATGCCTATGCGCCAGTTGAGCAGTGGGTTGTCACCGCTATTAGTGCGGTAGAAGTAAACACGGTGCAGATAGAAGTCCTCACCACTGAAGCCGTAAGGAATCTCGGTCATGTCCTCGTCAAATCCATTGGCTGCGCCATAGGTTGCTACATCAAATGTGAACAGCTGGTCTTGGTCGGTGTAGATGCTGTAAGTCACCTTATCGGCATGCAACTCATTTCCGTCAACATCTTGCAGGTTGATGTTAAAGTCAAAGCGTGTGTAGCCACTCTCATCGCCACAGTCGAAGAACTCCAGAGCTTCGGGATTGGCAGGAACGGCGGCAACAGCATCGCTAAGCGGAGTGAAGGTTGTTCCCCACTCAATTGTTGCCAGCGAACTGTCATCGCTCCAAATACCTGCTAGTCCGTGGGCCAAGAGGTTGTCGGGGTAGGTAGCCGATGCATCGCCTTCCGAACCAACTAAGGTGATGACACCACTTGCGGCATCGACAGCATAGGTCACGGCTTCAACACCCTCGTCTGGAATGAAATCCATCCAATAGAAATCATCGCCTAGGTCTATCAAGGAGTTCTGTCCCCAAGCTAGAATTAGGCCATAGCCGTACTCTTCGTTGTATGCCACATATTGCCCTAGAGGCACAGTGATGGTAGTGCCGTCGTCGCTCAACTCGCCTTGTACCCACACTCCGGTTCCTTCACCGTAGGCCAGAGGATCGAGTAGATATACGGTCTTGCCATCATTAGCATAGGTAATTTTCATCTGTCCTGTTTGCTGGGTTGCGTCATATCCATAAAGGCTTGCGGTCATATATTCACCCGAGCGGGTATAGGATATCACGTTACCCTCGGGTTGTTCGGTAATAATCTCCACACGGGACTTGCCAGATGGCTTGCTCATCTTATGGACAGTTTCGGCGCCTGCGAAGAATGTTATCGACGCCACAATAGTAAGAAGTAATAATTTTTTCATAATAATCTAATACTGCAGCTCTTTGGTTTAACAATGGAAAAGGTTTATATAGTTATGTTGGATTTAATTTTGTCACGTTTGATCTTCACTTATCTCAGTGCTGCAAATACAAGAAAAGAAAATCATCAATGACATTGCAAATATAAGTATAAAAAATGAGAAAACCACTCCATTTAGAGTAATTCTTCAAAATAGAATTTTTCGGTATGCGCTTCACTCGAAATTTCATCAAAAAAAGGCAATAAATAAAAACAAAGTCAAACAAGATTGTTGTTATTCTTGTTTGGCTTTGTTGATTTTGTTTTATATATAGCGTGAGAGGTGCCAGCCGCAATTGTCTTTCATGCAAAAAGACATCAAAGAGTTTTGTCAGTAATTGTCTGGAAAACCTTGGCAGTGGCTATTCCCGCAGCTTGGAGTCGATGATGATGGTCACAGGGCCGTCGTTGATGAGCGACACCTGCATGTTGGCGCCAAAGACGCCGCGCTTCACCTCCTTATTCATCAGTTGCTCCACATCCTTGCAGTAGAGTTCGTAGAGGGGCACAGCAAGTTCGTGGCCAGCCGCGTGGATATAGCTTGGTCGGTTGCCCTTCTTGGTGCTCGCATTAAGAGTGAACTGACTCACTGCCAGCACTTCGCCTCCCGAGTCAAGGATGTTGCGGTTCATCACCCCATTCTCGTCGTCAAAGACTCGCAGGTTCACCGTTTTCATCGCCAGCCACTTTGCATCGTCTTCGGTATCGCCTTCTCTAACGCCGACGAGTACCATATATCCGCCTTTTATAGCGCTGTGAAGTTCGCCGCCAATGGTCACCGATGCTTCAAGCACTCGTTGTATTACTATTCGCATAATGTTTCGTTAGTTTTGATAAATATTGACTACAAATATACAAAAAAATCGTTTTTTTCGCCAAATGATTTGTCAATTAAAAAAAATGCACTACCTTTGCAACCGCTTTTCGAGCCCAGATGGCGGAATCGGTAGACGCGCTGGTCTCAAACACCAGTGGGGTAACACCCGTGCCGGTTCGACCCTATGGTTTGCGAGCGATTTTTTGTCAAAAATGTATTTTTAATCGTTGAATTAAAAAAAATAATTAAGCGATTGTACAACAAATAAGGTTTATTATGCGTATTTATTTAATGCCTTCTTGATGGTTATACTTTTGCTGTAAAGCCATTGCAATGCATCAATCCATTGTGACTTGTCATCTATGTCGAAAGGCCTCTTGATTATAAAGCGACATGCCTTTGATGCCTCTCGCCATTCAATCTTAATTCCAATCTCTTTCTCTAATTCCTCTGCATGTTCTTGCAGTTGATGGAAGAAACTCTTATTATCAGGAACATAGATGCCAGCCGTTAATTCATGCTTCTGGCGGCTTGCTGTTAAGCAGATGTGACATTCAGACGTGCCTAAACTTAAGTCGTACCAATGCTGAGGATAAGGTTTTCTGATAGAGAACTCTTTATAGAAAGCTGTATGATTGATGGCCTGGGTGTTGAACTCCTCCCAGAAATCCAATTGAATCTTAGATGTATCAGAAATCCTCGCTTTGACGGGTTTGTCTATGGTGTCAGTATCTGGATTGATGGGCTGATTACTTTCAAATTCAATAATCTCTGCGTCATCAATGGCCATCGCTATATCATGAAATATGTCAAGAGCCATTTGTGGAGCGACATTGAAGAACTCACGATTCTGTCTAATACGCAAATCCGTTAGGCGATCAATGGTCTTATGTACCAATTTTTCCACCTCGTTGTATTTAGAGGTTTTCATCGTGGCAAAAATCTCAAAGGGTAAAGGCACTGCGGTATTGTCGAGTTCCTTTGAACGCACATCCACAGGACGGCTGCTCTTGCCAATCTTAACCCAGTCCTCGCGAAAGCTGGGATTGGTAAGTATGTAAACGTAACCAGGTTCTTTGTTGCTCATATTTCTTTACTTATTGTTATTTTTCAACATTTTCTTTTGTTCGCTTGTCAGGCGGCGCTCAACTTTTTTCACGTCTTTGGCTGGTGGGAGATTTTCGGGGATGATGCCGCGTTCTGTGAGCATCTTACGGACGGCTGCGTTGTTGTCAATATGCTCTTGTGTGATAGAAGCTTCACCTTGAAGATCCTTGGCTTGCACGTTAACGCTGGTCATTTCGGCTGCAAAATCTTTTGCCTTATCTATCACATTAGTGAAATTACGCCATTGCTGATAGCCTAATAGTGCACAAAGATCCCGAGCGCTCCAACACTCAGTTTCGTCAATTATGCAAACTGAGTCTTCATAGCTCTGAAATAACGATATTATTTCTTCCTTTTTCATGATTCTTATATATAATCTACGCAAAGATAATATTTTCCCATCAACTTTTTACAGTATGTTTATAACTTTTATTCAAAATGTTGTCAACATCATTTCGGTTGTGTGCGTATGGTGCTAGTGGTTATGCCGCGCTCTTTTTACAGATGATAAAACTTTGTATAATTCTTTCCAATTCTTTCCAATTCTTTCCAGACTGGAAAGAATTATTTCAAGAGTGGTTTCACAACATCTTCAAAACTGTTACTTCTAACATACCCTTTTTTCACCTTGTTAAAGGCAAACTCTTCGATGAGCCCACGTTTTACAAGCCCCATAATATCACCTTTGGCAGTAGTGGCGCTAATAAAGAATTTGTTTTGAATATCCTTAACGGTGATGACCTCTTTAGGATTATCGACAAACAGTTTGACAATTTGTGCCTGACGGTCATTGATGTTCCCTAACTGCAGGAATGCGTTAGCTGCTTTCTTTTCTTCTTGTTTTCTTTTCAGATACCCTTGAAGTTGTTTGAACGCAAGATTTAATACTCGAAGATTATATGCTACGAAATAACCAATATCACTATCATCAGCTTCAGAATACAGGAAGGATTTTTCATAGGCTTTCTTTGATTTTGCAATTACCCTTGAAATAGATAAGTACTCAGTTAACCAATACTTCTGTTTCAGCATATACCAGTAAAACAGCGCACGAGCCGTTCTGCCGTTGCCATCTGTGAACGGGTGCATATAGGCAATCATAAAATGTATGATTATACCTCGTATGATGGGATGAATGAAAACCTTGGGTTTTTCTTCATTAAAGAACTTGCATAGATCTTTGACAAATTCAGGCAGTTCGGTATGAGTTGGTGGGTAATGCACGACTTCATGTGTAATTCCATCCTCAACTACAACATCATCACTGATGCGGAATCGCCCGGCATCTTCGGGATTATCCAAAGTGCCCTCGGTCATCAGTCGATGAATTTGTAAAAGTAGTTCCCCAGTCAGTGGAATATCTTGATTTTGCACAACAAACTGGATCGTTTGGTAGTTGTTGGCTATCATCTGCTGTGATTTGCCTTTGGGGGTAATCTTCTTGCGTAACATGTCTTTCGCGACCTGCCGAGTAGTTGATGCTCCTTCTATCTGACTTGAGAATATGGCTTCTTCCATCAGGGAACTATTTAAGTATCTTTCCTTGTTGTCACCTGGAATGATTGAACTTGTTCCCCAAAAGCCTCCAAAGTTCATATCAAACTCATGGCACATTCGCTGCATTTGGTTGGTGATGCCCATGACAATACCATACTTTTCCCACACACGAACCCAACTCTTAATTCTGGAAACTTTGACATAAGTCCATAATTGTTCTGCAGAACATCCTTTAGGGCGTTTCTTATACTTAATACTATCCCAATATTCATAGTCTTCATTGAGTTTGTCAATTAGTACTGCTATTTCTTCACTGGGAGGATTGACTAAAGAGTCTAAAATCTTCTTATTGTCAATTTTTGGTGGGTTTTCTATTGAGCTCATTTTATTTTGATTTGCCACAAAAATAAGAAATTCTTTCCAGTCTTTAAAGAATTGGAAAGAATTAGAAAGGAATTAGAACTGGATTTAATAATAATTAACACTCAATTCTTTCCAATCTTTAAAGAATTGGAAAGAATTGGAAAGAATTACCCTGATTGTACTTACTGTATTATTTGCTCAAGATGTAGGCTGTCATGGGTTCTAGAGTGGCATTGAGGACGCCTTTTTTCACTTGAAGTTGTTGCTTGGTTACAGCGTCACGATATTTACCATTTTCAATGGTTACTGGAATAGAAACTGTAGCTGCCTGCTCGTCGAGATTGATGATCACTGCAGCTTTCTTGCCTCGCTCCACAATAATCTGCTTACCATTGTCGCTAATTATTATATTTTCGGGCTCATTGGCATTGATGTGACGGAACTCATTGACAGCGTGCACTGCAGGGTGCTTGAACTCATCATTACCAACTTTGCCAATCTCGTTATCTCCCCAGTAGTTGTCGCGTGTGCTTCCGTGAGGACGTGAGTAGAAAAGAGGGGTGCCATACTGGCGCGCAGTTAGGAATACCCATCCCAGGCGAACGAGTTCGTCGCTCATGCCAGCCGATTCATGGGCATTACAATAGGTGTCGTGCGACTCTACCCAAGTAACTAAATGGGCGGGGTCAACACTGTGATGCCAGTTGAGCAGGTCGCCTTCCTTGGCATTGTGCTTGTTGAGAACATTACGCAGCACCCATCCATAGCTACTTGCTGTGAGGTCCATATACTTGGCATAGCCTTGCTCAGGAACATTTCGGTCCTGAAGCACCTCACCATAAATGAAAAGCTGGTCACGAGGGATTGAGAGCCATAATCCTTTTACTGCTTTACGTCCCATGGCGACATCCCAGAAGTCGTTTTGTGGCGATTTGGGGTCACGAGGTTCGTCGGGCAAACCAATGTGCTTTGCGGTGTCATATCTGAAACCGCGGGCGCCACATGCTAGCACATCGTTCACATACTGCATGTAGTAATATTGGAAATCGGGATTCTCGGTATTTACGTCGGGGAGTGTTCCCATTTCGCCAGTAGTACACTGGTATCGGTCGCTATAGTCATTTATGGGCCATAGTCCGTTAGCATGGAATAGGTTCTCGCGTCCATTCACTGCACTGTCGAGTCGTGCATTTATGTGTGAGCGGTCAATTACTGTGTGGTTTGGGAGAACGTCGACTATCACTCTCAAGCCTAGGCTGTTGGCCTTGTCACACATTGCTTTGAATTCATCACGAGTACCCAATTGGTAGTTGCCAATAGTCCAATCGGTGGGTTGATAGTGATAGTACCACTTTCCGTTGCCAAAGAGTTGCCGTCCTCCGTTGTCGCCAACGTAGCATTCATTGATGGGTGACGTTTGCACGATGGTATATCCAGCTTCTTTGATTTCTTGCAGGTGTTGGGAGATGGTGTTGAACGACCATGACCAAGCGTGGAGGATAATCTCGTTGTTGCCCACGGCATTAGTGCTTTGTGCTGCCACATTAGTTGCTGGTGCAAGGCACATCAGCACGACTGCAATGGCAAGGTGTTTCAATTTTGTTGACATAAGTGATTATTTTAAAAGTTATTGATTTCTTAGTGCTATTTACTCAAGTTTTTGAGGTGTGTTTTCAGGAGTTTTGTTGCTTGGCCATAAGGGCTTGAGGTAACGCTGGCGAAATAGGCTGCCATAGTGGTAGTGTAGGTGCAGCGGAAATAGCCTTTGCCAAACAATTCCTCTTCGGTGAAGCTTTCGGCAAGTTGCATCATCTCTTGGTGAGTTTGGCTCAACAGTTTTTGTGCTTGGTCAAATGTCGTGCTTTGATGCTTTTCTACCAGCATTTTGTCCATCTCGTGGTAGTTCTTGCGGTATTCGTCGGGTAGATAGTCTCGTTGCTTTCCATTGCGGATGTTGTTGACAAACTCGCGCATCAACACTTGCCATTCATAGAGGTGAATGAGGAGGTCACGTGGGCATTGGTCATAAATCCATCGGGCACCACATTTCTTGGGATCGCTAGCGAAATGGAACGGCGCTTCGATTTCGGAGGAATTCATTTTCCCTATTTGTTCATTGAGTTTTGTATAGCTGTCGGCCATAGCAGCCAGCAGTTCTTGTTTTGTCTTGGGGTTTGCCATCGTTCTATATTATTTAGAAGGTGTTGTAATTATTACATGTAGGAGGTGTCGAGGTTATCGGTTGGAGGCACTTCGTAGCGGGTGCCAGTTGACTTGTGAATCTGGCGGCGGGCTTTGGGGCTCATACCGGGGCGTGAGAGGCGTGGACGGAATCCACTGGAGTTGCGCTTATACACGCCGTTCTCGTCTTCTTCGCGAATGACGCCGTCGTTGTATTTCACTATCATGTGATAAGCCATCTGTCGCCAGCGTGCAACCATCTGGTTACCCACTTGGTCGCCATAGTCGCTTAATAGGTTGATGGCGCTGTTGCGGTCGTTGTTGAGCAAAGCAAGGGCTCGTTTTTCAATTTCGCCCTGACGGTTGAAGTAGCTAGCTTGCAGTGAGTCGCGCACTTGCTCGAGTTCGGGATAGAGTAGGCTCCATCGTAGATACACCATGTTGCTCACCCAGTTGCATACCCAATAGGCACTTTCGTCGCTAAAGTGGAAAGCGTCGGCGTCAGGCACGTTGTAGCAGTGAGGCACGCGGTTGGCGCAGCAATAAACAGGCGTGTAGGCCACCATGCCACTGTCATCATTTCCCCACCATGTAACGCCACCCACCTCGCGTGGCATGAAGCTGCGCAGCTGGCTCACAAAGGTGAATGCGGTGTGGGCAGTCGATACGGCACGTTCGTTGAACATGGTAGTGCCATTGTCGTCGTAGCGTAAAGGTTGCGGACGGAATGGAGTGTCGTAGATTCCTGCTCCTGGGTCGTCCTCATCATTAAAGGAGAACGGTGTTCCCTCAAGGTGGTCACGCAGGCATTCAATCACAGTATTAACGCTAAGTGGTTTGTCGGGAATTATCCACATGGGCAAGGGTTCAACCTCACTCATTGGTTTTATTCCTTCAACATAGGGGATGTAACGATCCATACCTCCAGTCAGGCGGCGATAGATTGACCAAACGCGCGAGTCGCCTAGACGGCGGCCTCCGAAGGTGGGTGGATTGTAGGCGTCGCAAAAGCTGAAATCCTTGTCACGCCCCTTGAAATATCCACGCTTGCGGGCAAAACTGATGCAGTTGCGAGAAATTTTCACGTTGGCGGTGTCATTGAGATTGACGCGACGTATGCGGCTTTGGTTGGCATGCGCCATTACTGCATTGTCGGGCACTCGCACCGCAATCCACACCACGCTCTTGCTGCCAGGTCCACATCCTATCATTTCGAGAACCCATGCTTCGTTGGGGTCGCACACCGTAAACGACTCGCCCGAGCTGCAGAATCCGTATTTGTCAACCAGACTAGTCATCACGTCGATTGCCTCGCGAGCAGTGCGAGCGCGTTGTAAACCTAGATCCATGAGCGAACCGTAATCAATTATGCCGGTTGTGTCAATCAGTTCCTCGCGTCCATCGAAGGTGCTCTCACCAATCGACACCTGCCATTCATTGATGTTTCCATTTACTAGATAAGTAACAGGCGCCTCGGGTATTTGCCCATGATAAACGCGTGTGTCGTGGTCATGTATTTTGCGCATCGTGCCGGCAGGGTGTGTGCCGGCCTCAAACCGGTACATCTTGTGCATAGCACCCCACGAGTCGATATTGTAGGTGCACATCACCGAGCCGTCGACACTTGCCTTTTTTCCTACTAGAATGCTTGTGCAGGCTTCGCTATGTGGCAAACACATCGCAACCACTGCTATCAATGACAATAACTTTTTCATAATTATAAGGCTCTTATTAAAAATCTACCACAAAGATAATGTTTTTTTGTTAGAATAACTGTGTGGACTGGAATTATACTGCTATGGAGGGAATAAAAAAGCCATCTCGCTTGATTGAGATGGCTGTTGGGGTGTACCTCATGGTAACAAATTCAATCTAGATCTATCAAATGTAGTCTATATGCTTTACCTATGAGTTCTGCGACATTGCGTGAATCTGTCTTTTGAAGCAGCTGCTTACGATGATATTGCACTGTATTGATTGAAATATACAGCTTCTCGGCGATCTCTCGACTGCTTAAACCTTCAACAAGAAATTTCAGAACTTCTCGCTCTCGCACCGTCAAATCTTTAATGGTGTGTGTCATATAATATAATTTGTTAAGAGTTTCTGTAAAGCAAACGCAAATTAATAACACAATATAATAAATTCCAAATAATTATAAACTTTTTTGAGGCAATTTCAACAAAACTACCTCTTTTAGTAGCAAAAAAGTGATAGTAAAGAGAGTCTTTGTTGAAATAGCGATTTTAGTACTATCAAAAAGTGCCTATAATTTGTAATAGTGAACACTAAAGTGTGACTAAAGTAATTTTTTTTGAAAAAAAGTTGGGAAAAATTTTGTCAGTTTAAAAAATGTGTGTAACTTTGCACCGCAATTTCCAAATGGTGCGTTAGTTCAGTTGGTTAGAATGCCTGCCTGTCACGCAGGAGGTCGCTGGTTCGAGTCCTGTACGCACCGCAAGTGGAGAGAGGAGAAGAGCGAAGATGTGCTTCGGCACTATTCGCTCTTTCTTTGTTTTAATAAGTTGAGCACCACACTGGTTTTGAAGCCAGGTGGTGCTCTACAGTTATTATGACCAGTATAGTGAAGATTAGTCTATTATGTCAAATCCTGTGTACTTTTGTAAAGCAGCAGGAATGCGGATGCCCTCAGGAGTCTGGTTGTTCTCAAGCAGTGCAGCCACGATGCGTGGCAGTGCAAGAGCTGAGCCGTTGAGGGTGTGGCACAGGTGTGTCTTCTTGTCGTCGCCACGATAGCGGCATTTTAGACGGTTGGCCTGATAGGTCTCAAAGTTAGATACTGAGCTCACCTCGAGCCAGCGTTTCTGTGCAGCGCTCCACACCTCGAAGTCGAAGGTGATTGCACTGGTGAAACTCATGTCACCGCCACACAGTCTTAGTATGTGCCATGGCAACTCGAGTTTCTCGAGCAGTCCTTGCACGTGGTCCTTCATTTCCTCGAGTGCGGCATAGCTGTCTTCGGGGCGCTCGATGCGCACGATTTCCACTTTGTCGAACTGGTGCAGGCGATTCAGACCTCGAACGTCCTTGCCATAGGAACCTGCCTCACGACGGAAGCAAGCGCTATAGGCACAGTTTTTCTTAGGCAGCTCATCCTGACCGAGAATCACGTCGCGGTAGATGTTGGTCACAGGCACCTCGGCAGTGGGGATAAGGTAGAAGTTGTCGACTTGGCAGTGGTACATTTGTCCTTCCTTGTCGGGAAGTTGTCCTGTTCCCAGACCTGAAGCTTCGTTGACAACCAGTGGAGGCTCAATCTCGACATAACCTGCCTTGCTGGCCTCGTCGAGGAAGAACTGGATGAGTGCTCGCTGCAGCTTAGCTCCCTTGCCCACGTAGACGGGAAAGCCTGCTCCAGTGATTTTCACGCCTAGGTCAAAGTCTATTAGGTTGTATTTCTTGGCGAGTTCCCAGTGGGGTAGGGCATCATCGGCGAGATGTAGCTCAGGTCCGCCAGTCTTTTCCACAACGTTGTCCTCGGCAGTGAGACCCTTAGGCACACCCTCGTAGGGGACATTGGGGATAGAAAGCAGAATCTCGGTAATCTCATTGGCGGCAGCGCTCATCCTGTCGTCTATTTCCTTGTTAGTGGCTTTGAGGGCTGCCACGGCAGCCTTGGCTTGTTCGGCCTCTTCGCGCTTGCCTTGCTTCATGAGGGCGCCAATCTGTGCCGCCATCTTGTTGAGTTGCGAGGCATTATCGTCGCGCTCCTTTTGTGCAGCGCGCCTTTGCTTGTCGAGTTCTACAACTTTCATGATGGGCTCACGTGCGTCAAAATTTTTGACGGCCAAGCGCTCAATCACATGTTCTGGGTTCTCGTTGATAAATTGTAGTGTTAACATTATGTATTGCTAATATATTTTTAAGTTAGGATTAGGAATCGAAAGTGATGGTTGCTGTGGTGTTGGTCTTCTTTTTGCCAAGCACTGGAGCGGGTTTTGCTGGAGCAGCCTTGGCGGGAGCGCTTTGCAGCTCGCGGAACACGTTCTTCACCTGCTGGTCGCGTTTGAAGGCTGGGTTCTTCTCGAGAAGATCGACAATCTCGTCATTGTCGATGTCCTCGGGCCTGAGCACGATGTATTGTGCCTTGGCACGGTCGATGTCAAGCTCGTTGAACTTCTCGCCATACTCTTGCTCGATGCGGCTCGAAGCTGTAGTGGCTTTGCCCTCGCCCTTCTTTTCACCCTCGGCAACAGCAGTTTCGGCGTCGAGCGATACGTTGAAACCAGCAGCAAGCATAGTGATCTTCACCTTCTCGCCCAGAGTATCGTCGTAGGCCACACCCCAAATCACATCCACCTCATGAGTGAACTGAGTCATGAAGCTTCGCATCTCGTCGATTTCGCTCATCTTAAACTCGTTTTTGGCCTTTGACGAGAAATAGAAGTTCATCAATATCTTTTGCGAGCCATAAACGTCGCGGTTCTTCAGCAATGGAGAGTTGAGGGCATCCTCAATGGCTTTAGTGACACGGTTCTCACCCTCGCCATATCCCGAGCTGATGATTGCCACACCGCCCTCGCGCAGAGTGGTGTTCACGTCGTTGAAGTCGAGGTTGATATAGCCGTCAACGGTGATCAGGTCGCTGATACTGCGTGCTGCAACCGACAGGGTATCATCGGCCTTACCGAATGCATTCATGAAGTTGAGGTCAGGGTATATCTCGCTCAATCGCTCATTGTTGATGATGAGCAAGGCGTCGACATACTTTTGCATTTCGTCGGCACCGCTCAGCGCTTTGATAATCTTTTTCTTTCCCTCAAATAGGAATGGAATGGTAACGATACCAATGGTGAGCACACCCTTCTCTCGGGCGATGCGGGCTACCACTGGTGCTGCTCCTGTTCCGGTGCCACCACCCATACCGGCAGTGATAAACACCATCTTGGTCTCATCATCGAAGAGTTTGGCAATGTCTTGTTCGCTCTCCTCGGCGGCCTCCTTAGCGAGTTCGGGCTTGTTGCCGGCTCCCAGGCCGAAGGTTGTGTTGGGGCCAATGAGCACGCGGTTGGGCACAGGCGAGTTGTTCAGCGCCTGGCGGTCGGTATTCATTACCACAAACGACACGCCGTTGATGTTGTGTTGTTCATACATGTGGTTGATGGCGTTGTTGCCACCTCCACCTATTCCTATCACCTTGATGAGACAAGGAGTTTCGGCTGGCGTCTCTTTCTTGTGGAACCCAGGATTCTCCTCGATGTCGGCGAAGATGTCTTGCTGTTCGATGTGGGGCGTACCCGTTGGCATATCGTTCATGTTGATGGTGCCGTTGTCATTATTTGCCATATAGTATTCTTGATGTTTTCGAGTTAATAAACTTGGGTTGCATTAGAAGTCTTGTCCCTCATCTTCGGGTTCCGACATGAGTTTGTTGAGCTTGTTGCGATAGCTATCGAACCATGACTTTCTCTTTTGCTTGCTCTGAGAAGTTCTAGACTCGCTAGGTCTTGCTGCTGCCTTAGTGGGAGCAGGTTCCTCTTCGCGGAAGTTGCTATAGTCATAACGGTTCTCGTTGTCGTCGCTTCCTCCATGATAGGTGGGAGCAAATGTGTCGTCGTTGCCGTTGTAGGTGTTAAGTCGCACGCACGACTGGTTGAAAGGAGTGGTGCTTGCTGCCTTTGAGAGCAGTGAGAATAGTTGCACATACTCGGCGCGGTTGATGTTGTGATCCAGAATGTTGAGGTCCTTAGGATAAGATCCCCTGCGCACTCTCAACTTTATTTCGTCCTCAATGCGTCTGTCGATGCCCTGTAGCTGGGCTCCACCACCAATCAGCACGATGTTGTGCAGGTCAACGGTCTTGACTCCGGCATATTGAATCTGTTGCTTGATGTTGGCGATGATCTCGCCTGTGCGAGCCACGATATAGTTGGCTGCATCGGTCGAGTTAATACCCTCGATAGTGATTTTGTCAACGTTCTTATCAAGTGGGTTGCTTATGTTCTTCTTAACACGCTCGGCGGTATCTTCAAGCACGTTGAGTCCCATTGTGATGTCGCGGGTGATGTTGCGACCGCCTAATGGAAGGGTGGTGAGGTAGACTAGAGAACCATCTTTGTAGATTGACACGGTAGTAGTCTCGGCGCCCACGTCAACGAGCATACATCCGAGCGATTTTTCCGAAGGCTCAAGAATCTCGTCGGCCACAACTAGTGGTGTAACCATGTAGTCCTTAACTCTTGCTCCGCCAGTCATCACACGGTCAAGGTTGAGCTTGAGGTTGGGTTTTGCAACGATAAGGTTGAGCTTTATGTTGATGTTGGAACCAAACTGTCCGCTAGGGCTCTTGGTTTCGTTTTTGTCGACGTAGTAGGTGCGTGGCACTACCTCGATGGTCTCGTAGTTCATGATGGGGTCTTTTCCAGCATCGCTCACGATGCGCTCGAGCACCTCATTGGTGATGGGCACTGTGGCGTCGAGATTCTGGTTCACCTCGGTGGGCTCACTGTGCAGCGAACGTCCGCTAAGTCCCACAAATACTTCCTCAATAGTGCCATCGATTCTGTTTTCCAGTTTCTTGATGATGCTGTTGATTGCACCCTTGGTGTTTTCCACGTTTTGGACGCATCCATGTCGCACGCTGTTTATGAGTTTCTCCACCTCGAGATGGTTGACTTGCACATAACCCGAAGGAGTCTTCTCGGCAATGGCGCCAACTATCTTAGAGCTACCTATCTCTAATGCTACAATATGTTGTGTCTTGGTCATAAAAGTGTGTATATAATAGTTTTTGAATTCTAAAGTTACTTCATTTACTGTTCTCTTGGTTCATTAAGGTGTGCCTTTCTTTTCGGGAGGTTTCTCCTGGCCTTTGGCTAGGTCGCCTGACGACTTGCTTTGTTCCAGGTTCTTGGACTCTCGTGCCCCCTTGCTCTCCTTGACCATCTTGTTGACTGGAGCTCGGCTGTCGTCGCTCACGCGCATGGTCTGAACGTTGTCGGCTTGCTCGTCCTCCTCGGGGTTATATTCTTGTTCCACCTCAACGGTCTTATCGCGCTTGGTGGCAACCACCTGATGGTCCCACTTCACCGAGATGGTGTCGTAGTGCATCCATCCCTTGACAGGCATTACCTTCTCGTAGAAGAGCTTCAACTTCTTGAACTTGCCCTCAAAGCCGTCGCAGTTACCCATGTTAACCACATGACCGTGGATAGAAGGTACAACAAATATGTTGTTACTGTCGCGCATGAAGTACATGGTCACGAGCGCCTTCAGTGTCGAGTCCTCCTCAACATACTTTATCATGGGCCATAGCCTCATGGGGCTGTAATTCTGCGTGAAATGGCCCTCGACAATTGGCACGTCGGCATGAAACGTCGAGACGGCTGTCATGCGCTTGCCATCCTTGTTCACATAGTAGGAGTGGTCGCCGTCGAAGATGCGCATCACTGGAACAATCTGCTCCACTTGAATCTTGAGTCGTCCTCCGTTTTCAAACATGCATTCCACACCCTCGATATACTGTGACTCCTCGAGCAGGCGCTCAATGTCCTCAACGTTGATTTGCCACACGGGCTTACCCTTGACAATCACGTGCTTGCGCTCAAGTTCCTCGATTACGCCCTCGGGCGTCACGAAATGAGTGCTGTCGTCATTGATAACTTGCACCTTGACCTCGGTGCACACCTCATCGCGCCCTTTGTCACGCGCCCACAAGATGCCCAAGATCATTAATGCCGTTAGGACAATGAGTAATATGTATCTGGCCAGTTTCAACGTGATTGCTTCTTAACCTGTTCACAAATTTGAGGCAGCAGATTTACGATGTCACCGGCGCCTATAGTCAATAAGATATCAAAATTAAGCAAAGGAATTGAATTGATAAAATTTTCTTTGCTATAAATAGATTTTTTTGCGCATTTAACGTTTTTTAAGATGATTTCGCTAGTCACGCCCTCGATGGGGAGTTCGCGTGCTGGGTAGATGGGAAGCAGAATCACTTCGTCGGCATGAGAGAGTGCCTGGGCAAACTCATCGGCAAAGTCGCGCGTGCGAGTGTAGAGATGAGGCTGGAACACAGCACTAATCTTGCGACCAGGATAGAGGTCACGAACACTTTTGATGCTCGCGGCTATCTCGCTGGGGTGGTGAGCATAATCGTCGATTACCACCTTTCCATGTTCTCCAGGTTCCTTGAGCCAGAACTCAAAGCGGCGCTTGGCTCCCATAAAGGTGCCAATGGCCTCCCTCATCGCATCGGCTGGAATCTGGGCTAGGCGGCAAGCGGCCATCGCAGCCACGGCATTGTCGATATTGATATCTACAGGCACGCCAAGACTGATGCCCTCAATTGTCTCCCATGGAGTTACGAAGTCGAAAACTATCTCGCCGTTGCCTTTTCTTATGTTCTGGGCGTGGAAATCGCCCTCTTCTTTGGCGTAGGTATATATTTTGACGCCTTTGGCCACGCGGGGCTTAAGCTCAAGGCCAGTGTGCACTATCAGGGCACCGTCGGGTCTGATGAGCTCGGTGAAATGGGCGAAGCTCTCGAGGTAGTTCTCCTTATTGCCGTAGATGTCGAGATGGTCAGGGTCGGTCGATGTGATGACGGCAATGTAAGGCGTGAGCTGGTGGAACGAACGGTCAAACTCGTCGGCCTCAATCACCGAGAAAGGACTTGTGAGTGATAGCAGGAAGTTGCTGTCATAGTTTCTCAACACACCTCCCAGGAAGGCATTGCTGCCCACACCACTCACCTGCATGATGTGAGCCGCCATGCTCGATGTTGTGGTCTTGCCGTGAGTGCCAGCAAAGCACAGTGCCTTGCTGTCGAGAGTGACGAGTCCCAGCACTCGTGCGCGCTTCACCACCTCAAAGCCATTGTCCCTGAAGTAGCACAGTCCACGGTGGTCGCTGGGCACAGCTGGGGTGTAAACCACTAGCGTTGTGTCCTTGTCGCGGCAATAGTCGGGGATGAGGTCGGGATCTTCATCAAATGAGATTTCTACTCCCTCGAGCTGCAACGCGCTAGTGAGCTCGCTTGGTGTGCGGTCATAACCTGCCACCTTCTTGCCCTTAGCAAGGAAGTAGCGCTCTAGGGCTGCCATGCCAATGCCGCCAGCTCCCACAAAATATATCGACTTATAATCTTTCATATTGGCATCTAGTATTAAAAGGGTTATCGTGCTATTTGCAGCACCTTGTCGACGATTATTTCGGCCGAGTTGTGCAGCGCCATTTTCTCTACATTGGCACTAAGCTTTTCGAGAACGGCAGTGTCGCTTATGGTGCTGAGCATCACGCTCACGAGTTTAGCTCCAGCGTCGGCATCGGGAATCATGAGTGCCGCGTTGCGGTCAACGAGTGCCATCGCGTTCTTGGTTTGGTGGTCTTCGGCAACGTTGGGCGAGGGCACCAGTATCGACGCCTTGCCCAGAAGCTGAAGCTCGCTTATTGAGCTTGCTCCTGCTCGTGAAATCACAAGGTCGGCAGCACGGTAGGCCTTGTCCATGTTGCTGATGAATGCCATCTGCTTGACGTTAGTGGCTTGCGAAGCCTCAAGGGCCTCACGGCATCGATCATCATAGATTTTGCCTGTTTGCCATACCACTTGAACGTCATCGTGTTGTGCTATCTCATCGAGTCCTGCAATAATGCTATCGTTGATGGTGCGAGCACCTAGGCTGCCTCCAATGATGAGGATGGTGCGCTTGGCAGGGTCAAGCCCAAACGATTGGCGAGCTTCCTCGACAGTTGCCTCGCACTCAAGCAGGTTGCGGCGCACCGGGTTGCCAGTCATCACAATCTTGTCGGCAGGGAAGAAGCGTTCCATGCCCTCATAGGCAACGCAAATGCATTGTGCCTTTTTTGCCAGCAGTTTATTTGTGACTCCAGCATAGGAATTTTGCTCCTGCAGCAGGGTGGGAATGCCAGCTTTTTGGCACTCCTTAAGCATGGGACCACTGGCATAGCCACCAACTCCCACTGCAACATTGGGTTGAAAGTCCTTAAGAATCTGTTTAGCAAGTTTCATGCTGCGACGCAGGTCCATCAACACTTTCACGTTGCGAAGCAGGTGCTTGCGGTCAAAACCTCTCACTGGCAGTCCTTTAATTTCGTAGCCAGCAGCAGGCACACGTTCCATTTCCATGCGTCCCTCGGCTCCCACAAAGAGTATTTCGGTCTGTGGGATGCGACGCTTAATCTCGTTGGCAATCGATAGGGCGGGGAAAATGTGGCCTCCGGTGCCTCCACCGCTCACGAGAACTTTCAGTTGGCTGTTGTTATTTCCACTCATTTTTTACAGGAATTTCGGTAGGATTCTCGGCGTCGAGACCGCTTGGCAGTGCGATGCCTTCATCCTTGTTCTTTTTATTGGTTATATTGCTGATGGTGCGACTCACGCTAAGCATAACGCCAAAAGCCACACTTGTAACCAGAATTGATGTGCCACCCTTCGAGATGAGCGGCAGCGGCTGTCCCGACACAGGGAACACGCCGGTGTTGATGGCCATGTGGAACAGGGCCTGGAACGTGATCATCGCTGCCATGCCGATGATGAGCAAGGCGGGTAGCACGCGGTGGCACCGTCGCGCTATCATTGCCGCTCGCGATAGCAGCCACAGGTATAAGATAAGCACAAACACTCCTCCTATCAAGCCTATTTCCTCAATAATGATAGAATAGATATAGTCGCTGAATGCCAGAGGCAATCGGCTGCACTCACGCGAGTTGCCAATACCCACTCCGGTGAGTCCTCCATGTGCCTGTGCCATTATCGAGAACATCTCCTGCGAATTGTAGCTGGTAACCGAGTCGTAGATGAGCGAGTCGCGATGATGCCAGTTGTACATGCGGTCGTTGCGCAGGGCTGTACGGTCGACTTTGGCAGGACTATCGGTTGTTGCTTCGGTGGCAGTGAGCTTCTTCATGTTCTCGGCACGCTTGTCGGCAGCACTTTTCCACACGAAGAAGATGCCAATAACTATCACATACACGATTCCCATAATAAGAAGTTTGCGCCATCGGGCACCACCAATGAGGAACATTGAGCCGCTAATGCACATTAGCAGCAGGGTGTTGGTTAGTCCGCTTTGGTACATGAGCGCGCCAAACACGGCGACAACCACAGTCGACAAAACCAGTCCCTTGACCGAAACGTCGCGGTCTTGCTGGTTCTTTGCCATGATGTAGGCGAGCGCCGTGACAGCCGAGAGTTTGGCTAGCTCAGCTGGTTGCACAGTAAGGCCTATTCCCGGGATGGTGAAGGCACGTTGCGCACCATTAATCACCTCACCGTTAACCATTACATATATAAGGCTCAGCACTGTAAATATCCATAGCAAGGGAATAAGTACGAGCAGCAGCATGCGGTTATTGTAGTTGATACGGCTTAGTCCAACTACAGCCACGGCTCCCATGGCAAGGAACACCACCTGCCTGATGACGGGCTCATACACACCCATCTTGGCAACGTCGCGGCTTGAGGCTGAATACGACTCCACTATCGAGAGCACGATGAGTGTGAGGTAAATGCCCCATATCCACGGGTCGCCATAGCGACGCGATATTTCCCTATATCTTGAAACTTTCTCGCTCATAAGTTTTCTATACTTCCAGTTGAATGAAAACTCATTATATTATTAAAGCGCGTTGACACACTGCTTGAACTGGGCACCACGGTCCTCGTAGCTGTTAAACAGGTCGAAGCTGGCGCAGCAGGGCGACAGCAGCACGGTTTGTCCATCCTTAGCCAGAGCATGGCACTTGTCGATGCACTCCTGCATGCTGCGGGCATCTTCTACCACAGGCACCATGCCGTCGAAGAAGGCGTGCAGCTTAGTGTTGTCAACACCCAGGCACACGATAGCAACTACCTTGTCTTTGACAAGTTGCTCTATCTCGCTGTAGTCGTTGCCTTTGTCCTTGCCGCCCAGGATGAGCACCACGGGGTCGGTCATGCTCTCGAGGGCATACCAGGTGCTGTTGACATTGGTTGCCTTAGAGTCGTTGATATATCTCACGCCATTGAGGCTACGAACAAATTCCAATCTATGCTCAACTGCCTCGAAGCTTGCCAGTGCCTTACGAATGTGCTCTTTCTTGATGTGCATCAATGAGGCACTGATGCTGGCTGCCATTGAATTGTAGACGTTGTGCAATCCCTGTAGCGACATCTCGTTGCGGGGCATCGACCACTCGTCGCCATCGATGTTGATGTGCATTTCGCCATCACTCAGATAGGCAGTGCACGACTTGTCATCGCGGGCACTAAAGGGGTATAGACGGGCCTCGGTTTGCATGCTCTTAAGCTGTGCCGAGATGATTGGATCATCTTCCCAATAGATGAAAGCATCGTCGCTAGTCTGATTCTGCATGATGCGGAACTTGGCAGCGGTGTAGTTCTCCATCTTGTGGTCATAGCGGTCGAGGTGGTCGGGTGTGATGTTAAGCATCACGGCGATGTTGGCTTTGAAGTCATACATGTTGTCGAGTTGGAAACTGCTCAACTCGATGACATACACATCATGATGCTCGGTGGCCACCTGCATCGCTAAACTCTTGCCGACATTACCGGCAAGACCAACATTCAAACCCGCCTCCTTGAAAATGTGGTAGGTGAGTAAGGTAGTGGTGGTCTTGCCGTTACTGCCAGTAATACAAACCATTTTGGCGTCGGTGTAGCGTCCTGCCAGCTCTATCTCAGAGATGACAGGAATGCCTTTTGCCATTGCTTTGGCAATGAGCGGAGCCGTCAAGGGCACACCAGGGCTCTTGACAATCTCATCAGCACTGAGCACTTTGTCCTCGGTGTGGTGACCTTCTTCCCAGCTGATCTCCCACTTGTCGAGGATTTCTTTGTAGCGAGGAGCAATGGCTCCCATATCGGTGAGCCACACTTCCATGCCTTTCACTTTGCCCAGCACTGCTGCGCCAACTCCACTCTCTCCACCGCCGATTACTACTAAACGTTTCATTTCTTAAACTCTTTTCTTTAAAAACTCGTTTTTACTATGATGACTCTTTTATTATGAATTAGATTTTACTATCTTATTTTTAATGTGATGATAGTGAATGCTGCAAGGATGATGGTGACAATCCAGAATCGAAGTGTGATTTTCGACTCGTGCGACATAGTGCGAGGCCAGTTGCGCAGTACATAGTGACTGTCGGGGGCCAGGTCCTTGTCGAGCTTGCGGAAGTTGTCGTGAATCGGAGTAGAGCGGAACACTCTCACTTTCTTACCCTTGTGCTTGTAAATCTTGAATACCTGAGTTTGGATAATAACGCTCAGGCTCTCCATCAGGAACACGCCGCACAGAATGGGAACCAGCAACTCCTTGTGGATGATGACTGCACACACACCAATGATGCCGCCAATGGTGAGTGAACCGGTGTCGCCCATAAACATCTGAGCAGGGAAGGCATTATACCACAAGAAGCCGATGAGAGCTCCCACAAATGCACACATAAATACTACTAGCTCCTGACTGTCGGGGATATACATAATGTTAAGGTAGGAGGCATACTCGAAGTTGGAACTCACATAGGCGAGTATGCCCAATGCCACACCAATTATCGCCGAGTTGCCTGCACACATGCCGTCCATGCCGTCATTGAGGTTGGCACCGTTGCTCACTGCGGTGACTACAAGTATTGTCATGAGCACGAAGATTATCCATCCTGCAGGTCCACTGAAGTCGCCCATCCATTTGGTTAAAGCGCCGTAGTCGAGGTTGTGGTTCTTGACAAATGGGATAGTAGTCTTTAACGACTTCTCGGCTTTGTCTTTGTGTACAACCACTGTCTCTTGTATTGTGTCACTCTCAAACGTAGTGATGGGATTTATCACAGCTTCTTTCGACGTGGTAGTCTTTACTTTCACCACGTTCTCGCGAAGCACTACGTCGGGGCTCAACCACAGCACGAGACCCACGATGAGGCCTATGCTCACCTGTCCCACAATTTTGTATTTTCCCTTGAGGCCTTCTTTGTGCTTGCGGTAAATCTTGATGTAGTCGTCGCAGAAGCCCAGGAAACCAAGCCACACGGTGGTGATAATCATCAATATAATGTAGATGTTACGCATGCGGCCCAGCAGCAGCACTGGCAGCAGAATGGCAGTGATGATGACGAGGCCGCCCATAGATGGGGTGCCCACTTTCTTCTCGCCAAATGGGTCGATGCTTGCGTCGCGCTGGGTCTCACCAATCTTGCGCTTGCGCATGTAGTGAATAAATTTCTCGCCTAGCCATGCCGAGAGCACCAGCGACAGAATAAGGGTGAGCAGTGCACGGAAGGAGATGTACTGCCACATGTGCGAGCCTGGAATATTGTATTGCTCTAAAAAACGGAACAGGTAGTATAGCATAGTTGTAAATTGTCAGTCACTTAAATTATTTAAATGTGAATCATTTCTCAGTTTCGAAGACTTTGGCGATTTCCTCGCGGTCGTCGAAGTGGTGCTTAACACCTTGAATCTCTTGGTAATCCTCGTGGCCTTTGCCAGCAACAATCACCACATCGCCAGGCTGTGCAAGTTGGCACGCGGTCCTGATGGCTTGACGGCGGTCGGTAATAATGAGGGTAGTGCTGCGCTTGTCGTCGGGAAGCCCTGCTTCCATGTCACGCAGAATGGCTTCGGGATCCTCAAAGCGTGGATTGTCACTGGTGAGGATGAGTTTACCACTGCGCAAAGCTGCTTCGCGAGCCATGATGGGGCGCTTGCCGCTATCGCGGTTGCCTCCACACCCACACACGGTAATCAAGGTGCCACGGCCGTTCATCACTTCGACAGCTGTGTCGAGCACGTTGACGAGGGCGTCGGGAGTGTGGGCATAGTCAACAATTGCGGTATATCCGCGTGGCGAGCGCATTGTCTGGAACCTGCCGGCAACTGGAACGAGCTGGCTCATCTTCACGAGCACCTGCTCCTTATCCCATCCTAGCAGCACGGCAGCAGCATAGACTGCCGTGAGATTGTAGGCATTAAAACGCCCAGTGAACATCACGTCGAGGTCAGTGCCGTTGATATTGAGTGCAGTACCGTCGAGTCGGTCTTCTATCACGCGGCACTTGTAGTCGGCAAGCGTGAGCAGCGAGTAGCTGTACTTGCTGGCCTTAGTGTTCTGCACCATCACCTTGCCCACCTTGTCGTCGATATTGACAACAGCAAATGAGTCACTACTCAGCGAGTCAAAGAACATCTTTTTTGCTGCTATGTAGTTGTCAACGCTGCCGTGGTAGTCGAGGTGGTCGCGGGTGAGGTTGGTGAAGATGCCGCCGGCAAACTTCAGGCCATCAACGCGACGCTGAACGCAGGCATGTGAGCTCACCTCCATAAATGCATACTCACATCCAGCATCCACCATCTCGTGAAGCAGTCGGTTGAGGGTGAGGTGGTCGGGTGTTGTCTGCTTGGCAGGCTCCACGCGCTTGTCAACGATGTTCTGCACTGTCGATAGCAGACCTGCCTTGTGGCCCATGAGCTGTGAGAGCTCATAGAGCAGTGTAGCGATGGTGGTCTTGCCGTTGGTGCCTGTCACACCCACGAGTTTGAGTTTTGTCGATGGGTAATCGTGCCAAGCACTGGCAAGATGGGCTAGAGCCACTGTACTATCCTCAACCTGAATATATGTTACGCTTGATGCCAGTTCCTCGGGAAGTTGCTCGCACACTACAGCTGCGGCTCCATCCTGAGCAACTTGGTGAAGAAACTGGTGGGCATCGACACTCACGCCGCGCACTGCCACAAAGAGGCTACCCTCTTTCACGGTGCGGGAGTCGCAGGTGACATCAGCAATGGACTTCTCCACGTCACCCACCACTTGCTTCACTTCGATTGCATCAAGCAATTGTTTCAATATCTTGTTACTCATAACTGTTTTTTTGTCTTGTTTTCTTGTTTATTATATAATTTGTCGATTCTTGTTTTAGCTTGCTAGGTAGAGGTTAATAACGGCTCCACGGTTGAAGTTGCTGCCAGCTTTCAGGCTCTGACCGGTAACGCGGCCAATACCCTTGAAGCGAACGTTCAGGCCCACTTTCTCAAGACAGTAGACGGCCTCTCTAATATTCATGCCGTGGACGTTGGGTACGCCCGACGCTGCTTGAGGCTTGGCACCAAACACCTTGGCGTTGGGACTGCCTGTAAAGAGCTTCACGTTGTCGATGCGCGACTGGCTCGTGGTGTTATAAAGGGTGGGCACTTTCTCATAGGGAGTCTTGCTCGTCGACTCGCGCTTAGGTGTAGAAGAGTCGTCAAGGTTGTCGTTGGCTCCCAGAAGGCCACGTGCATACATCTTGGCGGCTACGTTGCGCAGTACCATTCCACTGCTGGCTGCTGCTCCACGGTTGGCGCCAAGCATTAACACGATGCAGCTATATTGTGGGGCCTTATAAGGGAAGAATCCACAGAATGCGAGACGCTTCTGCTCGCTGTAGGTTCCATCGCGGCGCACAGTATAGGCAGTTCCGGTCTTGCCAGCTATCTCCACGTTCTCGTCCTGAACCCACTTGCGGGCTGTGCCTCGATTGCCCCACACAACGTCATGAAGCATGGTGCGCAGCTTTTCGGCATTCTCAGGACTGCACACTTGCTTGCGAATGTAGGTCACTGGCACGATGGAGTCAACGTTGCTGCCTGGGCGGCTCAGTTTCTTTACGAGGTGAGGACGCACATACTTGCCGTCGTTGGCGATAGCGTTATATATTGCAAGGGTGTGCAGTGGTGGAATGAGGGTGGTATAACCGTAGGCCATACGTGTTAGTGCCACTTTATCTGCATTGGTATTGCCTAGTTTGGCAATGACAGGTTCCTGTTCTCCACCAATACCTGATTTGAAGGGCTCAAAGAAGCCCATCTGTTCCAGTCTCTCGCGGAATCCGCCAGGGTTGCTGCCATATTTCTTCACAATAATCTTCGACATGCCAATGTTGCTCGACATCTCGATGATTTGGCGTGGAGACAAGGCCGCAGCACCGTGAGGGTCGTTAATCTCGCGACCACCGTAAATCCACACCGAACCAGTGGGAATGGGGGTGTTGATGTCACCCACGATGCCGTCTTCGAGAGCCACCATCATTGATATGGGCTTCATTACCGAGCCAGGCTCGTAGCCCAGCACGGCATTGTTCACGCCCTCGTAGTAGTCGCCGCCGTCTCGCTCTAGGTTGGAGATGGCTTTAATCTCGCCGGTAGCGACTTCCATGAGCACGCAGGTGCCCCATTCGGCATCGGTCTCTTTGCAAATCTTGTAAAGTTCATTTTCCACGATATCTTGCATCTGCACGTTGATAGTCGTGGTGATGTCATAGCCGGGCACCGCTGGTGTGCTCTCCCAGTCAACAATTTTGTTGGTGAGCTGGATGCGGCGATTGATGCCGGGCACACCATATAGCAGTGAGTCAAGGGCCATTTCAAGGCCCGAACGGCCATGCTGTCCTTCATGGCGAACCTCCTCGCTGATGTTTCCAATACTGCGTGCGGCCATCGTTCCGAAAGGTTTTACTCGTTTTACATAGGGGTCGGAATAGAAGCCGTTGTAGTTGCGGTTCAACTTCAGGAAGGGGAATGATTTAAGGCGTACAAACTGTGAATGTGTTAGTCCGGTAAATAACGGATATACTGAACTCTTTTTTGCTTCAAATTGGGCTGTGAGGTCTCTTTTCCACTCGGCAGCAGTTTTCTTACCAGGCATGAAAGCGGCGAGGCTGTCGCACAGCGAGTCAAGACTCTGCTTGAAAGCTTTGTCTTTGAATCGCTCAACTTTCCAGTCGATGCGCGCAGTGTAGAAGTTGAGGTTGGCTGCGAGTACGCTGCCGTTGTCCGAGAGTATCTTGCCGCGTTCGGGCTCGAGTTTTGTCTCTTGGGTAAGAAGCGAGTCGGCTTTGTCGTTCCACTCCTTGGCATGCACTACCGAGATGTTGACCATGTTATACACTATCATCGATGCCAGCACCAATATCATGGCGATGACAAGCAGATAGCGTAGGAGAATATGTTGTTTGTTAGAATTTTTCATTGTCCGTTGAGAGAGATTTTATAGGGGGGCTGTTTCGATATGTTCAAGTCTATTCCCATCGAGTCGATATAGTGCTTCATCTGGCTCTCAAGGATGCGAGAGTTATAGTTTGAGCTGGCGTCTACATAGTCGGTGCGGGCGTTGTTGAGGCTCACTTTCAGCTCCTTGAGTTTTGCCATATCGCTCTGGTAAACGTACTTGTTTGAGATATACATGAGCATCATTACCGTTGCAGCAACGATGTAGAGCCAGTTGCGCTTGAAGAACTCCAGGGTGAGGAACATGCGTCCCTGTAGGGTGTTCTGCACCAGGTGCAAGGGGTTAAGACTGAAGCCCTCGTCCTCGTTGTGGCTGGTTTTCTTCTTTGTGGTTTTATTTCTTTTAGCTGCTGCCATTATTTTCAGTTGTCAGATTTCAAATTACAGTATTCAGTTACTTAACCCTTGATGAGTTTCTCAGCGATGCGCAGTTTTGCGCTGCGTGAGCGTGGGTTGCTCTCTACTTCGGCCTCGCTGGCGATAATCACCTTGTTGTTGACCAGGCGCCATGGTGTTGAGACGCGTCCGTAGAAGTCTTTATCGATTTTACCATCGACGTTGCCGCTGCGCATGAAGTTTTTAACCAAGCGGTCCTCAAGGGAGTGGTAGGTGATGACTACCAGACGTCCTCCTGGCTTTAGAATCTCGAGCGATTGTTCAAGAAGGCTCTTGAGCACGTCTATCTCATGGTTGACCTCGATGCGCAACGCTTGGAATACTTGAGCCAGTTCTTTCTTTTCTTGGCTGCGGCGTACAAAGGGACTCACAAGTTCCACGAGTTGACCGGTAGTGCTAATCTCACCGTTTGAGCGGGCCTTTACAATGGCGCTTGCTATGCGGCGCGACTGCTTGAGTTCGCCGTATAGGTAAAATAACCGTGCAAGTTCTTCCTCACTGTAGGTGGCAAGAACGGTACGGGCGTCGATGCTGGCGCGACGGTTCATGCGCATGTCGAGGGCACTGTCCTGCCTGAACGAGAATCCACGTTCTGCGTCGTCAAAATGGTGGAACGACACGCCCAAGTCGGCGAGTATGCCGTCAACGGCCTCAATATCATAGTAGCGAATGAAATTTTTAAGAAATGAAAAATTGCTATGTACAAACGTAAATCGACTGTCGTTCAGTTTGTTGCGCAGTGTGTCAAGGTCCTGGTCGAAACCTAGTAGTCGGCCTCTCTCGCCCAGTTGCTCCATGATAGCACGGCTATGGCCACCACCACCGAAGGTGACATCTACATAGGTACCATCTTCCTTGATGTTCAAGCCATTAATACTCTCTTGGAGCAGGGCGGGTATGTGATACACAGGGGTTGACATTTCTCTTTTTCTTCGCTTTTGTTTCATGTGGGCGCATTGCGCGCGCTTTATTATTGGGGTGTAAAATTACAAAATAAAAACCAAAATTTACAAACACAAACCAAAAAATTTTCAATTATTTACAAAAAAGTTATCAACAACCTTGTGAATAAATAATTAAAGCCCTAATAATCAGCATAATATAAAAATTCGCAAAAACGTTTACGCTTGCAAACAAATTTCCATTATCACATCGTTTTTCGTCTTGTTTAGAATAATTCAGTCATTACAATTTGACCTGAATACTCCATTCCATTCCTTTTTTTTCATCCCTTTCCTTCCTTTTCTTCGTCACATAACACAAAAAAAGGCAAGACACTAATGTCCTGCCTTTTGGAGGTTTTAACCATTTGTGGTTAATAGATGTTGTATTCCTTAGTTTGTGTAGCTTTTTTGATCTTTTCGGGCTTTGTGCGGTCTTTTATGGCTTCGTAGCCTTCGGGTAGGGGGTGGTTGGTGATTTTGCTGAGTTCAACAGCCGAGAAGGAGTAATCCTCGGTTTGCTTCGTGCTTTTGCCCACGTAGCGGTGCTTTATTCCCAACCCGTTGTCGATGCACAGGTTAATGAGTTGTTTGAGCTCTGGTGTTGGACGACGATATTTGCTGTCGGTTCCATCTTTTTTGCCCTTGATTTCTCTTGCCATCTTATCGATGGTGCTTCCACTGCTTTCCTCATACACATAGTTGTAAACCAGATAGTTGTTCTCAATTTGTGCGCGTGTTAGTTCGGTCTTGCGGTCAATAGAATCGGGACACTGGGCGTTGATTGAGTCGACGAGCACATTGAGAGAATCGCTAGCGTTCATAGCACCTTGCTTTTGCTGTGTTGTGTCAACTTTGTGGACCTTGAGGGCCTTGATTTCGTCGGCGCTCAAATCAACGGCGGTGTTGACGTGGCTGCGGGTACTTAGTAGCACAGTGCGAACTTCTATCTCGTTGTTGGCAAGTTCCTTAAACATTGCAGTGGCGTCACTGTTGCTTGCAATGTTGTTGATTACGAGGTCGTGTGCCATCTTAGCGTTATTGCTAAGCTCTTCGATGCTCACTTCATCGTTGTTGACGATGTAGTTGAACACTGCACGGTGACCACCGCTGTCATAGTACACGCTGTCAAGAACGTCGGTGTTGTCAAAGGTGACAGGAAGGGTTACGTTATAGGTCTCAAGGCGTGCTATGAGCGAGTCGACATTGTCCTTGAGACTGTCGCCGTTTGTCGATGTGCTGCAGCTCCACGCTGTTGCTAAAATCGCAAGTGCTATCACTACAATTGATAATTTACCTTTTCTCATAGTAATTTATAGTTGTGTTGTGATTATTTTTTTGTGGTAGTGCGTTTGCGCCCTGTAGTGCGCTTGCGTGCACCGCCCTTGCTGGCATTGTTATCGTCGGCTACAATGGCGCGGCATTCGTCAAGCGTAAGATTTTGTGCATCAACTTTCTTTGGAATTTTGTAGTTCTTCTTCTGATAGCTGATGTAGGCGCCAAATCGTCCGTTTAGAACGAGCATTTCGGGATCCTCATCAAAGGTCTTGAGCACTTTCTTGGCTTCGCTTGCGCGCTTATCAATAATAAGCTGGATGGCTTCCGAGAGAGTGATGCTGTAAGGTGATTGGTCTTTAGGAATCGATGCAAACTTGTTGTCATGCTTGATGTAGGGACCAAAGCGGCCTATTGCCACTTGAACCTCATGACCCTCGTAATCGCCAAGGATGCGAGGCATGTCAAAGAGTTTGAGGGCTTCCTCTAGGGTAATGGTCGACACGCTCTGGTCTTTTTGAAGTGAAGCAAAGCGGGGCTTGTCTACATCGTCGGTGCTACCAAGCTGTACCAGTGGGCCGTAGCGACCTATCTTAACCGATACGGGTTTGCCGGTTGCAGGGTCGTTGCCGAGCATGCGCTCACCCACTTTGTGTTCGAGCCTAAGCGAAGACACTTCCTCGATGTTCTGGTGGAATCCATCGTAGAAGTCTTTGATTTCATCGTTCCACTTGCGCTTGCCCTCGGCGATGTCGTCAAACTCGCTCTCCACTTTGGCGGTGAAGTTGTAGTCAAGAATCTGAGGGAAGTATTGTGTGAGGAAGTCGTTTACTACCATGCCCACATCGGTGGGGATAAGCTTACCTTTCTCGTTGCCGACGAGCTCGTTCTTACTTTTGGTCGTGATTTTGTTGCCCTTGAGGGTGATTTGCTCGAAACTGCGCTTCACACCCTTACTTTCGCCCTTGACAACGTAGTCGCGTGCCTGGATGGTCGAGATAGTGGGAGCATAGGTCGAAGGACGGCCAATGCCCAGCTCCTCGAGGCGCTTAACGAGCATTGCCTCGCTGTAACGGTTGGGTTGCTGGGTAAAACGTTGTGTAGCAACCATTTCTTTAAGTTGGAGGTGGTCGCCCACTTTCAATGGTGGCAGCATGTGCAACTCACCACTGTGGATTGGCGCGTTTAGTGTATCCTCATCGTCGGTCTCAAAGTAAACCTTGAGGAAACCGTCAAACTTCACTACTTCACCGTTAGCAATAAGCATCTCGGGGCGACCGCCAATTTTGATGTCGACTTGGGTCTTCTCGAGTTGGGCGTCTGCCATTTGCGAAGCGATTGTACGCTTCCAAATGAGGTTGTATAGTTTTTTCTCCTGAGCACTGCCGCTAATATCGTGATTGCTGATAAAGGTGGGGCGAATGGCCTCGTGAGCTTCCTGTGCACCCTTGGCCGAGGTGTGGTACTTGCGCACCTTGAGATAATTCTCGCCTAGGGTCTCTTTGATTTCGTGACTTATGGTGCCAATGGCAAGGCTCGAGAGGTTAACCGAGTCGGTACGCATGTAGGTGATGTGACCGCTCTCATAGAGCGATTGTGCTACGCGCATTGTCTGTGCTACCGAGAAGCCGAGCTTGCGCGATGCTTCTTGCTGCAAGGTGGAAGTGGTGAAAGGTGGGGCAGGGCACTTCTTTACTGGCTTTACCTGGATGTCGGCAACAGTGAAGGTTGTGTCTTTGCAGTGCTCGAGCAATTCAACTGCTTGCTCGCGATTGTTGTAGCGCTTGTTGAGTTCGCAAGGCACTACGCTGCCGTCGGCATCGCCAGTGAGCATTTCGCTGCCCACGCGGTAGTACTGCTCACTCTTAAAGTTGCGAATCTCTTGCTCACGCTCGGCAAGAAGGCGCACTGCCACGCTCTGCACGCGACCGGCACTCAAGGCAGGCTTGATTTTCTTCCACAGCACTGGCGATAGCTCGAAACCTACTATACGGTCGAGCACGCGGCGTGCCTGTTGGGCGTCGACGAGGTTCTCGTCGATTTCGCGAGGATTCTCTATCGCAGCAAGAATGGCGGGTTTGGTAATCTCGTGGAATACGATGCGCTTGGTGTTCTCTTTCTTGAGGTCAAGAACCTTACTTAGGTGCCAGGCTATAGCTTCTCCTTCGCGGTCCTCATCACTTGCAAGCCACACGGTCTTGGCTTTCGACGAGGCTTTCTTTAACTCGGCGACAAGCTCCTCCTTGTCTTCGGGAATAACATACACGGGCTCGAAGTCGTTGTTTACATCGATGCTGAAATCTTTCTTCTCTAGGTCACGAATGTGGCCATAGCTTGACATAACTTTGTAGTCTTTTCCTAAAAATTTCTGGATAGTCTTCGCCTTGGCGGGAGACTCCACGATTACCAGATTGTCTGCCATATTGTTTTTCTTTTTGTGCTTTTAGCTTAAAAATCACTGCGTTAAAAGCCATTCTCTGGCAATGTCAACGCGTTTTATAATGAAAATCGGGTGCAAAATTAGATAAAAAATCGCATTTACTATATAATAATGTGTATTTTTTTAAAGTTTTTTCCTTTCATGGTGTTTTTTGAGTGATTAGATATTCGTGTCATGGTACAATAATCGCTTGTTTTTATATTGTTCAAATTTGCGAAAGTCTATATATAGATGAATGGCTTGTGACCCTTATCGGGCACAAGCCATTCAAGAAATATAGCGTTTTTGTTTTATTATAAACAAAATTACGTTTAGAGTGAACGAAGAAATTATTATTTCAGAGCCTCGTCTACTTTGTCGTTAGGAACCATTCTTTCCTCAAAAACATAAGCACCGGTTTTGGGAGAGCGAACCATCTTAATCACCTTGCTGAAATTACGACCTTCACCAGTCTGAAGGGTTGCAACTGTCTTTTTTGCCATGACTCAAAAATATTATTTAATTTCTTTGTGAATAGTATACTTCTTGAGGTATGGGTTGTACTTCTTCAACTCCAGACGCTCGGTAGTGTTCTTGCGGTTCTTTGTAGTGATATAACGTGACATTCCGGGAACACCGCTGCCCTTTTGCTCAGTGCACTCAAGGATTACTTGAACGCGGTCACCTTTTGCTTTCTTTGCCATAACTTAATCCTCGATTTAATAGATTGCTTTAATTTCGGTTAAATGTCCGTCCTGAGCAGCTTTCTTCAAAGCAGCGTCAAGGCCGATGCGGTTGATAAGACGAAGACCGCTGGCGCTCACTGTCAAGCGAATCCACTGATCCTGCTCTACCCAGTAGAACTTGCGGTTAAAAATGTTCACATTGAACTTGCGTTTTGTTCTTCTTTTAGAGTGCGATACGTTGTTGCCGGTAATCGCCTTCTTGCCTGTAATTTGACAAACTTTTGACATAGTGTTTTAGTTCAATAATGTTATCAAAATAATGTTTTTCTCTCGTTGATTTCGGGCCGTTACTTAGCTTTAAGAATGTCAAGCGTAGTACAATATTCTACCACGACACACTTGTTCACCGGCGATAGTTTGACGTGAGAAGCCATCAATGCTACCCACCAGCAGTTGTTTTTTTCGTTTAAATATCGTCCTACGCTTTATGGCTACATTTTAAGCATCGTCAAGCAGCCATCGAAGTTTCAACGATCATGTCACAGAACAGGTCATACGCGACGTTCACGCAAGTACCTTTCCTCGAAATCGGTTGCAAAGGTAGAAACAATTTTTGAATTGACCAAATTTTTTTTGAAAACGACCCTAAAAAACATTCTTTCTTCCTAAAAACGAGGCTTGTAATCAGTCTTTATTGGATTCAAGACTCTTGATGTAGTGATAGAGTTTGCGGTAGAATGGGTGCCGGGTCATGGTGGTGCTGTCGCCCATTATAAAAAGTTTCATGCGCGCGCGCGTGATTGCAACATTCATGCGGCGCAGGTCGCGCAAGAATCCTATCTGTCCCTCTTCGTTTTGCCTCACCATACTGATGACGATTAGGTCGCGCTCCTGCCCCTGGAAGCCATCTACGGTGTTGACAGTAATGAGGTGTCGCAGCGGTTTGAAATAAGCGCTTTTGCGCAGCATGCGTCGCAACAGTTGCACTTGAGCTCGATAGGGCGAGATGATGCCCACGTCAAGTCGCTCATCAAGTACGCGCTGACGCCCTAAGCGTTCGAAGTAATGTTGCAGTGTGTCGATGGTGAGTCGTGCTTCGGCACGATTGATGCGTCCGTAAGTTTCGCCCACGAGTTCCTCATGTGCCTCAATGTCAAGTGTGGCGGTGTCAATCCATGTCATGGGCGTGTCGAGGTCGAGAATGCTGCGGTATCTCACTTCTGGAGCACTTTCCACTTCGCCGCCATAGAACCAGTCGCTCGAAAAGCGCATGATGTCATCGTTCATGCGGTACTGCACCTTAAGCAGTGTTACTACCTGTGGATTGCTATTCACGATGCGCTCCATGAGGGTGCGGGCAAGGCCACCTTTTATTGCCTCGAGGCACTTTACAGTGGGTGGCAGCTGGCAGTGGTCACCAGCAAATATCACACGATTAGCCTTGCGAATGGCAATCCAGCATGCTGCCTCAAGTGCCTGTGCAGCCTCGTCGATGAAGAGGGTGGCAAACTTCATGCCTTCCAGGACACGGCTGGCGCTTCCAGCAAGGGTACAGGAAATCACGCGTGCACTGTTGAAGAGTTCGTTGTTGATGCGCAGTTCAAGTTCCGTTTCACGGCTTTTCAGCCTGTCGAGCTTTTGGTGATAGCTATCGGTGCCTCGCCGTTTGGCGCTGCGCAATTCGCGAATCGCCTTGCGAATCGCCCACAACTGAGGGTAGTCGGGGTGAGCCTCAAAGCGCCGTTCATAGGTGAATCCCAGCATTTTGTCATTCACCTTGGTGGGATTGCCAATGCGCAGCACTTCCACACCTCGGTCCATAAGGCGCTCGCTAATCCAGTCGACAGCCATGTTGCTCTGGGCGCACACCAGCACTTGGTTCTCACGGCGTAGTGTCTCATAGATAGCCTCGACAAGGGTGGTGGTCTTGCCTGTGCCAGGTGGTCCATGGACGATTGCAACATCTTTGGCTAGCAGTACCTCGTTTACAGCATGCTCCTGGGTTGGGTTGAGCCATGGGAAACGCAAGGGTGCAAACGAGAATTTCTCGGTCTTACTGTGATTGTAAAACAGGTCACGCAGTTGGGCGAGTCGGTTGCCTTTAGCCTTTGCTACTCGGTCAATGGCACTGAACATTAGTTGGTAGGTGTGCTCATCCATCGAAAGCTGCACACCCACCCGCTCGTGGCCTTGAAGTTCGGCAACGGCATTGCCGTCGGGCACTACAATCACCATGCGACTCTCCTGGGCGTAGCTCACTGTGCCAGTGAATTTGAAGTAGGTGATATTGTCGCTTGTGTCAACATGGAAAAACATCACCTGGCGGCCATACTCGAAATTGTGCTCAATGTCGGTGTCTTCGTTGCGGCCCACCTCCACTACAAGCTGATTGAGGGAGTTATAGTAACTGCGCCCCACCTTCAGCGGCCACCAGCAGTCGCCACGCTTAACCTTGCGACCAAGTCCCATCGTCTCAGTTTGCCGTTGGAACTCCTGCCGCTCAGCCTCATATTCGGCCTGCAGCAGCACTAGCTGCTTTTGCAACTCTAATATCGGTGAAACCGCCTGCATTTATTATATTGAATGTTATTTTATATAGAAATTCTAGAGATTCTAGAAGACCTAGAAAATCTAGAATTTCTTATGCATTATCTGTCTTAAGTGTTTATCCCACTTGAACGCCGGGGCGAACTTCGCCGTGAGGGCCAATGACCACGAGGCGGCCGTCGGCATCCTCAGCGCTGAGTATCATACCCTGCGACTCGATGCCCTTGAGGGTGCGTGGTGCGAAGTTGGCGATAAAGCATACTTCCTTGCCAACGAGGTCCTCTGGATTGTAGAACTTGGCGATGCCCGACACAATAGTGCGGCCCTTCATTCCGTCGTCGATGGTGAATTTGAGAAGCTTGTCGGCCTTCTTCACCTTCTCGCATTCGAGCACCTTGCCCACTCGTATGTCGAGCTTCTGGAAGTCGTCGAACGAAACGGTTGGAGCCACAGCCTTGGGGGTGAAGTTCTTTAGGATATTTTCCTGTTTGATGCGCTCGAGGCGGTCGGTCTGCACTTTGATTGTCTCGTCGTCGATCTTCTCGAAGAGAAGTTCGGCCTTCTCGACGCGGTCGCCAGCCTTAAGGATATCGATAGAGCCGAGTTTGTTCCAGTCGGCACATTCCATATTTATCATCTTGCGCAGTTTCTCAGCGCTGAATGGCAGGAATGGCTCGAATGCAATGGCAAGGTTGGCAGTGATTTGCAATGCCACATTCATTATAGTCTCCACGCGTGCCATATCGGTCTTGGCGAGTTTCCAAGGCTCGGTATCAGCTAGGTACTTATTACCGATGCGTGCTAGTTTCATGGCCTCGGCGAGAGCGGCGCGGAAGTGGAATGTGTCGAGCGCCTTGCTTAGCTCCTCTTTCACGCCCTTGAACTCCTCGATGGTCTGGCGGTCATAGTCGGTGAGTTCGTGAGCCTCTGGAATCACACCGTCGAAGTACTTGTTTGTGAGCACAATTGCGCGGTTAACGAAGTTGCCCAAGATGGCTACTAGCTCGTTATTGTTGCGGTCCTGGAAGTCTTTCCAAGTGAAGTCGTTATCTTTGGCCTCGGGGGCGTTGGCTGTGAGTACATAGCGCAGCACGTCCTGCTTGCCGGGGAAGTCCTCGAGATACTCGTTGAGCCACACAGCCCAGTTGCGGCTCGTCGAAATTTTGTCACCCTCGAGGTTGAGGAACTCGTTGGCAGGCACATTCTCAGGCAGTTGGTAAGTTCCCTCGGCCATGAGCATAGCGGGGAAAATGAGGCAGTGGAACACGATATTGTCCTTGCCAATGAAGTGGATGATGCGGGTATCTTCGGCTTTCCAGTATTTTTCCCAGTCGTCGGGGCGAAGTTCCTTAGTGTTGCTAATGTAGCCAATTGGTGCGTCGAACCACACATAGAGTACCTTGCCTTCGGCGCCTTCGATAGGCACGGGGATACCCCAATTCAGGTCGCGGGTCACAGCACGGGGTTGTAGGCCACCGTCGAGCCATGATTTGCACTGGCCGTAGACGTTGGTCTTCCACTCTTTGTGGTCCTCAAGAATCCACTTGCGTAGACGGGGTTCCCACTTGTCGAGAGGCATGTACCAGTGCTTAGTGGCGCGCAACACGGGCACATTGCCAGTGATGGCACTCTTGGGATTAATGAGGTCTGTGGCGTTAAGCGATGTGCCGCAAGCCTCGCACTGGTCGCCATAGGCTCCGTCGTTGCCGCAATGTGGGCAGGTGCCGGTAATATAGCGATCAGCAAGCCATTGGTCGGCTTCCTCATCATAAAATTGCTCGCTGGTCTTCTCAATAAATTCGCCGTTTTCGTAGAGTTTCTTGAAAAAGTCGCTGGCGGTGTGGCGGTGCATCTCGCTGGTGGTGCGTCCGTAAACATCGAACGAGATTCCCAGTCCTGCCATCGAATCTTTTATTATCTTGTGATAGCGGTCAACAATGTCTTGTGGTGTAACACCTTCCTTCTGTGCTTTGATGGTAATGGGCACGCCGTGTTCGTCGCTGCCGCCTATCATCAGCACATCCTCACCTTTAAGGCGCAGATAGCGGACGTAGATGTCGGCAGGTACGTAAACTCCAGCCAGGTGACCAATGTGCACCGGACCGTTGGCGTAGGGCAACGCTGTTGTCACAAGCGTGCGTGCATATTTTTTCTCTTCCATAATATATATTATATAATGTGTTTTTTGAAATTTTTTGCAAAGTTAGGAAATTGTTTTCAGTTATCAGTTATTAGGCGTTGGTTTTCTTTCCTATATTACAAAATCATTCTTTTTTTATTTTTTTATCACGTCTAAATGCAGTACCTTTGCACGGATTTTTTGAGAGTAAATGGAGAAAAATAACCTGAATCGAGTAGTGTTGGTGGTACTAGCTGTTGTGCTGGGACTGCTTGCTCTGTATTGGTTACCCGAGGTGAGGATTGCAGGTTGGACGATGCGCAAGATTGACCTACTAGCTGACCTGCGTCGTGACACGGTAGCCTCAGTGGAGGAGACGCTACTTTCTTCCGACTCGGCTCTCGTGGGTGCTGCACAGCCATCCAAGAAAGTTTCCTCCCTCAATATTCCACTGCTTGAGGGTTCGCGCCTCACTCACGATCGCCATGGCAACGTCATCACTCTTGAAGACTCAATCATCAACGCAGTGGCTCTGCAATTGCCCCAAAAAGATGGGGTGACAAGCATTGTCGATATGAGTGGCGGAGCACAGGGTGGCATGGACGCTTTCTATAATGCTCTCGATATTGCTGACGTGCGTCCTGTGTACGTTGCAGTTCTTGGTGACTCCTATATTGAGGGCGACATCCTTACTGCGATGCTTCGTGAGTTGCTTCAGCAACGCTTTGGTGGTACGGGCTGCGGCTATCTTCCCATGACATCAATCGTTGCCAACACACGCATGACGGTGCGCCAGACCTTTGAAGGCTGGACGCAGCACAAGGCCATCGACCGCAATGGCTATGTCAATACTTTCAACAACATTACAGGTAACTACTTCGGTGCCACACAGGGTGCGTGGGTAAACCTCTCAGGCAGTGGCTATCGCTACAAGCGCACGGCCTCGTGCACAAGTTCGTCGTTCTACTATCTGGGTGGAGGTGGAACTGGTTCGGTCACTGCCTATGTGAATGGCGAGCGCTTCAGGGAGTTTTCTCTCATCGATTATAACGATGTGAACAAGGTTACCGTAACGGGCGACATCAACAATGTGAAATGGGTGGTAGACAATCCATCAAGTATTATCTATCTAGGTACATCGATGGACTGTAGCCGTGGAGTGATAGTCGATAACTTGTCGATGCGCTCGGCTTCAGGACGGCACCTTAAAAATATACCCGATCGCCTGCTCACAGGATTCAATCGCCTCAGGCCTTATGACTTGATTGTAATCATGTACGGACTCAATGTGGCGGGCAACGTCAAGAGCCAGTTCACTGCCTACAGCAATGAACTGCAGCAGGGCATCGACAATCTAAAGCGATGTCTGCCAGGAACGAGCATCTTGCTTGTGAGCTGTAGCGACCGCGAGGAGCGCACGGCACAAGGTTTCCGCACCATGAATGGCGTGCTAGGCCTCATTCAGGCGCAAAAGCGTGTAGCAATCAATTCGCGTGTGGCATTTTGGAACCTTTATGACGCGATGGGTGGCGAGGGTAGCATCGTCAATATGGTGAACAAGGGTGAGGCGGCACGCGACTACACTCACCTCACAGGACGAGGTGGCGACCGTATTGCCCGGTTGCTCTACGATGCGCTGATGCTAGGATATGAACATCGCTAAATAAGAAATGTAATGGAGGCTATTTGGCACGACATATTAAACTACTTTAACATCCAGTTTGGTACTCTCGACTGGGGATTGCTACTCAAGCAGCTCACCTACGACGAGAAGTCGCCACTCATTTTCTCGAGTGGGATGTTTATGTGCATGTTTGCGGTTTTTATCGTCATCTACACGATGTTAAGGCACAAGTCGTTGCCACGAACTCTTTTTGTGCTCGCTTTCAGCTATTATTTCTACTATAAGAGCAGCGGCATTTATTTCTTCTTGTTGGCAGTGGTCACTTGCAGTGACTACCTGATTGCCGACGTCATCTACACCACACGTTCGCGGTGGGGGCGCAAACTGCTTGTGGCACTCAGTCTTATCATCGACCTCGGGTTGCTTGGATTCTTTAAGTACACCAATTTCTTTGGGCAGTTGTGGAGCGACATCAGTGGCGTTCCATGGCACGACCTCGACATCTTCCTGCCGGTGGGAATTTCGTTCTTCACCTTCCAGTCGCTGAGCTACACCATTGATGTGTACAGGCGCAAGATTGAACCTGTCGATAACCTGCTCGACTATGCATTTTACGTCTCGTTTTTCCCACAGCTGGTGGCAGGTCCTATTGTACGCGCCAGCGACTTTATTCCACAGATGTACCGACCAATACGCGTCACTCGCGAGATGTTGGGACTTGGCTTCTGGTTTGTGGTGATTGGTCTTTTCAAGAAGGCGGTGATTAGCGACTACATCAGCATCAACTTTGTGGAGCGTGTGTTTGAGAATCCCATCCAGTTCAGTGGTGTTGAGAACCTTCTGGGAGCCTATGGTTACGGACTTCAAATTTATTGTGACTTCTCGGGCTATAGCGACATGGCGATAGGCCTTGCGTTGCTCATGGGATTCCGCTTCAACATTAACTTCAACAACCCCTACAAGGCGGTGTCGGTAACCGACTTCTGGCGTCGCTGGCACATTTCGCTCAGCACTTGGCTCAAGGACTATTTATACATCTCGCTTGGCGGCAACCGCAAGGGAAAGATTCGTCAATATCTGAACCTGTTCATCACAATGCTGTTGGGAGGATTGTGGCATGGTGCATCGTTGAATTTTATATTCTGGGGTGCCTTGCACGGTTTAGCTCTAGTGGTACACAAGATGTGGATGGGCATTACGCGAGGCTGGGGCTTTGTGACCAGCAAAGCGTGGAATATGCTCATGGTTCTCGTCACTTTCCACTTTGTGATTTTCGCTTGGCTGCTCTTCCGTAATGCCGATATCACCTGGAACGGACTTTTCAATCACGGCGAGTGGGGTAACATTGGCGTGATGTTGTCGCAGATTTTCACCAGTTTCCATCCCGAATTGCTGCCTAATGTGCTCATGAGTTATTGGCATGTGTTTGCCCTCATTTTTCTGGGTTATGTGCTGCACTTTGTCCCAGATACTTGGTCGCAGGGTCTAAAGCACGCCTTCGTGAAGATGCCGGTCTTCCTTTATGCTGTGGTGCTCATTTTACTCATCGTCATTATCATGCAGGTGAAGACGAGTGAAATCCAACCTTTCATCTACTTCCAGTTCTAAAAAAGATAGAGTAAACGAAAAAAAGGACTAAGAGAATAGTTCTTTTAGTCCTTTCTTATATGGTGTTACACTTATTTATTCGTAGAGGTTAAAGCTGTAAGCATAGAGGAAGAAACATGCTACAATGTAGGTTACCACATTAGTGAATATTGTCGCACTCATAACAGGTTTGAATCCGCGGTGTTTCATCAATCTCCAGTTAATCAGCACCTCGATGGTAACCGTAACAAGAAATGCCCCCACAAGTGTTGTGGTAAAGGTTAGAAATGATTGGCTGTTATTTAAATCAATGTCGGCCGAACTTACCCATGGGAACCAAATAACTAGCATCCACCCATTGTTGACAACCTTCGATAGAAAAGCTGTTGCAAAACCACTAACGATGTTGCTGATACAAGTGGGTAAAATGACACGTTCATTAGTCTTCTTGTGAGTGAGGAACTGCGACATGATAATTGCCTCGGCAATAATGACTAATCCAATAACAATCCATCCCAAGGGTTGAGAGGCATATTTTCCAAATGATGCTGTGAAAAGTAGCATATGAACAATTATTTCTTCTACAATTTAGTTTAAAGAGGTGCAAAATTATACATAATTTTTTGATTGTGCGGTTTTTTTGTAATGTTTTTGTTAAAAATGTGACCCACTACTATTTTTTAGGGTAAAATAGTCGTAACTTTGCAGGCTCAAAAATACGATGAATCGATGATATCGTCGACACATATAATAGGCGTTGTGCTCACGGTGGCTATATTGTTGCTGGTGAGCTGGCTCTCGGCGCGCAACATCAAGGATGAGCGCAGTTTCACTACAGGTGGCACTGCTGGTAGTTGGATGGTGTGTGGCGCGTTCCTCACCACTCTGGCTGGTGGACAGTCGACGGTAGGCACTGCACAATTGGCGTTCAGCTATGGCATTTCGGCATGGTGGTTCACCTTGGGCGCTGCTCTGGGTGGCGTGATGCTTGCTGTGTTCTATGCGGGTCCATTGCGACGCAGCGGATGCAGCACTTTGCTCGAGCTTGTGGGCCGTGAATATGGTCACAAAGTTGAGGCCTTGGGGTCAATATTGTTTTTGATAGGTATTTTCATAAGCATTGTAGCTCAAGTGCTCACGTCTGGAGCGATGATAGGCAGCTTGTTCAATGTGAGCACATTGTGGTCTCTCATCATTGGCTCTGTGCTCATAATGTTGTTTGTCATCTTTGGAGGCATTAAAAGTGCAGGAGCAGGTGGCATCGTTAAGCTTGTTCTTCTGTACTTTGGATCGTTGGCTACTGGCATCATCGTGTATCGCATGGCTGGTGGTATCGACGGTTTTGCTCGAAGCATTGATGGCATATATCAATCAACCACTTTAGCTTCATTCAATGGTCTAGACAGCATGGAGGCAATCCATCACCGCTACGGCAGTATGTTGGCTCGAGGCGCATTGAAAGATTTGGGCGGCTGTCTCTCGCTGGTGCTTGGAGTAGTGTCTACTCAAACCTACGCCCAGTGCATTTGGTCGGGTGCGACGACAGCCAAGGCGCGTCGTGGCGCATTGTTGTGCGCATTTTTCATTCCAGTGATTGGTGCAGCCTGCACGCTGGTGGGACTTTATATGAGAGGTCATTATGTGACAGCTGCCGAACTAGAGGCGCTAGAGCAAGCAGGAGAGACGCTTCCTCGTGGAATCGGTGTCATTGCTAGCTCGGCTCAGGCATTCCCGTCGTTCATTTTGCAGCATTTGCCTGCGTGGTTTGGCGGTCTGATGCTTGGAGCGCTGCTCATTAACATTTTGGGATGCGGCAGTGGATTGATGCTTGGCGCGTCGACCATTTTGGTGCGCGATGTTGTTGCCAACGTGCAGCGCAAGTTCTCAAGAGTGCAAATAGGCATCTCACAACTGCTTCAAACACGACTCGCAATCGTGGTACTACTCGTAGTGGCAGTTGCTGTCGCCAATACCTTTAAGGGAAGTTTTATCAATGACTTGGGATTCCTGTCTCTTGGATTGAGGGCTGTGGCTATCATCTTCCCGCTGAGCTTCGCCCTGTGGTGTCCTAAACGCTTTTCACCTCGTGGCGTGATGTTGGCAATGGTTGCTGGCACAGCAGCCATGCTATTTGCTAACTCAACAAACCTACCTGGCGACGCTGTGTACTACGGCCTCGCCACATCACTGATTATTATACTCTTATCGAGAAAAAGTAGAGGTGAATTTGCGCCTTAATTAAAGCCAACCAGCGCTCTTGTACCATTCAATGGCCTCATGCACTCCCCGCTTGAGGTCGTATTGGGCTTTGAAACCAAAGTCGCGCTCGGCATCGCTAGTGTCGCACAACCAGTTGCGCTGCTTGAGAATGCGGAACTTATCGGGGTTCAATGTGCTTGCCTTGCCAGTGACTTTTCCCCAAAACTCAGCCACATGGCACACTATCTTCACAATCCATAGAGGACAGGTAACAGGAATCACCACTTTCTTGCCCAACTCGTCGCACACTATCTTGCGGAATTCCTGCTGGGTGTAGCTGCGTGCCTCGCTCATGAAGTAGGCTTTGCGCTTGGGACCAGCCTCGAGAGCATCCATCACTCCACAAGCTAGGTCTTTGACATAGATGAAGGTTAGCATTTGTTTTTTGAAGCCTACGCTGAAGTCGAAACCTCGCTTGATGCTCTTCATCATTAGGTAATAGTCACGTTCGTGAGGGCCATACACTCCTGTGCAGCGGAATATGGTGTAGGGGAAATCGGTTTGCATTTGCAAGTAGGTTTCTCCCTTTAGTTTTGATGTGCCGTAACGGGTGTTGGGGGCAGGCACATCGGTGCTCTTGAATGCAGTGTAGTTCTTCTCGTCGCCAGGTCCCATCACACTCAGGCTGCTCATCATCAGGAAAACCTCGGGTACGGCGTCAAGTTCTTTGAGTTCATCGACAATACTCTTGAGACAGCCATAGTTCACGGTCTCGAAATCGAGATAGTTGGTGGCTTTGGTAAGTCCTAAGTTATGTACCACATAGTCCCACTTGCCATGTTCTTCTATATGGTTCTTGAGGGTATTGTGCAGTGCATCGCTGTCGGTGAAGTCGAGTTCGAGGAAGTGGATTCGCTCGTCGGTGAGGAACTTACGGCTGGTGGTTTTGCGCACTGCCGCCCACGTTTCGTAACCGCGGTTCAGAGCCTCTTCTACAAGATATCCGCCTATGAAACCTCCGGCGCCTGTAATGAGTGTTTTTTTAGTCATCGTTCAAGAATGGTTTTAACTTTGTCGAGTATTAATTCTGGACTGATGTCACGCATGCAGTGGTAGTCGCCATAGCGACATTTTTTGTTGCCGAATACCGAGCAAGGTCGACACTTGAGGTCGAGCTGGACTGTATCTTTGATGGCTTGGTGCCAGCCCATGAAACCACACGATGGGTGGGTGGCGCCCCACACACTCACTGCTGGCAGTCCCACCAATGATGCCAGGTGCATGTTGGCTGAGTCCATCGTTAGTATCACGTCGCAATGGCTAAGTAATACAAGCTCGTCGGCAAACGAGTGCTTGATGTGTGGTAGCGACAGCACATTGCTGTAACGGCGCATGATTTGATCAAGGATGTCTCGCTCTTTCTTACCGCCACCCATCAGGAAGAGGTGGCAATGCTCCCAACGTGACATTTCGCTAATGACTAGCTGCATCTGCTCTAATGGATATTCTTTACCTTTATGCTGCGAGAATGGTGCTACGGCTATCCAGCGGTCACCATCTTCCTTGACAGGAACAATGGGACTGCGAGGAGTTTCACCTTGTGAGAAAATGCTGGTAAATTCTTCACCTAAATGGAGACCAAGTTTGCGAAATACCGCCTTGTAGCGGGCATGAGTTGATAACACTGGTTGCTTAGTCTTGCCACTGGTGAGTTTTCTCTTTTCTTTACGGCCTTTGTCGATTGTAGCTACTATGAGACCTCTCCGCTTGAGTGCAAAGGTCATGAGTTTTGTTCGAATAACATCGTGAAGGTCGGCAACGGCATCAAAATTATAGCGATGCTGAAGATTGAGGGCGAGCTTCATGGGCCCGCTTATCCCTTTATATTGATCTAAATCTATTCCTAGTACAATGAGATTGGCTGGCCGATTTATAAACATTCCTTCGGCCATCTTGCGTGTCACTAACACGAAATTAACCTTGGGATTAGCTTCACACACTGGATAGACAATGGGGATAGTCATCGCTACATCGCCTAGAGCCGAAAAGCGTGTGATGAGCACTCGGCGCAACACTTTATTCTCACTATCTTTTGCCATAGAGAACGGGATTGGTCGATGGGTCGTTATACATCTTCATCTGCCTATACACTTTCATGTACTTACGACCAGTGGTGAAATCTGCTAGTAGTTGGTCGATGGCAGTGATGAGGTCGGCGCGTTGCTCGAGCAGCACTTCAAGTTTTGCTTGGCAGGCATCGCGGTGCTCGGGTGTAGTGTCGGCACGCTCCACTTGCTCTCGCATGTGATAAATCTTGAGCGCGAGAATCGACAGGCGGTCGATGGCCCAGGCTGGGCTTTCGGTGTTGATAGTGGCATCGCTTCTCACTTCAACGCCAGTATATAAGGTGCGAAAGTAGCTGTCGATTTCTTCTACTAGGTCGGTGCGCTCTTGATTGCTGCGGTCGATGCGGCGCTTTAGAGCCAGTGCCTCGACGGGGTCGATTTCAGGGTCTCGAATTATGTCCTCTAGGTGCCATTGCACGGCATCAATCCAGCACTTGGTGAAGAGTGCTGCTTCTAGTGTTCCTTCGGGGTAGGGTATTGGCATTTGAGCGTCTACATTGTTGGTGACGTGATAAAGTTTGATTGTTTTGTCAAAAATGACATTAGCGCTTTCTGCAAAGTCCATTTGTTATTTGGTGTTAATACTACGATTTGCAAATTTAGTAATAAAAAACGAAATAAAGAGTTTTAGGCACAAAAATCAATGTTCTCTCACCCTAAAGTGAGCTGGTGTTATTTTGATGAAATGTGTTCTATTGGTTGTCTCAAAGATTACAAGCCATGTTCGGTGCGCGTCAGTTTCATGCGTCGAGTCGTCTCCCTTATGGCATTGTTTATCTTCCAGTGTTCCTCATTCTTGTAAGGGCGGTCGTGGTCAAGGTGAAGAGTTATTGCCAGATAACGAATCTGCAATGATTTAATGCCAGCATTCATCAGTCGCTCGCCAAGTTCACGGTCCTCGCCACCATATTTCATGCGCTCGTCAAAGCCTCGTGCCTCGATGATGTCGTCGCGCCACCCCGAGGAGTTCATGCCATTCCAAGTGGCTTTAGCTGGTGTTATTGTGTTCATCATTGATGTAAACCAGGGTGCTTTTACCAACTTGGTGCACTTGAAATTACAGCTCAATCCTTGCTCTTTGAGCCATTGCAGGCTGAATGCTCGCTGCGTGTTTATGTCATCCTGGGTGAGTTGCTCGCTAATGCTTAGGGGCAGTTTGAAATAACCACCACTCAAGAAATGCCCAACGCGAGCATGACGCTCATGGGTGAGCAGGAAATCGTCGCGTGGAATGCAGTCTTGGTCGGTAAAAACGAGATAGTCGCTATCACTTGCCCTTAATGCATCGTTCAGAATTTTAGTCTTCTGGAAGCCATTGTCCTCATGCCACACATGCTTGATTGGCAGCTCGTGGGCAAAGGTGTCTATCAACTCGCGTGTCTCGCTGGTAGAACCATCGTCAGCAATAATTATCTCATCGGCCATACGCTTCTGGCACATGTAGCCCCACAGCGTTTTCTCAAGCCACGTTGGATTATTATAAGTTGAAATTATCACACCAAGTTTCATGAAATTCACTATATATAAAACTCAGTTATTTATACTTAACTATTTTAAGCGCTGTGCGATGCACAATTTGACGCAGGCGCCACACGCTGCATTGCTTAACCTGAGCTATGGCTTTTAGCACATCGCCTATGCTGCCGCTAGGTTCGTCATCGGTTTCCACTAGCAAGTGGTCGAGTGGAGTGCTAGCGACGGAAGAATCATTGAATTTGGTTCCAAAACTCAAGTAAAAACCGGCATTCAATAACTCGCGTGCCACGTTCTCGTTGCCACGGAAGCCATGAATCACCCATGCCACATTATGAGCATGAGGATTGTCGCGCCATAGCTTGAGAATCTGCTGCGAGGTGCGCACGCAGTGGATTATTAACGGTTTGCCTGTTGCGGCGGCAATATTGATGTGTGCCTGCATCACTTGCTCCTGCACATCAAGCGAAGGCCCCTTGAGCGAGTCAAGACCAGTTTCGCCAATGGCTACCACTTGATAGTGCTGCGCCACCTGCTCAAGGCGTTTCACTTTTTCTTGCCAATCGTCGTCAATGTTCCATGGATGAATACCCACCGAGTAAACCTTCCCGTACTGTGGATTAAATTCGTCCACATCAATGCTTATCAATGCCTGCTGAGCATTAATGTCGTGGCTATGGAAATTGGTGATTACCGGAGGCACAGGATCATAACCAGATCCACCCCAAGGGTTGCAACTGATGATGCGCTTTGTGGCCATCCAGAACCCCTTGAGAGGGCCATAAGATTGAATGGCTTCGACAGCATAGTGACTGCATGATGGAGTGTAGCGACACACGGGCGGTGTGAGCGGCGAGATGCATCGCTGATAAAACTTAATGGGCAAGATGAGCAGTTGCTTGAATATGTTGGTGACGCTCAGTTTCATTGTTCTGTATTTTGGGCCACGGCAGTTGCTATTTTACCCAACAATTCCTGCATGCTGCGCTCTATGGTTGTGTATTTGTAATCATGGGTGGCAAGCCAGTTGAAGCCAATGAGCACGGTGGTGCCATTTTGTTTCACGGCATCGAGCAGGTGGCGGTTAAGGCGAAAGGCTTCGCGTGTGCGACGACGCAGCAGCACACGGTCAACTGCATGACGTATGCGTTTTTTAGGTATGGAAATGAGGAAACGTGCAGCAACATGGTGTTTGTCATCGCTAGCAGGCACAGCAAGCCACACCGCACGCAGCGGGTAGGCAATAATCGATGTGCCTTGGGCATAGAGTTGCTCTATCTCAATCTTGCTGCACAGTTTCTCGCTCTTATATAACCTGTGTCCTGCCATTGTCTTTTTTAATTAACTTGCGAATTTACTAAAATCATTGCGATAAATCCCCAAAACTCGCGAAAAAAATGAGTTTTGGGGATTTATGTTGTGTGAAACCAAGACCCGCGAAAGGTCAACGCATCGATATTTCTATCATTTGGTCTTTTTGGTTGCTGCCTTCTTAGCCGGTTCTGCCTTCTTGGTTGCAGTCTTCTTAGCAGGCTCTGTTTTCTTTGTAGTTGCTTTTTTAGTGGCAGTTTTCTTTGCAGGCTCTGCCTTTTTGGCTGCAGTTTTTTTTGCAGGAGTCTTCTTTGCAGTTGTAACTGCTTTCTTGGCTGGAGCCTTCTTCTCAGCAGCTGGAGCCTTCTTCTCAATGACTGGAGCCTTTTCGATAGCGGGAACCTTCTTCACTTCGGTCTTTTCTTTAACCTTTGGTTCGGGTTTGGTCTCGCTAAATCGCTCTTGCACAATGCGTGGTTCTTCGGGATCGTCAATGTGCTCCTTGATATATTGCTCCATGGCAGCAGCAATCGATGGGGCTTTTGGTGATGTTGTGAAGTCGAGTCTCAGTCCATTGTGCTTGAGTTCCTCGATAGTCTTGTTGCCCATTACGCCAATGGCGATGTTACCTTGTTCAAAGTGAGGGAAGCTCTGCATCAGCGATTTAACGCCCGATGGGGTGAAGAGGATGATCATGTCGTAGTCAAACTCCTCGTCATTGCGAATCACGTTGCTCACGGTGCGATACATGATGGCCTTGGTAAACTTGATGCTTCCATCCTCGGGGATGTGTAGCTTCTGGTCATGAACATCGCTGATAGGGTAGATATAGGTCTCCTTGTTGTGCTTGGCAAGAAGTGGCAATAGCGACTCGGCATGGCCGGTCTCGGTGTAAAATATCTTGCGTTTGCGGTAGATGATATACTTTTGCAGATAGTGTGCGATGGTCTCGCTCACGCAGAAGTATTTCATCGTGTCGGGAACATTAAATCTGAGCTCCTTACACAGCCTGAAGTAGTGGTCTACGGCGGTTCGGGCCGTGAAAATTACTGCTGTATGGTTGGTGATGGGTATCTTTGATTGACGGAATTCACGAGATGTTAACCCCTCAATCCTGATAAATGGTCTGAAAACCACCTTGACACCATACTTACGTTCCAAATCGAAATACGGAGATTTTTCAGATTGTGGCTTCGGCTGGGAAACCAAAATTTTCTTAATCTTCACTGTTTCAATGTTTTTAGTTTATAATATGCTGCATACATAAACTGTACCGGCAAGTGCCAGGAGAGGGGGTACAATTTCGACGGCGCAAAGGTACAAAATAAAATAGATACTTGATGACAAATTATTGAAAAAAATTCTAAATCCTTTCCAAATAAAGACAATTCTTGCCAAAATGTATAGGGTAATTGATAGCGTGAGCATCAATTTGATAGTTGTTGGAAAAACTAGTGTGATCACAACAATAGGGAATAGCAGTAAACCTAGAGTCGCTTGCGATGATAGGAAGCCGCCAACCCACAACTCGGTCAAGCGGTCATCGCTGAAGGTGAATCCTATCAGGCGATAAAGGAAGAGCTGAAGGGTGATGAAAAGGGCTGCCGAGAGAAACAGAACAAACACGTGCAGAAACACCGAGCTTTGCAAAGCCAGTGTCAACTGTGGATTGTACCACGATAGGCCATAGAACAGCAGTAGTCCCTCCATGAGGCAGGTGTTTACAATCAAGGCGATGATGATGCGGGTGTCACTCATCGTGTGGTCGGCATAGAGGTCGTCTTTGCCCTTGGTTGAGAACATGTTGTGCATCAGGTTGGAGATGTACACATTGCCTAGGCGGTAACTAGTAATGAGAAATAGGCACGACAGCAGAAACATTATCATCGAACCGGTATCGTGAAGCGGTGAATTGTTGTGAGTGCGGGCATTACCGGCAGCAGGCACCTCGAGCACGGGCATCTGGTCGATGTGCTCTATCAGGGTGTCGTTGCCGCTATGCTGTGGGAATCCGCTCAGGTATTGCGCGCGATGCTCCTGAGGTTTGGATGCCACTACCGAGTCGGTTGCCGTTGCGGTGCTGTCGATGATTATATTTGTTGTCTCTTCGGGCATAATGATGTTATCAATATTTGGGCTCTATTGATTGGGGTGATTGTGAGAGTTCGCGTTCAATAATGTCGATGGCTTCGGTTGGGTTTTGAGCTAAACGCCACAGGCGGTAGTGGCTCTTTTTCATGAAGCCGTGTTCAATAGCATGGTTTAGCATTGCCACCAAGTCGTCATAGTAGCCAAGGGTGTTGAGCAGCACAATGGGTTTGGGTGCAAGGTTGAGTTGGCGCCATGTGATGGCCTCAAGCAGTTCTTCCATTGTACCGCAGCCGCCTGGCAGCGCTATCACAGCCTGCGACATCTGGGCTAGGGTGTGCTTGCGCTCATGCATTGTGGGCGTGGCGATAATGCTTGTGAGCCTGTCGTAGTGCCAACCGTTGTCGATCATGAACTGTGGAATCACACCCACAGCCTCTCCACCGGCATCAAGCACGCCATCACTCACGGCGCGCATCAATCCCTCGCTGCCAGCACCATTAAGGCAACACCACCCACGCTTGGCCATGATGGTTCCCAGCTGATAGGCATTGTCAACATAGGTTTGGCTCAAGTTGCGACTCGAAGCACCAAAAACACATATGTTACCTTTTTTCTCCACCCTATTAACTATCTTACCTGTTACTTCTTAACTTTTTACTCTTCCTCATCATTAACAATTTGGAAGTTGCTGTCGGGGTCGTCATATTTTTCGGCCCAGTACTCATCGTCCCACTCTTGCTCGTCGACTATCATCTTGCCTCCAGCATCGGGCATTTCGTCATAGTCAGGATCTTGAGCGGCAAAGATGAAATCATCCTCTTCCTGCACGCGGTGTTGCTCGTCTAGGTCATGAAGCGCCACAGTGTCAGGGATGCGGTTATGTTCATCGTTGATGGTACGCCACAAAATGTCTTTGAGCTCGGTGAGTCCCTGTTGTGCAACGCTTGATATAAACACCACGGGTACGTCGCTGGGCAGACCTTCGCGCAACATTTCTTTGAGCTCTTCGTCAATGAGGTCACACTTGGTGATGGCGAGCACGCGGGGCTTCTCCACGAGGTCGGGGTTGAAGGTGGCTAGCTCATTGCTCAATATCTCATATTCGCGCTTGATGTCATCGGTGTCGCTTGGTACCATGAACAATAGCACGGCATTTCGTTCGATATGGCGCAGGAATCTCAGTCCCAGTCCTTTACCTTCACTCGCTCCCTCAATAATGCCAGGGATGTCAGCCATTACAAAAGACTGTTGACCACGATAGGTCACGATTCCTAAGTTGGGTTCGAGGGTTGTAAAGGGGTAGTTGGCTATCTTGGGCTTGGCGGCACTGATTACCGACAACAGGGTCGATTTGCCGGCATTGGGGAAACCCACAAGACCCACGTCGGCAAGCAACTTCAGCTCAAGGATGATAGATTTCTCCACACCGTCCTCGCCTGGCTGAGCGAAGCGGGGAGTCTGTCGGGTGGCACTCTTGAAGTGAACGTTTCCCAAGCCGCCTCGACCGCCCTTGAGCAGGTGCACGATCTGGTCATGCTCGGTGACGTCACACAAGAATTTTCCGGTCTCGGCATCATACACTGCAGTGCCGCAAGGAACCTCGATGGTGCGGTCCTCGCCTTTCTTGCCGGTGCATTGGTTCTCGCTGCCGGGAGCACCGTCGGTGGCAAAGATGTGTCGCTGATACTTCAGGTGGATAAGTGTCCACAGGTTGCGGTTTCCCTTGAGGAAGATGTGACCGCCACGGCCACCGTCGCCACCGTCGGGACCGCCCTTGGGGATATACTTGGCGCGGTGAAGGTGTTTCGAACCAGCTCCGCCGTGCCCACTGCGGCACAAAATCTTTACATAATCTATGAAGTTGCTCTCGGCCATAACAATATCTCTTTTTCAGTTTTCGGGGTGCAAAGGTACAAATAATTACCGACTTAGAGTCTCCTTTTTTTCTAAAACCTTAAAAAATAGCAAAAAAATGCCACAAAATGGTTGTGACCTCTTGCTGCTGGCAACAACTTTGAGTAACTTTGCCACCACAATGAGGCAACACAACAGATAATCAGTTGTTAGTTGCCGCGATAATTTGTAAACAAAAAGATGATAATTCTTGGAATTGAGTCGTCATGCGACGACACTAGTGCAGCAGTCATCAAGGACTGTATATTATTAAGTAACGTCATTGCCAGTCAGAAGGTACATGAGGCCTATGGTGGAGTGGTGCCCGAACTAGCATCGCGTGCCCACCAGCAAAACATCGTGCCGGTAGTGAGCGAGGCTATTCGTCAAGCTGGAATCGACAAGGGCGACATCGATGCCATCGCTTTCACTCGCGGTCCTGGCCTGCCTGGCTCTTTGCATGTGGGCACATCGTTCAGCAAGGGATTAGCACTCTCGCTTGGAGTGCCTCTTGTCGACGTCAACCACCTTCATGGTCACGTCCTTGCCCATTTCATCAAGGACGATGAGAACACTCCAGTGCCCGAATTTCCTTTCCTGTGTCTGCTCATCAGTGGTGGTAACTCGCAGATAATCAAGGTGAATTCGCCTAACGACATGGAAATCATGGGCCAGACTATCGATGATGCAGCAGGCGAGGCGTTCGATAAGTGTGCCAAAGTGATGGGACTTCCTTATCCTGGAGGACCTTATATCGATGAATTGGCGCAGCAGGGCAATCCCAACCGTTTTAAATTTGCGAAGCCACACATCGAGGGCTACAATTATAGTTTCAGTGGCCTCAAGACTTCGTTCCTTTACACTCTGCGCGACGAGCTGAAACTTAACCCCAATTTCATTGAAGAGAATAAGGCCGACTTGGCAGCTTCGCTCCAAAAGACGATTATCGACACGCTCATGGATAAGTTTGATAAAGCGGTAAAAGCCACTGGTATTAAGACTGTTGCGATAAGTGGTGGAGTGAGTGCCAATAGTGGTGTGCGCAACGCCGTTCAGCAGTATTGTGACCGTCGGCACATCAAGGCTTTTATCCCCAAGCGCTCTTTTACCACCGACAATGCCGCTATGATTGCTGTGGCTGGCTATTTTAAGTTTCTCAATGGTGAGACGTGCGACATCACGGCGCCACCATTCGCCCGAGTGATGATATAATTTTATGACAATAGTTTCGTGAATTATGTTTTTTTTATATATTTGCAAAAATAATATCATAATAAAAATTAATAACTATGAAAAGAATAACAATTTTATTGGTTTTGGCTGCTTTGCTGGCTGTTCCAGCAGGGGCTTTGTCGGTAAAGAAAAAGTCGATTAGAAAAGTCGCTGCCAATAACACTAAGCTAGCTGCAGCAACGGTCTATGACCAGGCTATTGAGGCCTATGAGAAAGACGATTTCACTACTGCAGCACGCCTCATAAAAAAGCATCTTGAAAAGAACCCTAACCATGCCGACGGGTGGGCCTATAAGGCAGCTATCTATAGCGAGATGGATGAGCCAAGCGAGGCTCTTAAGGCGATTGATAGGGCGCGACAATGCCGCATCGACCAGAGCGACACCGAACTTCTCAATTGGATATATTTCACGCGTTCAACAATTAACCTTCAGCTCAAGGACACACTTAGTGCTATCGATGACCTGAGCATGGCATTGCGCTACGACAAGCAGGATTTAGATAGTTACTTCCGTCGCGCTAACATCTACAAGCGCATGCGTCGATTTGACGAGGCACTCGTCGACTATGGCATGATGGTGCAGTACGATCCAAAAGAGATTGAGGGTTATCTTGGAATTGGTACAGTATCGGGCTCGTTGAAGGATCGTAAGGCTGCTATCAAAGCCTTCACCAAAGCTATTGAGCTCGATCCCGATAGTGGAGAGACTTACGCTCTACGTGCTGTGGAATACTACAACGACTGGGAATTCGAGAAATGTGCTAAGGATGTTATCAGTGCCCTCGAGCGCGAGAGCGACAACACACGCGCCCTCTGGGTTCTCGAGTATCTTAAGCAGAACGAGGATGCAGCTAAAGACCTGAACAAGGTGTTTAAGGACAAGGCCAAGAAGTCGAAAGACCCATCTTGGCTCGACCTACTTAAGAATTAGTTTATCTAGTTAAAAAAGAGATTTTTTCCTCTTGAAATAACGCATGCAGGGAAAAGACAGGCTCAATGAGCTCGATAAAGCCCCGATTGGCAAGCTGCTTTTTAAGTACAGCTTGCCTTCGGTAGTTGGTATGGTGGTGATGTCGATCTACAACATCATCGACCGCATGTTCATTGGCCAGGGTGTGGGACCCGACGCCATCGCAGGCTTGGCAATCACCTTCCCTGTGATGAATGTCTCGGTGGCTTTTGGTGTGCTCATTGGCGGTGGTGCGGGGGCACGCACCTCTATTGTGCTGGGACAAGGTAAACGGCACACTGCCGAGCAGATTTTGGGCAACAGTTTGGTGATGACACTGATTCTCGGCACTTTCTATCTGACAATGTTTGCCATTTTCATCGACGAGGTGCTCATATTGTTTGGAGCAAGTGAAACATCGCTGCCTTATGCACGCGACTTCATGATGTACATGCTCCCGGGATTGCTCATCAATAACCTCACTTTCTCTTTCAGCAACATCATGCGAGCCACTGGATATCCCAAGAAGGCGATGTGGGCCAATTTCATTGGCGCTGGCATGAATGTGATATTGGCTCCCATATTCATCTTTGGACTTAAGTGGGGCATCAAGGGTGCAGCCATCGCTACCGACATCTCGATGTTCATATCCATGATTTATGTGCAACGGCACTTCTTTAATAAGAATAGCGAAATACATTATAAACCAGGTATATACAGAATAAAATGGAGCATCTTGAGTCCTATTATTGCCATTGGTGCCGCGCCATGTATCGTCAATACTGCTGGATGCGTGATAAACGCAGTGCTCAATCACACCGTCTTCAAGTATGGCGGTGATCAAAGTGTGGCGGCGATGGGAATTCTGATGACCATCTCACAGCTTGCCATCATGTTTGTTTTGGGTGTGTGCATGGGCATGCAACCTATAGTGGGATTCAACTATGGTGCAAAGCGATATGACCGTCTCAAGCGTACTTACTGGCTTACAGTTGCTGTTGGTACTATTGTGTGTTTGGTTGCTACTCTCTTGAGCGAATTCGTGCCCGAATATCTGGCTATGATTTTTACTACCGACGAGGGACTAATTCAGTCAAGCGCACATGCGTTCCGTGTTGCTAATATGGTATTCTGGGTAGCTGGTTTCCAAATTGTTACTACCAATTTCTTTCAGTCGCTCGGCGAGGCAACAAAGTCTATTTTTATGAGTTTGTCGCGACAAGTATTATGTCTGTTACCGTTCCTGTTCATATTGCCGCCACTGTTTAAACTCGATGGTGTGTGGTATTCATTTCCAGCAAGCGACCTCATCTCGGCACTAATCGGTGTTGTGCTTCTCATCCTTGAGATGCGCAAAATTAATAGGATGATGGCTTCACAAGTAATTAGTTAATTATTCATTCCCAAACTTATATTTCATGTTAAAGAAAATTCGACGAATCTTAGCAGTGCTATGTTTTGTGGCTGTGACGTTGCTTTTCCTCGACTTCACAGGCACACTGCACCATTGGTTGGGATGGACCGCCAAGGTTCAGTTGGTTCCAGCAGTATTAGCTCTTAATTTTGTTATAATAACGGCACTGGTGGTCCTGACTTTAATTTTTGGACGCATCTACTGTTCAGTGATTTGTCCACTGGGTGTAATGCAGGACCTCATATCGTGGATTCACAGCAAGCGCAAGAAAAACCGCTTTACCTATTCTAAGGAGGTGAAGTGGCTGCGTTATCCGGTGCTGGTGATTTTCATTATCGCAATAGTACTCGGAATAGGTTCTCTCATGGCGATTCTAGAGCCTTACGGCACTTATGGATTAATTGCCACCAACCTTTTTCAACCCATCTATGAGTGGTGCAACAATGGCGTCGCTGCCATTGCCGAGCACTACGACAGCTATGGCATCTATACCGTGGAAGTTTGGGTCAAGAGCATCGCGTCGCTGGCAACGGCTGCCATACTATTCATTATCATCGCTATCTTGGCATGGCGAGGTGGACGCACCTATTGCAATACTATCTGCCCCGTTGGCACATTCTTGAGCCTTATCTCGCGCTTCTCTTTCCTTAAGGTTCACATCGACGACGATAAGTGTATCAAGTGTGGTCTTTGCACACGCAATTGCAAGGCTTCTTGCATAGATTATCAGAGCGGCATTGTCGATCATAGCCGCTGTGTCACCTGTGGTAACTGCATTACAAAGTGCCACAAGGACGCCATTTATTACGGACGCCCACGCAAAGTCACTCCCGTTGCCGAAACTCCTCAGCAACAAGAAGGGATCGACAAGGGCAAGCGCGCATTCCTAATTGGTAGCGGTGTTGCACTTGCTACAACAGCTATGGCACAAGCCAAGAAGAAAGTGGACGGAGGCCTCGCTGCCATCGAGGAGAAACAGATGCCCGAGCGCAAGAACCCCATCACTCCTCCTGGCTCGATAAGCGCACGCAACATGGCGAAGCATTGCGTGGCTTGCCAGCTGTGTGTCGCCGAGTGTCCTAACCAGGTGCTCCGCCCATCCAACGACTTGCTCACCTTCATGCAGCCCATTATGAGCTACGAGCGTGGCTACTGCCGCCCTGAGTGCAACCGCTGCTCACAGGTGTGTCCCGCTGGCGCCATAAAACCTATTACTCTCGAGCAGAAGTCTTCTACTCAGATTGGTCACGCCGTGTGGACTCACTTCCTGTGCATTCCCACACGCGATAAGAACGAGGACGGAACACCTGTTTCGTGCGGCAACTGCGCACGTCACTGCCCCACTGGTGCTATCACCATGATTCAGCTCGACGAGAATGACGAAAACTCACCCATGGTGCCCAGCATCAACGAGGCTAAGTGCATTGGCTGCGGCGCATGCGAGTATGTATGCCCTTCACGCCCAGTTTCGGCCATCCACGTTGAAGGCCACGAAGATCACCGAACCATTTAATCCCCCCTACAGTAATGAATAACGACAACCATAATATGAGCCGACGCCACTTCTTGAAGGTGGCGGGAGGCACTGCAGTGGCATCGAGCGCAATGCTCGCAGCTTGCAAATATGACCCTTCAGACAATTCTGCTATATCAGCCGAAGATGTGCCCAAAGATAAGATGACCTATCGCACCAACCACAATACTGGCGACCGTGTGTCGCTGCTTGGCTACGGTATGATGCGTCTGCCGTTAGAGGGTGGTGATTTGGCCGACCCCAATGCAGAAATCGACCAGGAACTGGTGAATAAGGAGATTGACTTCGCCATCGAGCATGGCGTGAACTACTTCGACACATCACCAGCCTATTGCCGTGGACGCAGCGAGAAAGCCACCGGCATCGCACTGCATCGTCATCCACGCAACAAATATTACATTGCTACCAAGCTCTCTAATTTCGACCCCTCCACAAGGTCACTCGAGGAGAGCCAAAAGATGTTCTATAACTCGCTAAAGGAACTGCAGGTCGACTACATCGACTACATGCTTCTGCACGCAGTAGGAGGCGGCGAAGATGCAATCGAGGAGTTTAACAACCGCTTCATGGACAACGGCTTGCTCGACTGGCTTGTGGAGCAGAAGGAGGCCGGCAAGATTCGCAACTTGGGTTTCAGCTACCACGGCGACATCGCCATCTTCGACAACCTGCTGGCATGGCACGACGACGGCGATTACCACTGGGATTTCGTTCAAATTGAACTTAACTATGTTGATTGGAAACACGCTAAGGAAATAAACGAAGATAATACCGATGCCGAATACCTCTATGACGAACTAAAGAAGCGCGACATCCCTGCTGTCATAATGGAGCCTCTGCTAGGTGGACGACTGGCTAATATGCCCGATAGCATCGTTGCCGATATGAAGCGACGTGACCCTAACAGCAGCATAGCATCATGGGCATTCCGCTATGCCGGAACACCTGAAGGTGTGCTCACCGTGCTTAGCGGCATGACATGGATGGACCACCTCATGGAGAACATAAAAACCTACTCCCCATTGAAACCTATCACACCCGAGGAAGATACTTTCCTTAGCAAGATTGCCGATAAAATAGTCGCATTGCATGATATCCCCTGTAACGACTGCAAGTACTGCATGCCATGCCCCTATGGCATCAATATTCCGGCGATTTTCGTCCACTACAACAAGTGTCTCAAGGAGGGTAATTTGGTGCGTGACGAGAAGGATAGCGACTACAAGCGAGCTCGCAAGGCATTCCTCGTGGGATACGACTACAGCGTGCCACGCCTGCGTCAGGCAAATCACTGTATTGGCTGCCGCAAGTGCGTGAGTCACTGTCCTCAGGAAATCGACATCCCCAAGGAACTGGAGAAAATCGACCAGTTCGTTGAGCGTCTCAAGCAAAGCGACCCTAAAGACTAAGCAACAACTATGTCATTCTGAATGAACAAGCTTATTAAAATACTCAAGGAATGGACTTTGCCAGTGGCGATGTCGACTGGCATCTTGGTCTATTTCATCTTCTACTTCACGCCGGCGTTGCATGAAGCGGGGCAGGTGTTCAACAGTTTCTTCGACTTTATCTTGCCTTGGATTCTGTTTGTGATATTGTTTGTCACCTTCTGTCGTGCCGACTTTCACCGCATGCGCCCATGCTGGTGGCATTTCGTCATCTTGGCGTTGCAACTTGTGCTGGTGATAGTTAGCACTGTGCTCATTATGCACTACGACGCTAAGGGCAACGATCTGATTCTCATGGAGTGCATTGTCTGCTGCGTCATTTGCCCATGTGCCACGGCTGCACCTGTAGTTACCGCCAAACTCGATGGAGATCTCGAGAAAATGACCACCTTCATGCTGCTGAGCAACTTTGTGGCGGCAGTATCCATTCCTGTGGTGTTTCCGCTTGTTGACAAGAGCATTGATATGCCTTTCTGGGACGCCTTCCTCGCGCTGCTCGAGCGAGTGTGTTCAGTGCTCGTGGCGCCTATGGCGCTGGCCTATGTGGTAAAGCATTTCACACCACGTCTGCACCGCCTCATCATCAGCAACAAGGATCTTTCGTTCTACTTGTGGGGAGTGCTCTTGCTCGTTATTTCGGGTGCTACCATGCGCAACATTATGAATTCCGGAACCACAGTGTGGTTTATCGCAATAGTTGCACTCACTAGTCTTGCCATCACTTTCGTGCAGTTTGCTATTGGTCGTTATGTGGGCCGTTTCTTTCATGCCACCACCGAGATGGGGCAGGCAATGGGTCAGAAAAATACAGCTTTCGCAATCTGGGTGTCGAGTGCTTGGCTCAATCCTCTCGCCGCAGTGGGCCCCGGTTTCTACATTTTGTGGCAGAACGCCTTCAATAGCCTTGAAATTTGGCACCACGACCGACTAAAGCACCATCAATCAGCTAAAAGACAACATTAATCCCATGAAAGTTACATTCCAATATAAAGCAGGCAACGAACATGGTAGCGACGACTACCGCTTCTCTCACGAAGAAGATGCCCAAGAGAAATTCTTGAGCATGAAAGAAATCATTGAGGTTCAGTTTCAAGGATGTCCCAATGCCGAAGTGGTCGATGAACCCGACTTCTTCGGTATCATTGACCACTCCACTGGCGATTGGGCCAAAGTATTTATCACTCTGTAAAGTGTAGCCACCTAATCATCTAACGGATGCGGCTGCGAGCAACGTAGCCCAGATAATTACGGTTACCGTTATACACTTTAACCCAACCTGAACTACTACCTTGGTAGTAAACTGTTGTGCCTATCCAAAGTCGGCTCACTATAGCATAGTTAGTGCCTGGGCCCTTGCGCACGTTCACATAGTTGTCACGAGGGTCAACGATAGTACCCCTTCTCAGGGAGCTTGTCGACGTGCCGCCAGTAGTGTAGCTACTACTATTGGGGTTTATGCGCACGATGCGGCTAGTGTGCATGTATCCCATGAAGGTGTTGCTGCGAGTTCCCGAATACACCTTGCTCCAACCATTGCTCATTGGAGTGTAGTAGAGATAATATCCCGACCTATAGCTTCCTATGATAGGATACCTGGTCGATGCACCACTGCGAATATTGGTGTAGCCATCAGGGTCCGACACACGGCCATAATATTGCTGAGCATCAATCGAGAACATCGATGCCACACTCAATAGCAGTGTTAGAATAAATAGTTTATTAAGCTTCATAATTATTGATTATTAGAGTGTTATTAATAGGACTTCTCTTGCATAATTCGATATGTTGCAAATTTATCAAGAATTCTTCACACCACAAAGTTATTAATGACAAAAAAACAAGATGATTAACGTCATATTTCATCAAAAAAGACTAACTTTGCACCCATATTTCACGCAGTGTGGAATAATCTAAACATTTTTGACATGATTATGAGTGAGACTTTTGAAATGGTTGCTAAGACCTTCCAGGGGCTGGAAGGGGTTCTGAGTGATGAGCTGGTGGCTCTGGGAGCACAAGATGTGCAGCAGGGACGACGCATGGTTGCCTTCAAGGGCGACAAGGAATTGATGTATCGGGCCAACTTCTGCCTGCGCACTGCCTTGCGAGTGTTGAAACCCTTCTATAAATTTAAGTCGACCGATGCCGATGACCTCTATGAGCAGGTTAAGCAATACCATTGGGAGGACATACTGAGCGAGAACAGCACCTTCTCTATCGACTGCACGGTCAATAGCGAGTCTTTCAAGCATTCACGCTTCGTTACCTATCGCGTGAAAGACGGTATAGCCGACTATTTCATGGAGCGCTCGGGCAAGCGCCCATCAATTCGTCTCACAGGTCCCGACTATCACTTCAATGTTCACATCAACGGCAACGATGTGACTATCTCGCTCGATTCATCGGGTGAGCCGCTCTATAAGCGTGGCTGGAGAGTGGCACAGACCGATGCTCCCATCAACGAGGTGCTCGCTGCTGGCATTATCAAGCTCAGTGGATGGGACGGCGAGAGCAACTTCGTCGACCCCATGTGCGGCTCAGGAACATTCCTGATTGAGGCGGCGCTCATAGCTGCAAATATCAATCCAGGTGTATATCGTCAGGAATATGCTTTCCAAAAGTGGCCCGACTATGATGCCGACCTCTTCGAGGCAATCTATAACGACGATAGTGGAGAGCGGGAGTTTACTCACAAGATTTACGGCTACGACATTCTGGGCAAGGCGGTAGCTGCTACCAATGCCAATGTCAAGAATGCTGGTCTCACGCAGTATATCGAGGTGGAGCGTAAGCCCATCGAGGAGCAGGAATCGGCTCCCGAGAAGGGAGTGCTCATCAGCAATCCACCCTATGGCGAGCGCCTCACGAGCGATGAGTTGCCACAGCTCTACGCAACCTTGGGCAACAAGCTCAAGAAGGTGTATGTGGGTTACGACTGCTGGCTCATCGTGGGTAGCAACAAGGAACTCGTCGACAACCTGGGCCTCAAGGCATCGCTGCACTATCCGTTGCTCAATGGCGACATCGAGTGCGAGCTCCGTGAATACGTTATCTTCGACGGCAGTTTCGACGACATGCGTCGCAAGGGTGGCACTATCAAGAACACTGAGTTCCGTGCGAGCGACAAGCCCAACTATGAGCGTCGTGATCGTGACGATAGGCCACGGCGCGAGTTCAAGCGTGGCGATCGTGGTGAACGACGCGATGGCGACTATCGTGACCGCCGTGACCGCCGTGATGGTGATCGTCGTGATGGTGGCTTCGGAAAGCGTCGCGAGGGAGGTTTCACTAGGCGTCGTGAGGATGGCGACCGTGGTGTTAACCCCATGCGCCGTCGTCGTGAGGATGGCGACCGCGGTGTGAACCCTATGCGCAAGGTGCGTGACGATGGTTCTCACGTTTATCGCACCGAGCGGACCTATGGCGTTGGTGCCGAGGGCGATGGCGAAGGACGCGACCCAAGACGTCGTCGCACCTTCTCCTTCCATGGTCCACAGCTTGGCGAGGACAAGGAGCGCCCAATCTTCAAGGGACGACGCAATGGCTGGAAACGGCGTGACGCCGAGGCCGGTGATGGCAGCGACGAGACTAATTCATAGTTCATTTTAAAAATCTAGAACTACTAGTAAATCTATACCTTCTAGAAAAAGACCATGGCAAAGAAAGGCAGTTACATAGTTGACTATTTCAACAATCGAGGCTTCTTTGGGCTGTCGATTCTGCTGCTTGTTATCTTCTCGATTATTGCCAGTGGCAACTTTGTGGTGCCTCAGCGTGGCTATGGCACGTTTCACAATCTTGCCACATGGATTTCGAGTAGCGACACTTCTTGCTTTGTCGCTGTGTTGTGCAACGTGATTATGGGTGTGCTGCTTGTCACGCTCAACATTATGTTCCGCTACATCAAGACCTACAACTGCTTTGTCTTTGCCGCTGTTTTTGTGCTTCTTCAGGGCATCAACCCCTTCTTGAGTACACGCTTCTTTGCTGGCACCGCTCTGTGCCTAGTGGTAGTAATGTCGCTGTTCTTCATGTTCGACCTCTATGGCAAGCGGGGTGGGGCAACTCAAGGAATTTTCTTGGTGATGGCGCTGCTTTCGTTCTTCACCATCTACCATTATGTCTTCTTCTTGCTCATCCCATTGTTCTTGCTGGGTTTTGCCTATATGCGCGTGCTCGATGTGCGAGGCGTCTTTGCCACCATCTTTGGCATTGTCACCCCCTATTGGATTATGCTCGGCACAGGCCTTGAGTCGCTTTCGGCATTCCAGGCTCCACACATCTCGCAGGTGTGGACAGCAGCACCGCCATTTGCCGCCAAGGGTTGGGCGGTTACCATGGCCATCACCACTGTGGCGCTCACGGTGCTGCTCACCATTTCCAATCTCAAGACGATGCTCAATTATAGCGTCCATGTGAGGGCCTATAACAATTTCTTTATTGCTCTCTCTATCTTCGTGGTGCTCATGATGGCAATCGACTATAACGACTTCCTCATTTACATGCCGTTGCTCAACATGTGCTTTGCCATCCAGTACGGGCACTGGTATGTCATCACTCAACACGAGACGCGCCAGCCAGTCACGGTGTGGCTGCTTGTTGCTATGTTCGCTGCATTTATTATTGCAATGGTCATCGCATGATGAAGATAGTTGCCGATAGCAAAATTCCCTATCTCGAAGGTCTACTTGAGCCTGTGGCTCATGAGGTTCACTATGTGCCTGGCAGCGAGATAAACAATGAAGTGTTGCGCGACGCCAAGGTGTTGCTCACTCGCACTCGCACCCATTGCGACCAATCCCTTCTCGAGGGTACTGCAGTAGAGTTCATCGGCACAGCCACTATCGGCACCGATCACATCGACCTCGACTACTGCCGTCAGCATGGCATCACTGTGGTCAATGCACCCGGGTGCAATGCTCCTGCAGTGGCGCAGTGGACTCATGCCTCTATCCTGCAATGGCTCGAGGCGCAACGCACTCCACTCGACCACCAGCTCACCTTGGGCATCGTGGGTGTGGGACACGTAGGCGGCATCGTCGCCCGCTGGGCCCTCCAGCTAGGCTATCGCGTCATCCTCAACGATCCCCCCCTCGCCGAAGAATTATGCAATGTAGATGTCCACTCTAGTTCCCCCTCTAAGATAGAGGGGGTTGGGGGGAGTATGAATGATTGTGCATTGTGCATTATGAATTCTGCATTGAAAAACTCTCCACTCTCCACTCTCTACTCAAAAAAAACTCTCCTCGAGAATCAGGCGCAGCCCTCTCTCTCCTCTTTCCTCTTCCCTCTCCCCGCGCTTATGAGCGCCTCCGACATCATCACCTTCCACACGCCCCTCACCCGTGAGGGCAAATACCCCACTTGGCATCTCTGCGACGAGCAGTTCCTCAACAGTCTGCAACGATGCAAACTCATCATCAACGCAGCCCGCGGAGCCGTGTGCGACAACGAGGCACTGCTGCGATGGCGCGGCGACATTGCTCTCGACTGCTGGGAAGGCGAACCTAATATCAACCACGAACTCCTCGATAAGGCCTTTATCGCCACGCCACACATTGCAGGATACAGCCTCCAGGGCAAACAGCGAGGCACCGCCATGATCATCAAGGCTCTCAACCGCCGATACGGCTGGAACATCCAGCCCGTCCAAGCATCCACACCCCTCAAGGGCGCAGAGTATGTCACCCCACAATCAATCCTCGACAGCTACAACCCTCTCATCGACACCGCACAACTAAAAGCCTCACCCGATACCTTCGAATCACAACGCAACAACTACCTCCTTCGCGACGAGCTCCCCTGAAAATGCATTGATTAAGTCTGTCCACGTACTCGGCGACACAGTCGCCGTCAAAAAATCCAAAATACTTGAATAACTGCAATGCTCTGTTGCATCGCGGCGTCAGCCCCAATTGTGCATTATGCATTATGAATTGTGAATTGAGAGAAGCTCTCCCCACTTCCCTCTCCCCAAAATACATTGCGAATATTTTCGTAACGATTTTTTTCGCAATACTTGAATCTCTAAAACCCAATTCCATAAAAAACAGAGAACAAGCATAATGCACAATTCATAATTAGGCTACGCTTCTATAAATTGAATAATGCATTAACTGGTTCAAATGAGCAAAAATGGGCTGGATTTTGAGTCAAAATACACTGGCAAAACATTTGCTTAACACAATTTAACAAATGGGGGGGGTAATTACACATTTTTTTTCTAATTTTGTCCCAAACCACTCCTGACGTTAAATCAATTATGATAATTTTGAAAAATAGGCTTAAAGGACTGCTGGCATTCCCTTTGGCAGCAGCCTACTGGTTGTTGATGCCATCATCTGCCAGGAGATTGGTGATGGCCGACCTGAGGCAGTGGTCGCGGTGGAGGCACACTGCCTGCAACCTGTGGGGGGCTTCTTTCCTTCTTGGTTCCTACCCCGAATTCCGCTCGGTGTTTTACAAGCGTGTGGGAGTTTTGAGATTGCTGTCAAGCTGGTGGTTAAGGGGAAAGAACACCCTTGAGATTACAACTAATGACATTGGCGGGGGCTTGATAATACAGCATGGCTTTTCTACAATCATCTCCGCCGAGAGGATTGGCAATAACTGCAAGATCTATCAGCAGGTCACAATTGGCTTCGACCATGAGCTGAAGGCTCCCGTGATAGGCGACAACGTGGAGGTGTGCTGCGGTGCTAAAGTGATAGGCGGCATCACCGTCGGTGACAATGTGCTCATCGGAGCCAATGCCGTTGTAATTAAAGACGTGCCAAGCAACAGTGTGGTTGCGGGAGTGCCGGCCCATGTCATCAAGCGCCTCGACCACACGCGTGACCTAACATTGTGACAATAACACGTAAAACTCACATTTATTTATTATAAAACTAAAACTGGAAATTATAAACTATGCCTTATGAGACGATATGTTGGCTGCTTTTTGACTGTCCTGTGTTTGGCAAGTTTATGCGTGCCCAATTGCCATGCCGATGTTTTTGAACCAGGATCTTACTATTTTGACAACAGCAAGATTAATTATGCCAATGTTGAGTTTGCGACTTTCGACACCGTTAATGTTGTGGTTAATGTCTATAAATTGTCGGTGCCTGCTGGCAGTGACGGTTGGTGGCAATTGACGCTTGATGAGCCTGTTGGATGCGACCTTTATTCTTTTATAGAAAGCGATGTTGACTCTGGTACCTTTGATGAGGCAGTGAATGATTTTATTGAGAACCATACTTCACGACACACACTGATGGGAATGTGGCGCGAAATAAACCCCGACACTCACCCCCATCGGTGCGATTACGTCTATTGTCCTATACTTGATGACACCCTAGAGAGTGACGGCTATTGGAGAACTCAAGAGAGCTATAATGCGACAGCCTCGGGCACCCTGCCTGTTATACACATCAAAACTCAAGGCTCCTGTCCGGTTACAACTAAGGACAATTATATTGATGCCACTTTGTGGATCGACAATTGCGGCAGTGGTGATTCCCAATCGCTTGGCAGCGAGGAAAATCCACTTGAGCTGTCGATAAAAGGTCGAGGCAATTACACCTGGCGAGGATTCTATAAGAAACCTTACAAAATAAAGTTCGCTCATAAACAATCACCCTTGGGGCTTGACAAGAGCAAGCATTTTGTCTTGCTGCCACATGCCGACGACCTTAGTGGTTTTCTACGTGACGAGACAGGCTTTGAATTGAGCCGACAAGTGGGAATGCCTTACACCACACGGCAACTTCCAGTTGAGTTGTTCCTTAATGATGAATACGTGGGGCTTTATTTCCTGTGCGAGAATATAAGAGTGGAAGATGGCCGTGTAGGAATTGTCGAGCAGAGTGATAATGAAACCAATCCTTACTATGTGAGTGGGGGATGGCTGCTGGAGGTTAACGGGAACGACACGCGTGTTTATGGTATGTCTCAAAATAATGATTCGTCAAAGGGGTGGTTCTTCTTCACTTCTCATTCTCCCGAAAAAGTGTCGCAAGTGCAAGTCGATTATATTTCTCGTTTAATCTCCAAGGTCGACAGCTGTGTATTTGTCAATAATAAAAATGATACTGGCTGGGAACAGTATCTTGACATGGGCACGCTCACGCGCTTCTACATCATTAATGAGGTGATGTCTAATATTGAGTCATTCTGTCGCAGCATGTTTATTTATAAGGACAGGGGTGAGGACGAGAAACTGATGTTTGGGCCGGTGTGGGATTTTGGCAACAGTTTCACCCGTGCCAAAACCGATGATTTCATCTTCAACTACGAGTCACCATTCACATTCCTGTGGATAGAGGAACTGTTAAAGTTTCCCCGGTATCAGAGTTCGATTTCGACTTTGTGGAAAGAATTTAGAGATGATGGAGTTTTAGACAAAGTGGTTGCACACGATAGGCAATTTCTGGATGTTATAGAAATCGCTAAACAATATGACAAGGTTAGATGGCCTTACTATAGTGACCTGTGGAATGGCGCTTCAGACGAATTTCTTAATAACATTTTGCTCAAGGCGGCTTGGCTTGATGAGCAATGGGGGTATGATAGTGGAATACCGACTGTGACACCCAGCAAAGAGGTTAAATCGGTGCTATATTACAACCTCCAGGGCATTAGCAGCAGCGAGCCTTTCAAGGGCTTCAACATCCGCGTCACAACCTACAACGACGGCACACGCACCACCGAGAAAATCATCAAATGAATATAAATTCGAGCTTTTATATCACTCCTTCCTGACATTGTGTATGTGTGACTTAACGGCCTAATCGTTAGCTTGTTTTTAGTTTTTTGCAACAATATTTAACACAATAATTCGTTTATTATAAATAAATTAGTATTTTTGCGATTGATGTCAATAAAACCATTACAGTCATGAAAAAGATTGCTTTTATCCTAGTTATGACGCTCGCTTTTCCTCTATTGATGCCGCAAGCCTCAATGATGGCCGCCAATGACGGCGCCACTGCCAGCAAGGACCTCAGTGGCTTGAACTACTATGACTTCTACATTGACTATTTCAACAACACTTTCGAGCACTACCCAATCTACAACTATGCTGAATATTCCGAAGGATATGTCGATTTGGGCTGGTCAATACAGAACTTGCAGGACCTTAATTATTATTATCAATATCCTGCCTATTATGCCAAGAACTGTTTCTATGACTGGTGCTTGAGATATGTTGATCTCGATAATGACAGCATTCTCTCGGCCGACGAACTTGAGGCTGTCAGGGTGATTGACAGCAATGCCGACCCGGAGCACATTCTGGGAAGAAATGCGGTGGACTATCACTTCGACTGGTTCCCAAATCTGGAAACTCTTGAACTCAACCATCCCAACTGGCGTTACTTGATAGGCGACAAGAACGAAGCATTGAACCTTAGGCGAGAACAGATTTCATATGAATCATACTATGCGACCCAGGTATATTTTAACGACAACAAACCGTTCTCGCACCTATATCTCCCAATGACAGGCAATCTCAATCGTGTGGTAATAAAGAACTCTCCAATGCTCTTCTTCAACTATGAGCCACAAGAGGGTGTCGACATTCCTGAAATCACCATCGAGGGGGTGGCTGTAGGCAATGAGAGTGGCTACACATTCAGTTTGAATAAGTATGTGGCGGCAGGACTCGATGTGAACCGAATCGTGAGTGTCGATAATGCCCAAGTGGTTATACAGGACGATGGTAACACCTATCTGCAGTTCAATGATGGTGCTCGTGTGGCTCACATGAAATACCTCATTGCAACCAATGGCGACAAGCAATACACTTGCAACAGCACTATCAAGATTCAGGTTCAAACGGGATGGCTACGCAATGAGAAGCTGGCAATACAGGAGGGCGAGAGCGTAGCCATCGACCAGGAGCATTTCCCTGATCCTTACTTCCGTCAATATCTTGCTACTTACGTCGACACCAACGAGGATGCAATTCTTTCCTATGAGGAACTGGGGAATGTGCACCTGTTAAGAACACACCGAGACTCATGGCACCTGTACTATAGTGACGGGTTTGAGGGTGATGACCTGCTCAAGAAAGTCATTAACTTCAAGGGTATTGAGTATCTCTATAATCTCGAGGGGGTTTCGTTCGGACATGACACTTGGGGGATTGATGACGAGTCCAACATTTACCATCTCAGGAATTTAGACCTCTCACACAACACAAATCTCATCTACTTCTATCTTGGCACCGATGCCGAGGCAATAGACATCAAGTTGCCTGATACCGATGGACTGGAGCTCAGCAATCCCTGGATGCGCATGGGGTTCGAATATGACACCTCCTATCCTGCTATACGAATTGTTGACCTGGATGAAGACAACGCCTACAGCCTTGAAGAAGACATTGACAATGGGCTCGACCTAAATCGACTCACTGTTATTGATGGTGGACATCTCGAGGGAAACAAGGTTGTCTTTGATGATGGTGTCGCCTGCGTCGATCTACAGTATGTGGCAAGACCACCCATCATGGGAGGGGCCAACTATCCATTCGACAGGTATCTGCAAAACTACTATGTCCTTTACAATCTCATCAACACAAAACTATATGATTCAAGAGTGTCTAATGCTCAATTGATCATGCAACAATTGACGGGAATCGACAATCTCGTAACCAACAAAGAAGTCAAGAGCGTGCGCTACTACAACCTCCAGGGCATTAGCAGCAGCGAGCCATTCAAGGGCTTCAACATCCGCGTCACAACCTACAACGACGGCACACGCACCACCGAGAAAATCCTAAGATAACCCACTATACATAAAAATGATACAAATAAACCGCCAAGAGTGACAGCCTCTTGGCGGTTTTGATATTGTTTTATAAGCCCTATCACTATTACCTTTGCTCTAACCTCAATGCCATTTTGCATTATTGATGTCAGCGTCTAACGCAATTGTGCATTATGCATTAAGAATTGTGCATTGGATTAAGCGCTCTTTGACATATTGCAACCCCCACATCACTTAAGAAGCAATGGTGTAGTTAGTGTATTGCAGCGCATGCGCGCTGTTCATTACAATTTGATGCATAATTTTAGCGCGCAGCGCTCTAATTTCCACTCCGTAGGAGTGGCAAAAACCGAGTCAACCGAGTCAACCGAGTCAAGTGAGTCAAGTGAGTCAGGTGAGTCAGGTGTGTATCGTCCTGAAAAAAGTTTACAGATTTATTCTCTCTATTTCATTGATGACGGGTAATGTTGAGCCGTCATTGTTGGTGCAAAAGTCTGTTGGG
>CADAAI010000015.1:0-83657 GCA_902785925.1 uncultured Bacteroidales bacterium
CGGCATGGTCGATGGCTGGGGCGTTGATGTCGTCGTTGCGGTGTGAGAAGATGGATGGCTTCTCGTTGAGCTGTGCGAGTTCCTGGAGATAGGGGTTGGTGGGCTGGTTTCCGTCCTCGTCGAGCGTTCCCTGCTTGATGAGAGCTTGCTTGCGTGCCAGCTCAAACTGCTGTTGGATGGGTGATTTGTACATGGGAGTAGAGTCGTTAGTTATTAGTTATTAGTTTTTAGTTGGGCCGCGCTTTGCGCTTAAAATTATTGCCCTGCGGGCTAAAATTGAAAGTGTTATGCCTACGGCATCCAATAGTTAAGAGTGCATAGTTTTTAGTTGTTAGTTGTTAATCGTTAGTTTTTGGGCAAAGATAAGGGATTGTTTGTTTCAAAACCATATTAAAAAAATGACGGAGATTATTACACAAATGACTGAGAATGGACCATGAATTATTATTAAAAATGAGAAGAAAGTTTGTTTAGTGTTTTTTTCACTTACTTTGCGATTGAGTTGTGGATTCCATAGGTGTGAAGGAGCTAGTACAGTTATTGAGAACTGCCAAATGTTGTGCCGAGAATGTAACCGCCGAAAGGGAAGGAAATAATTATTAATTTGTATTTTTGGTCATTTTTTATTACCTTCGCAACAGATTACTAAAAACACTTCAAACTAATAAAACGATGAAACGTATAATTCTTTTAATAATAACTTCAGTCTTTTGTTTGATGGCTCACGCCGAATGGATTGAGGCAGCTGAGACAGATGATTATTTAGTCTATATAAATAGCGAAATCAACAAGGATGATTTTGGGAATTATATGGCTTGGTTTAAATACGTTCCGCAAACCAGTTCATTAACAAGAATTAGAAAAGGGTATTATAGAGAATTTAAGAAAAAGGGTTACTTGAAATTAACTCATTTTATGAATTTGTATAAATACAGTTTAAGGGATAATAAATCCATGTTAATAACAACAACGTACTATGCTTCAGGGAAACCAATAGAAACTGTCAATTATGATTACGTTTCAGAATGGCAATATCCTGTTCCTGAAAGCTTAAGCGAGGCTATGATGGAAGCAGTTAAATTATTGGTTATAATGCAGGAAAGTGATTGATAAATCTTATATCTATCCGAAATTTTTAATTAAACATATAACAGGGATTTTAGAAATAACATAATCGTCACTTATTTAAATTATCTAGTGAAACTGGCTATATGATACCGCAAGATACGACTTTTTGAGAGGAATTTACTTTCTGGGCGTTATTCGTTGGTCAGACGGGGTCGGACGGGGTCGGACAAGGGTCGGACAAGGGTCGGACAGAGTCGGACAGGGTCGGACGGGGCTCTCGCATCTCACTTCTCACCACTCGCCACTCGCATCTCACTTCTCACCTCTCGACTCTCACTTCTCGCCTCTCGCCTCTCGGCTCTCACCTCTCGACTCTCGCCACTCTCCTCCCCTATTATTAGGAAAAGTAATGGCGAGGCTTTGAGAGCCTCGCCATTGAGATGTGACTAATAAAGTTGTGTGATTAAGTTTGATTAATCATCAGGGTTGTCCATCGGTCTCGATGGAGTAGGTCATGTTCTCAACGTTGATGGTGATGTCGAGGTAAGTGCAGTTGTAAGACGCTGGTATGCAGAATGCGCCCTGGTTGCCTTGCACTAGGCTTCCGCTGAGAGCGTTCTCTCCATCGACAGCAGCGCTGAGGAAGGTACCACTCCAGAAGCTGCCAGAATAGTTGGTTCCAGCAGCAATCTTGAACCAGAAGTCCCCACTCACGTTATCGACGTGGATACTGTAGACGTTAGGGTTGGTAGTGCTCTGAATGAAAGGATAGTTCATGTCGGTAGTCGACCAGCCGTTGAAATTACCCACGAGATACCAATCGGCAGCATTTGGCTCAATGTCGGGCTTATGTCCGTCGGTCTCGATGGTGTAGGTAAGGTTCTCAACGTCGATGGTGATGTTGAGATAGGTGCACCCGTAAGACTCTGGGATGCAGAAAGCGCCCTGGTTGCCTTGCACGAGGTTTCCGCTGAGCTCACCATAGCCATCGACAGCAGCGCTGAGGATAGTTCCACTCCAGAAGTTGGTAGCAGTGAAGCAATCCTCGTTGGCAATCTTGAACCAGTAGTCACCGACCACGGGTTCGATGAAGATGCTGTAGAGGTTAGGATTCTCAGTGCTCTGAGTGAACTGGTAGCCCATGTCGGTAGTCGACCATCCATTGAAAGAACCCACGAGATACCAATTGCCGGCAGGCTCAGGTTGTGGAGCGAACTCGCCAGTGATAGTGAGCTTCATGTTCTCGAGGTCGAGGCTCAGGTTGAACGAGCCGGGAGCCATCTGTAGTGCCTGGAAGCCCTCTTCGGTTGTAAGAGCAATCTCGGTGCCCAAGAGTTCCTCGGTCACAACGAAGTTGTAGTCATCGCTTGGCACAGCACCAAAGCGGTAAGGAGCAATCTCGTCCCAAGCAGCATTGAATTCGGTATCAGGATTGGCAAGCTTCGTGGTGAAGCTGAAGTAGCTAAAGCCAGTTTCCTTGGTAGTGATAGCGGCAGTGTAGATTTTGCCGTCCTGAGTGGTCATCTCAACGCCATTAGATGCATTCCACTCGTTGCCATTAACATCGCCAAGGATGTAGACCTTCTCGTAGCTTGGCTGAACATTACCGAGCAGGATGTCGTAGACGAAGGTAACATCGGCAGCAGTGACCGAACCATCGTTGTTGACATCGGCAGTGGCCTGGAACATAAGATCGTTGCCCAGCAGCACATCATAGATTGCTGTGACATCGGCAGCAGTGACCGAACCATCGTTGTTGACATCGCCAATTACTGCAGCTTGAGCGCTTGTAGAGAAAGCGAAGACTCCAGCAACAGCAACAATAACTGCAAAAAATGATTTTAGTAACTTTTTGTTCATAAAAAGAAAAATGGTTTTAAATGTAAAAAATATTAGTTAGGTATGTCTCGTTGTCCCCTGCCCAAAAAAGAGGGGAATAATCATTCAAGCGCAAAAATAAAAAATAATTGTGATATAACACGCTTTGTTATAATATTTTCAACTAAAAAAATGACAAAACACCACTTATTGCTGATGAACGGTACAATTATTTTTTACATTTTTTATAGTGCCAAGATGTAGTGCCATTGGGGTAAATTCATTAATTTTGTAGGTTAAAACCACCAAATCTTACTACAAAAATGATTGAAACGGCTCTATATCTGATTCCTGTGCAGCTCAGCGATGTTGAGCTTGGAACCGTGTTGCCTGCCGCCAACATTGCAGTAGTGAGGCACATCAAGCATTTTATCGTCGAGAATGTGCGCTCGGCAAGGCGTTTCCTGAAGAAGTGCGATCGCGACATCAACATCGACGAGCTGACTTTCTATGAGCTGAACCGGCACACGAGCGCCAGCGACATCCCCTCAATGCTAGCTCCACTGGTGGCTGGCGAGCCCATGGGGGTGATTAGCGAGGCTGGCTGCCCAGCGATTGCCGACCCTGGTGCCGACGTGGTGGCGATAGCGCAGAGCCGCGGCCTGAAAGTTAAGCCGCTGGTGGGCCCGTCGAGCATCCTGATGGGGCTGATGGGTTCGGGATTCAACGGCCAGAGCTTCGCTTTCCTGGGCTACCTGCCCATCGATGCCGCTCAACGTGCCCGCAAGCTCAAGGAGATGGAGCACCGCATCATGCACGAAGACCAGACGCAGATCTTCATCGAGACGCCCTACCGCAACAACGCTCTCGCCGCTGAGCTGTGCCGCACATTGCCAGCTCACCTGAAGCTGTGCATTGCCACCGACATCACTGGCCCAGCCGAGAGCATTGTGACTCGTGGCGTAAAGCAGTGGCAGGGCAAACTGCCTGAGCTGCACAAGGTGCCCACGATTTTCTTGCTCTACAAGTAGAGAGTGGAGAGTGGAGAGAGTTCATACTCCCCCTTACCCCCTCTATCTTAGAGGGGGAATTGAGGGTAGTGATTGAAAATGAGTAAATACAATGATAAGAATCGCCAGCAGAGGCTTGGCGACCGCCGATGGATAGATAAATATGCTATTGGCGAACTGGATTTTAAGGATGAAAACTCGCAACCGCGAAAGCGCGAAGAGACTCCCGAGGAGTGGAAGGCTTTCAACTTTGTGAGTTTTGGAAGCGGTAGCAGTGGAAACTGCGCGTTTCTGGGTAATGAGAACGGAGGAGTGCTGATAGATGCCGGAGTGGACCCCGAGCACGTGTATCGCGACTTGGAGGCAAACGGCATCAGGCTCTCGAAGGTGAAAGGCATCCTGCTCACGCATGACCATGCCGACCACATTCGCTACGCGTACAAGATAGTGCGCGAGAACAAGCACATGCGCATCTACTGCACTCCACGCCTGATGGGAGGCCTGTTGCGTCACCACAATGTGTCGAATCGCATCAAGGACTACCAGGTGAGCATCTTCAAGGAGATTCCGTTTTTTCTTGCGGGCATGAAAATCACTGCCTTCGACACGTCGCACGACGCGATTGACAACATGGGATTCATCTTTGAGGCAGGCGGCAAAAACTTTGTCGTTGCAACCGACATGGGCATCATCACCGAGCGTGCCAAGCACTACATGTGCCAGGCCAATTACTTGATGATTGAGAGCAACTACGACCGCAAAATGCTCGACACGGGGCGATATCCCGAATACCTGAAGGCCCGCGTGCGCAGCGAGAAAGGTCACCTCGACAACAAGATGGCAGCCGAATTTGTCGCCCAGCACCACCACCCCGGGCTGAAGTGGGTGTTCCTGTGCCACCTGAGCAACGACAACAACACTCCCGAGATTGCACTGGAAAACATGCGCAAGATGCTTGAGGAAAACAACCTGAGCGTGGGCGACGGCAGCTTTGCGGCACTCGAGCGCGAGAAGGACATCCAGGTGTATGCCCTACCCCGCTACGACACAAGCTCATGGTTCATCCTTGAGGATTAAACCTTGCAACACTATTGTAGTCAAAGTATTATAATCTTATATTAATAATTAGCATTTACAATTATGAAAAAGGTACTATTCATCGCCACCATAGTGGCACTGATAATGGGCACAGCCGTTGACGCTAACGCCAAAGTGAAGAAGACAAAACGTAAAGCCGCTCAAACCACCAAGCAGATGAAGAGCAACAATAAAACCATGGTGGTTGACCAGGGCATGTGGACCGCCGAGGGCGCCAAGCGCCTCGATAACGGCGACGTTGCCAACCTTGAGCAGGCATTCCTGATTGGTTTCTACACCGAGTATGTCTACACTGGCAACATCTATAACGATAGCTACTTCCGCTACCTGAAACTGAAATTTACCGATGCTGGTCTGGAATCAATCAAGAGAGAAGACGGCACCTATAACTGGGAGATCATCACAGGCAACGGAAACATCAATGCCAGCAACTTCACCATCAAGGAACTTGAGCCCAAGCGCTTCCTGGTTGAAGGCGACGGCCACAAGTGCATCCTGACAGTGACCGGTGGTGAAGGAATGTACAAGATTGCTAAGGTTGAAGGCGAATAAAGCCCCTTGGCATCAAATCAACCTGATTGGTTGACAATCAAACAATAGCTCCTTGTTGCAACACTGCAGCAAGGAGTTGTTTTTTTATAAGCCAAAATTTATGATTTAGGCATAGCATTGGTAACGCCGATTCCAAAAAGGGCGTAGTCGTAGATGACTGGGTCGTCGGGGCGGAACTGGCGCAGCATCGCGGTGAGTTCGAGTACGGTCTTCTTGTCGTTGGCCTTGCGGTCAATCATGCCAAGTGCTCGTGCCGTGTTGCCCACATGCACGTCGAGCGGTATGAACAGCTGCGACGGACGGATAGCGCTCCACACTCCCATGTCGACGATGCCGTCGTCGCGCACAAGCCACCGCAGCGCCATGTTGATGCGCTTGAGGGCCGTGCCAATGAGGTTGGTGGGTAAGCACCGTGAATCGGTAGCGCCAGCGTTGGCTGCCATCATCTCTTGCTGCATGAGCTCAACCAGACGCCATGCCGGCTCGTCGCTCTCCCCTACCCTGTGGGCAGCCGCGAAATCGTTGAGCGAGTGGTGAGCGTCGTAGATGCGCTTGAGACCACGCAGCATGTACTTGAAGTTGCGGGCAAAGAAGGTGCGGTGGATGTTCAGCTCGTCGGGGAGCGCCTCGTAGGCCTCGTCGTCGACAAAGGCTGCTGGCTCGCCTTGCATGATGTCGATCATCTTAGTGCAGTTGTTGCAAATCATCTTGCGGTTGCCCCAAGCGATGGTTGCCGAGAGCAACGACACTATCTCGATGTCGCGCAGCGCCGAGAAGCGACGCGGGAATTGCACGGGATCGCTGGCTATGAAATCTACACTATTGATTCTCGCTGCCTCGCGGTCGAGAAAGTCCTTGAGGCTGCGTTGCTGCTGCTTGTCGATTGTCATTGGATTCTACAGGGTTAAGAATTGGTAGCTCACGAAGTGAGTATCGTTGGCGAGCATCTCGCTATAATAACTTGTGAAATAGGGCTCCAGCTCGGCATTAGGCACCGAAATCTCGTGCAGTCCAGTGCCTCGAGGCGCCATAGCGCCGTCGGCAAAGTAGAAGACCACGCTCTTGCGGCCAAGCAGGAACTCGGTGGGCAAGACGTTAACCTCGTGCCAGTTGTCGTGATTGCCCGACAGTTTCTCGGACTCGATGCCCTGGTTGACAAGCGCCAGAATGTCATCGATGTGCGACATGTCGAATATCTTGTTGATTGAGATTACATTGTGGTGCACACGGTCGTAGTGGACAATATTCATGTTGCGCGTGAGCGCCGCGCCGTCGAACTTCTCGACCAGCACAACCATCTCGAGCAGATAGTTGGTGCTGATGTAGGGGAAGATGCGGTAGAACTGCTTGGTGTGGTTAATCTCGTCCATATTGTCGACCGAGGACGTGCGGGTGAAATTGGTGGAAGGCCTCGCAAACTCGGGGTGGTTGAGCAGATAATCAAGTGTGTTATCGAGGCTGTTGCGATTAGCCATCGATATGCGGCTCAGGAGTTCGTGATGCAGGTCATCTAGTTTGTCGAAGTTGTTGATAGACAACGGCCACACAAATTTAATCTTTATCTTGCTAGTCATGGGCACCATGTTGCCTTCAACCTTCATCCTGTCGAAAGAGAGGAAACTGATGTCGTGAGCTATAGTGTCGAATTTATCCTTCACAACATTGTCGGGGATGGTATCGGCCATCTCACGCGCCACACTGTCGCGCAGGACATACTCGATGGGGCTCTTGCCGTCGCTGTTGGAATTGCCCAAGAAGTAGACGATGAAAGCCGCTATGTCAAGAAAGAACAGCAGTGCGATAATGATGTATAGGGTGCGTTTTGTCATGGGTGCCGGCGGTTGTTACTGGTTAGCGATATTTTCTTCAACATAGTTCTTGACCTGTGTCATGAGCCATCGCGGGGTGGAAGTTGCTCCACACACGCCAATGCTGTGCTTGCCCACGAGCCACTGCGGGTCGATCTCGGTCTCGTTGCTTATCATGTGAGAATTGGGATTGGCGTCGAGACACTCGGCAAAGAGGATCTTGCCGTTACTCGACTTGCTGCCGCACACGAAGAGAATGAGCTCGTGACGGCTGGCAAACTGGCGAATCTGGGGTATGCGGTTGGCCACCGAGCGGCAGATGGTGTCGTAGCTCTTGAACTCAACATCGGGCGCAATGCGCTTCTTAATTTCCTCGACAATGGCCTTGAATCCCTGTAGCGACTTGGTGGTCTGCGAATAGAGATAGATGTCGCGATTGAAGTCGATTTTGTCGATTTCGTCAAGGCTCTCGATGACGAGTGCATTGCCTTGAGTCTGTCCCACCAACCCATTGACCTCGGCATGACCGCGCTTGCCGTAGATTACCACTTGCGGCTGGTTGTCGTCGTGGTGAGTGCTGTTGTAGCTCTTGTTGATGCGCCGCTGCAGCTGCAGCACCACTGGGCAGGTGGCGTCGATAATCTCAATGTTGTTGCGACGGGCTATCTCATAGGTCTCGGGGGGCTCGCCATGAGCACGCAGCAGTACCTTCACGTCGCGAAGCTCGCGGAGCTGCTCGTGCGTGATGGTCTCGAGGCCCTTTTGCTTGAGCCTCTCCACCTCGTTGCTGTTGTGCACAATGTCGCCCAAGCAATAGAGGTGCCCTGTCTTGTCGAGCTCTTCCTCGGCCTTGGAAATTGCGGTAGTCACACCAAAGCAGAAGCCCGACCCATTGTCAATTTCGATAAACAAGAGAGTAAGTTCTTAGTTGTTAGTTTTTAGTTACTATTTTCCTTGTACTTTCTTTAGGTACTCGTTATAGAGCCACTCGTCCTGCTCGGGGATGGTGAGGTTGGAGTTGTCGAGAAGCAACGCATCATCGGCCTGACGAAGAGGGCTCTCCTTGCGGGTAGTGTCGATACGGTCGCGCTCAATAACGTTGGCCAGCACATCGTCGAAAGTAGTAGTTGTGTCGCCCTTGCTCTGCAATTCCTTAAAACGACGCTCGGCACGCACCTGAGCCGAAGCTGTGATAAACACTTTGAGCTCGGCATCGGGGAATACCACGGTGCCAATGTCGCGGCCGTCCATCACGATGCCCTTATCGCGGCCCATTGCCTGTTGCTGCTCAACCATAGCGCGACGCACAAAACCGATGGCCGACACAAGGCTAACCTTGTTGCTCACCTCCATGCCGCGAATCTCCTTCTCAACGTTGCGCCCGTTGAGCCAGGTGTCGCTCTTGCCCTCCTCGTTGACCTTGAACGAGATTTCAATCTTGGGCATGTGTCGGCGTAAACGAGGCTTGTTGACCTTGTCGCCGTCGATCATCCCCTTCTCGAGGCAGTAGAGAGTAACAGCGCGGTACATTGCGCCAGTGTCGATGTAGGCATAGCCTATGCGCTTGGCCAGAGCCTTAGCCATCGTGCTCTTGCCGCAAGAAGAGTGCCCATCGATGGCTATAGTAATGCGTTTCTTTGCCATAATATAATCGGTATTAAAAAATCAACTCCACAAAGATAACGTTTTTCGTCCTAAAAAATAGTCAATAGTCTCTATTTTTTTCAAAGTGCACAAAAAAAACTCTGAAGTTGCTTGTGAGCAACTTCAGAGCCAATAAAAAATGAAAACAAACAATTTCCTTAAAGGAAATAGATGATGTCTTTAACCACAACCTGCCCAAAAGCCGATTGTGGTTAATGACTAGTTTACATGTTCTCCATCACCTCGGCGTCCTTAATCACGGCAGCACGGTCGAAGTCGTCCTTGTTGCCCACGACGAGGGTTTGGTATTCACGCAGACCGGTACCAGCAGGGATGAGGTGACCGCAGATCACGTTCTCCTTCATGCCCTCGAGATAGTCGACCTTGCCGCTGATAGCAGCCTCGTTGAGCACCTTGGTAGTCTCCTGGAAGGAAGCTGCCGAGATAAAGCTCTTGGTCTGCAATGCTGCACGGGTGATACCTTGCAGGATCTGCTCGCTGGTAGCAGGCACGGCGTCGCGCACCTTAACCTCACGCAAAGCCTTGCGCTTGAGCATCGAGTTGATGTCGCGCAGCTTGCGAGGAGTGATCATCTGACCCTTATCGATGTCGAGAGCGTCGCCACAGTCGATGACAATCTTCTTGCCCCAAATGCGGTCGTTCTCATCCATAAAGTCGCGCTTGTCGACGATTTGCTGCTCAAGGAAGTTGGTGTCGCCTGGATCGATGATGTTAACCTTGCGCATCATCTGGCGCACGATAACCTCAAAGTGCTTATCGTTGATCTTCACACCCTGCAGGCGGTAAACGTCCTGAACCTCGTTAACGATATAGTCCTGAACGGCTGTTGGGCCCTTGATTCGCAGGATGTCGGCAGGAGTGACAGCACCGTCGGAAAGCGGTGTACCTGCACGCACTGAGTCGTTCTCAAGCACGAGAATCTGCTTCGACATAGGCACGAGATACTTCTTCTCCTCACCATTCTTGCTGGTGACAACGATCTCGCGGTTACCACGCTTGATGCGTCCGAAGGTCACTACACCGTCGATCTCGCTAACGATAGCTGGGTTAGACGGGTTGCGTGCCTCAAAGAGCTCAGTAACACGTGGCAGACCACCGGTGATATCACCTGCACCACCGCTAGAAGCTCGTGGAATCTTAACGAATACCTCACCAGGAGTGATTTCCTCGCCCTCAACCTTCATGAGGTGAGCGCCCACTGGCAGCGAGTAAGTCTTGATGGGAGCAGCATCGGGATTGTCGAAGTCCTCGGCAGCCATGAGTTGAGCCTCAGGGATGCGAGTGTGGTCTTTCGACTCGATTACAATCATCTCACTCTTGTTGGATGTCTCGTCAACCTCGTTGCGATAGGTCACGCCCTCGATAAGGTTCTTGAATCTCAAGCGACCACCCACCTCGCTGACGATAACAGCGTTGAATGGGTCCCACTCGCAAATCACGTCGCCCTTCTTGAGCATGTCGCCAGGCTTGAAGAATAATTTCGAGCCATAGACGATGTTGGCGGTAGTAAGCATCATATTAGTGTGAGGATCGACGATGCGCATCTCGGCCATACGACCAATCACAATGTCGTGACCGTCCTTATCGGCAACAGTGCGGAGCTCGTCAATCTCGAGACGACCATCATACTTCGAAGTCATGTTGCTCACGGCAGCGATGTTGCTAGCAACACCACCGACGTGGAAGGTACGCAGAGTAAGCTGAGTACCAGGCTCACCAATCGACTGAGCAGCAATCACGCCCACAGCCTCTCCCTTCTGAACCAAGCGGTGGTTAGCCAAGTTGCGTCCATAGCACTTAGCGCATACACCATGCTTCGACTCGCAGGTGAGGACCGAACGAATCTCAACGCTCTCGATTGGAGAATTGTTGATGCGGTCGGCAGCAACGTCGCCAATCTCCTCACCAGCCTCGACGATTACCTCGCCAGTAGTGGGGTCAACAACGTCGTGAACCGAAACGCGTCCTACGATGCGCTCTCCCAGAGTAGCTACCACATCGTCGTTGTTCTTCACCTCGCGGCAAACGAGTCCACGCAGTGTTCCACAGTCCTCCTCGGTGATAATCACGTCGTGGGCCACGTCAACAAGACGACGGGTGAGGTAACCTGCATCGGCGGTCTTCAAGGCGGTATCGGCAAGACCCTTACGGGCACCGTGAGTCGAAATAAAGTACTCGAGCACCGACAGACCTTCCTTGAAGTTTGCGAGAATTGGGTTCTCGATAATCTGGTGACCACCTTCAACACCACTCTTCTGAGGCTTGGCCATAAGACCACGCATACCTGAGAGCTGGCGAATCTGGTCACGCGAACCACGGGCACCTGAGTCGAGCATCATGAACACCGAGTTGAATCCCTGCTTGTCGGCAGTAATCTGCTCCATCAGGGTGTCGGTGAGTCGGCTGTTTACATGAGTCCAGATATCGATAATCTGGTTGTAACGCTCGTTGTTGGTGATGAATCCCATGTTATAGTTCTGCATTACCTCCTCGACTTGGGCATCGCCCTCCTCGATGAGTTTCTGCTTCTCGGGTGGAACAAGCACGTCGTCAAGGTTGAACGACAAGCCACCCTTGAATGCCATGTAGTAACCCAGGTTCTTGATGTCGTCAAGGAACTTGGCACTGCGTGGCACACCGCAATTACGGATAACCTTGGTGATAATCTTCTTGAGCGATTTCTTAGAAATAACCTCGTTAACATATCCGAGTTCCTTAGGCACGCTGTTGTTGAAGATAATTCGACCCACCGAAGTGTCTTTAACGATGTGGCGGATGGGGTTACCATCGGCATCCACGTCGTCGACCATCACCGAGATAATAGCGTTCATCGCAAGTTTACCCTCGTTGAAGGCGATAGTTGCCTCCTCAGGGCCGTAGAAAGTGAGACCCTCACCCTTGGCGCCTTCGCGCAGCTTGGTGATGTAATAAAGTCCCAGAACCATATCCTGCGATGGAACGGTGATAGGCTCACCATTGGCGGGGTTGAGGATGTTGTGAGGCATGAGCATAAGCATCTGAGCCTCAACAATAGCCTCGTTGCCCAGAGGCAAGTGAACTGCCATCTGGTCACCGTCGAAGTCGGCATTAAATGGAGTACAAGCCAGTGGGTGCAGCTGAATTGCCTTACCCTCGATGAGCTTGGGCTGGAATGCCTGAATACCAAGACGGTGCAGTGTTGGGGCACGGTTGAGGAGCACAGGATGACCCTTCATCACGTTCTCCAAGATGTCCCAAACGACTGGCTCCTTGCGATCGACAATCTTCTTGGCGCTCTTCACCGTTTTAACGATGCCGCGCTCAATGAGCTTGCGAATTACAAATGGCTTGTAGAGCTCGGCGGCCATATCCTTAGGAATACCGCACTCGCCCATCTTGAGCTCAGGACCTACAACGATAACCGAACGTGCCGAGTAGTCAACACGCTTACCGAGAAGGTTCTGACGGAAACGTCCCTGCTTACCCTTAAGGCTGTCGCTCAACGACTTGAGAGGACGGTTGGCATCGCTCTTAACAGCGCTCGACTTGCGAGAGTTGTCGAGGAGCGAGTCGACGGCCTCCTGCAGCATGCGCTTCTCGTTGCGCAAAATCACCTCGGGAGCCTTAATCTCGATGAGTCGCTTGAGGCGGTTGTTGCGAATGATCACGCGGCGATACAGGTCGTTAAGGTCGCTAGTTGCGAAGCGGCCACCATCGAGGGGAACGAGAGGACGCAAATCGGGTGGAATGACAGGAATAACCTTGAGAATCATCCACTCGGGGCGGTTCATATTCTTGCTAGCGCGGAACATCTCAACAACTTGACGACGCTTGAGTGCGTCGGTCTTGCGCTGCTGCGATGTCTCGTTGCTTGCACGGTCACGGAGCTCGTTAGAGAGTTTGTCAAGGTTGAGCTCGGCAAGGAGGTCGTAGATAGCCTCGGCACCCATCTTGGCAACGAACTTGTTAGGATCGCTGTCGTCGAGATTGCGGTTGCCCTCGGGCAACTTCTCCTGGATGGCAAGATATTCCTCCTCGCTCAGCAGGTCGTACTTGTGCAGACGGTTAGCCTGGTCACGATCCTTAGTGCTCTCGGCGATGCCGGGAACCACGTTGAAATTGCCAGTCTGCTCGTCAATAACCACGTTACCTGGGTTGATAACAATGTAACGCTCATAGTAAATAACCGAATCGAGCTTCTTGGTGGGCAATCCCAGCAAGTAACCAATCTTGTTGGGAAGCGAACGGAAATACCAGATGTGAGCCACAGGCACCACAAGCTGGATGTGACCGCTGCGCTCACGGCGCACCTTCTTCTCGGTAACCTCAACACCGCAACGGTCGCACACGATGTTGCGATAGCGGATGCGCTTGTACTTGCCGCAATGGCACTCATAGTCCTTTACAGGACCGAAGATGCGCTCGCAGAACAAGCCGTCGCGCTCGGGCTTATAAGTACGGTAGTTGATGGTCTCGGGCTTCAGTACCTCGCCCTTTGAGTTACCTAGTATGTCGTCGGGAGACGCCAAACCAATGGTAATCTTCGAGAAGCTACTTTTTATCTTATTATCTTTCTTAAAAGCCATGATAATATTGTATTGAAACTGATAACGTTAATACTATTAATCGAGTGTTACACTCAAGCACAATCCACGCAACTCATGCAACAGCACGTTGAGAGATTCGGGGATGCCTGGGGTAGGCATCGAGTCGCCCTTGACAATTGCCTCGTAGGCACGGCTACGTCCAGTGACATCGTCACTCTTGATAGTAAGGATCTCCTGCAGAACGTGGCTAGCGCCAAACGCCTCAAGAGCCCAAACCTCCATCTCACCAAATCGCTGACCACCAAACTGAGCTTTACCTCCAAGAGGCTGCTGAGTGATGAGCGAGTAAGGACCAATGCTACGAGCATGCATCTTATCCTCAACCATGTGGCCAAGTTTGAGCATGTAGGTCACACCCACAGTAGCCTGCTGGTCGAAGCGCTCGCCAGTACCTCCGTCGTAGAGCCAAGTCTTACCCACTCGTGGCAGGCCAGCCTTGTCGGTCCACTCGTTGAGGTCATCGAGCGAAGCACCATCAAAGATAGGAGTAGCAAACTTCACATCGAGCTCACGGCCAGCCCAACCGAGCACGGCCTCGAAAATCTGACCCAAGTTCATGCGCGAAGGCACACCCAGTGGGTTGAGCACGATGTCGACAGGAGTACCGTCGGCGAGGAAAGGCATGTCCTCCTGACGCACAACGCGCGAGACAATACCTTTATTACCGTGGCGACCTGCCATCTTATCACCAACACCAATCTTGCGCTTCTTGGCAACATAAACCTTTGCCATCTGCATGATACCCGAAGGCAGTTCATCGCCAATCGAGAGGTCGAACTTGCGTCGACGCAACTCGGCGTCAATACCCTTGCTCTTGCGCAAATAGTTCATCACGCACTCGCGTATCATTTGGTTGATGCGGTCATTATTGGTCCAGCGGCTCAAGCTTACAGAATCATAATCGATGTTCTTGAGCACCTCCTGGGTAAATTTAGCACCCTTGGGCACAACCTCGGTGTCGAGGAAGTCCTTAACACCCTGCGACTGCTTGCCGTCGGTGAGGATGAGCAGTTTCTCAACAAGCCTGTTCTTGAGGTCGGTGAGACGTGCTCCGTACTCGTCGTCGAGTTTCTGTACCTCGGGATCTCCAGCCTTGCCTTTTCTTGTCTTCTTGACGGCACGTGCAAAGAGACGTGTGTTGATAATCACACCCTTGAGCGAAGGATTGGCCTTGAGCGAAGCGTCTTTCACATCGCCGGCTTTGTCGCCAAAGATGGCGCGCAGCAGCTTCTCCTCAGGAGTGGGATCGCTCTCACCCTTAGGAGTAATCTTACCGATGAGGATGTCGCCTGGCTGAACATGAGCACCAATGCGAATGATACCGCGCTCATCGAGGTCCTTGGTAGCGTCCTCGCTCACGTTAGGTATGTCGCTGGTGAGCTCTTCCATGCCTCGCTTGGTCTCACGCACCTCGAGAGTGTACTCGTCGACGTGAACCGAAGTGAGGATGTCCTCGCGTACCATGCGCTCATTAAGCACGATGGCGTCCTCATAGTTGTAACCCTTCCAAGGCATATAAGCCACCTTGAGGTTGCGGCCAAGAGCCAACTCACCGTCGCAAGTTGAATAGCCCTCGGTGAGGATGTCGCCCTTCTCCACGCGCTGACCCACATTGCACACTGGACGCAAGTCGATAGTTGTGCTCTGGTTGGTCTTGCGGAACTTGGGCAAGCGATATTCCTTAACGGGCTCGTCGAATGTGACGAATGCCTCGTCCTCGGTCTGGTCGTAGCGGATGCGAATCTTGTCGGCGTCGACATACTCGATCACGCCAGCGCCCTCGGCCTGAATTTGAGTGCGGCTGTCAAATGCCAGACGCGCCTCAATGCCAGTGCCCACGATAGGCGACTCACTGCGCAGCAGTGGCACAGCCTGACGCATCATGTTGGCACCCATGAGCGCACGGTTGGCGTCGTCATGCTCCAAGAATGGAATCATAGCGGCAGCAATCGAAGCGATCTGTTGTGGTGACACATCCATGAGCGAAATCTGATCGGGCGACACTACTGGGAAGTCGGCATCCAAGCGAGCCTTAACCCTAGTCTTCTGGAAAGTTCCATCGTCGTTGAGCGGAGCATTACCCTGAGCGATGATGTTGCTCTCCTCGCTCTCAGCGGTGAGATAAACAATCTCATCGTTGTTGAGGTTCACCTTAGAGTTCTCAACCTTGCGGTAGGGAGTCTCGATGAAGCCCAGCTTATTGATTTTGGCATAAATACAGAGAGACGAGATAAGACCAATGTTAGGTCCCTCAGGGGTCTCGATTGGACACAGACGACCATAGTGAGTGTAATGCACGTCACGAACCTCAAAGCCAGCACGCTCACGCGAAAGACCACCAGGACCGAGTGCGCTCATACGGCGCTTGTGTGTAATCTCGGCCAGAGGATTGGTCTGATCCATGAACTGCGACAAAGCGTTGGTACCAAAGAAAGTGTTGATAACCGACGATATTGTCTTGGCGTTGATAAGGTCGATGGGAGTGAACACCTCGTTGTCACGCACATTCATGCGCTCACGAATGGTGCGCGACATGCGTGCCAAGCCTACACCAAACTGGTTGTAGAGCTGCTCTCCCACAGTGCGAACACGGCGGTTGCTCAAGTGGTCGATATCATCGACATCGGTCTTGCTGTTGATAAGGCCAATAAGATACTTAATGATCTCGATGATGTCTTCCTTGGTGAGAACTCGCACCTCATCGGGAGTGACGAGGCCAAGCTTCTTGTTGATGCGGAAACGGCCCACATCGCCTAAGTCGTAGCGCTTCTCGCTGAAGAAGAGGTTGTTGATAACCTCACGAGCACTCGCATCATCGGGTGGCTCGGCGTTGCGCAACTGGCGATAGACGAAGTTGATGGCCTCTTTCTCGCTGTTACATGTGTCTTTATTAAGAGTGTTGAAGATAATTTGATATTCACCTGTATTGATATCTTCCTTGTGCAGCAAGATAGTCTGCACTCCCGAGTCGAGAATCTCCTCGATGTTGTCCTCTTCGATAATAGTGTCGCGGTCAAGAACCACGTCATTACGCTCGATAGTTACAACCTCACCGGTATCCTCATCGACGAAGTCCTCATTCCACGACTTGAGAACGCGAGCAGCGAGCTTGCGTCCTACTGCGTGCTTGAGGTTGGTCTTATTCACCTTTATCTCCTCGGCAAGTCCAAAGATCTTGATGATGTCGTTATCAGTCTCAAGACCAATAGAACGCAACAATGTAGTAACCGGCAATTTCTTCTTGCGGTCGATGTAGGCATACATCACATTGTTGATATCGGTGGCAAACTCAATCCAGCTGCCACGGAAAGGGATGATGCGTGCCGAATAGAGCTTAGTTCCATTGGCATGCACGCTCTGACCAAAGAAAACACCAGGAGAACGGTGCAACTGTGAAACAATCACACGCTCAGCTCCATTGATAACAAATGTGCCCTTCTCGGTCATGTAAGGTATCGCACCCAGATACACGTCCTGCACAACAGTTGCGAAATCCTCATGGTCGGGGTCGTCGCAAGAGAGCTTCAACTTAGCCTTGAGGGGAACGCAATAGGTGAGTCCACGGTCGAGGCATTCCTCTACCGTGTAGCGTGGTGGGTCGATAAAGTAGTCAAGGAATTCAAGTTTAAAGTTGTTGCGAGTGTCCTCGATGGGGAAGTTCTCGCTGAACACTTTATAGAGTCCCTCGTTTTTTCTTTTCTCTGTGGGAGTATCTAACTGCAGAAAATCTCTGAAAGATTGTAATTGCACCTCAAGAAAATCGGGATAAGGATAAGGATTCTTGACACGTGCAAAATTTACGCGATTTGTATTGGAAACTGACATTGAAAAATAAAATTAAGGTGAACTCAAAATAATAAAAAAAGACACAAAAAGGTTAAGAATCGACAATCTCTTGGGATTCTTAACCTAAATACCTGATTAACAGGTAGTATTATTTCAGTTCAACTTCAGCTCCTTCAGCCTCGAGTTGCTGCTTCAAGCCCTCGGCGTCGGCCTTAGCAAGACCTTCCTTAACTACACCAGGAGCATTGTCAACGAGAGCCTTAGCGTCCTTCAAGCCAAGACCAGTGAGCTCCTTAACGAGTTTGATAACTTTGAGCTTGTTGGCACCAGCAGCCTTAAGCACTACGTCGAAAGAAGACTTCTCCTCCTCGGCAGCAGCACCACCAGCACAGCAGCGGCGGGTTCGATACCATACTCATCCTTAAGGATCTGAGCGAGCTCGTTTACTTCCTTAACTGAAAGATTAACTAATTGTTCTGCAAAAGCTTTTAAATCTGCCATTTTTGTATGATTTAATTGAATTGTTATTAATTTTCTTTATTTGATAATGTTTCCAGGATTCCGTGCAGCTTATTGCCACCACTCTGCAGAGCGCTGATAACGTTCTTCGCAGGCGACTGCAGCAATGCCACAACGTCGGCGATGAGCTCGTTCTTGCTCTTGATAGTTGCAAGTGCTTCGAGTTGATCGGCGCCAACATAGGCGGTCTCCTCAACAAAAGCAGCCTTCAATGCAGGAAGTGTCTCTTTCTTCTGGCGGAAACTCTTGATAAGTTTTGCTGGCGCATTACCTGTGTTGCTAAGCATCAAGGTAGTTGGTCCAGCAAGTGATCCATAAAGGCCACTGTAGTCAACGTCGGACTGCTCCATAGCCTTCTTGAGCAGGGTGTTCTTAACAACGACCATCTTAACGTCGTTCTTGAAAGCTGCACGACGCAGCTCTACAGTCTTCTCGGCGTTGAGAGCGGTAGTCTCGGTCAAGTACACACAACTATATTCAGCAAGAATATTCTTTATTGCTTCAATCTGTTTTGCTTTATCTTCCTTTCTCATTTTCTTTTCCGTTTTTAAAATTAAGCATCAATCGACTTAACATCGATCTTGATACCAGGACTCATTGTACTTGAAAGATAAATGCTCTTCAGATAGGTACCCTTCGCGGTGTTAGGTTTGAGCTTAATAAGGGTGTTGATGAACGCCTGCGCGTTCTCCTTAATCTGCTCTGGGGTAAATGACATGCGACCAATAGATGTGTGCACGATACCCTTTTTATCAACCTTGAAGTCAATCTTACCCTGCTTAACCTCCTTAACGGCCTTAGCCACGTCGGGGGTTACAGTGCCACTCTTGGGGTTAGGCATGAGGCCACGAGGACCGAGGATGCGACCAAGAGGACCAAGCTTGCCCATGCACTGTGGCTGAGTGATGATAACATCAACATCGGTCCAGCCACCTTTGATCTTGTCGATATACTCGTCAAGACCTACATAGTCGGCTCCAGCCTCTTTGGCTGCTGCCTCAGCGTCGGCAGTACACATAACGAGCACGCGAACAGTTTTGCCAGTGCCATTAGGCAGCGACACAACGCCACGCACGTTCTGGTCGGCCTTACGAGGGTCAACACCAAGACGTACATCGATATCGGCCGAGGCGTCAAACTTAGTGTAGGTAATTTCCTTCAACAAAGCAGCTGCCTCTAAAAGGGTGTAACTCTTCCCGGCTTCAATCTTCTCTTTTGCTAACTTGTGATTTTTTGTAAGTTTACTCATAGTTCAATTGAAGTTTTAAATGTTTTCAGGGAATTCGCCCTTTACAGTGATACCCATACTTCTTGCTGTACCAGCCACCATTCTCATAGCCGAAGCCAGAGTAAAACAGTTCAAATCAGGCATTTTGTCCTGAGCAATTGCTTGAATCTGCTCCCAAGTAACGCTAGCGACCTTCTTGCGGTTGGGCTCACCCGAACCACCCTTAATCTTGGCGGCCTCGAGGAGCTGCACAGCAGCAGGCGAAGTCTTGACGATGAAGTCGAAGCTCTTGTCGGCGTAGTAGGTAATTACCACTGGCAACACCTTACCGGCGCTAGCTTGAGTGCGGGCATTGAATTGCTTGCAAAACTCCATGATATTGATACCCTTAGCACCAAGTGCAGGTCCTACTGGGGGTGAAGGATTAGCTGCTCCACCTTTATATAATTGATAAACAAGTTGCGATACGTGCCCTCTCACGTAACATTAAGAGGCTCACTCTCGCGTTACCTGCGAATTGTCCAACTCGAGAGGTGTCTTGCGCCCAAACACCTTAACCATAACCTTGAGTTTACGTTTCTCTCGGTTAACCTCTTCGATTTCACCAGTGAAACCGTTGAATGGCCCGTCGTTAACCTTCACGGTCTCGCCCACGATGTAGTCGTTGGGCGATGCCTCGTCGCTGAGCTGCTCTCCCTCGGCCGCATTGAGCATGCGAGCGATGTCGCTCTCACGAATGGGCTCGGGCTTGCGGTCGGCGTCGCGGCTACGCACGAAGTCGATGACGTTGGTGGTGTTGCGCAAGTAGTCCTCAACATCGCCTCTCAATATTGCCTGAACAAACACATAGCCCGAGAACAGGTTGCGCTCCTTGAGCACCTTCTTGCCCCCACGCGTGGTGTACACTTTCTCGGTAGGCACCATCACCTGAGCAAGATACTTGCCCAAGTCGGTATTCTTGCAGGCAGCGTCAAGCATTTCCTTGACCTTTGCCTCTTTTCCCGAGATGGCACGCAAAACGTACCACTGAAGTTTTTTGTTTTCAGCCATTGATTTAAAAACTTAGCGATGTTGAATTGAATCTTTTCACACTCTCATGTCGCAGAGTAATCTACCACAACTTGACGTGAGCATTTCTACTCAACCGGCACTTATTACATTGCCAGGCCGTAGATGAGCTCCATCACATTGTTGATAATCCAGTCAACAACCCAGATAAGAAGAGCAGCAATGATGGAAGCAACCATTACCACGATTGTGCTGTTGACCAGTTCACTCCTAGTTGGCCAAGAAACCTTATGAACGAGTTCGTTATAAGATTCCTCGATGTCCGTAAGTAACTTGTATTTCTTCATTGTTTATTTGAGATAATTAGCACGGGAAGTAAGACTCGAACTCACGACCTACGGTTTTGGAGACCGTCGTTCTACCAACTGAACTATTCCCGTGTAAAAGACAGCCGGCTACCATCCTGTGGCGTGCTGCCTTTAATGCAGCCGGCTGTCATTGTTTTGTTATGTCCCTTCAAGCATTCCACTCTCACGCGCTTGGCGCATGGATGGAATCTAGAAGCACGACCGTGATTAATCGTCGATAATCTTGGTGATTTGACCAGAACCAACGGTGCGGCCACCCTCACGGATAGCGAAGCGAAGACCTTCGCTGCAAGCTACTGGAGTGATGAGCTTAACGTTGATCTCAACGTGGTCACCAGGCATTACCATCTCTACACCCTCGGGCAAGGTGATCTCGCCAGTCACGTCAAGTGTACGGATGTAGAACTGTGGACGATACTTGTTGTGGAATGGAGTGTGACGGCCACCCTCTTCCTTCTTCAGCACGTAAACCGAAGCAGTGAAGTGATCGTGGGGCTTAACAAGTCCTGGATGGCAGATTACCATACCACGCTTGATCTCCTTGTAGTCGATACCACGGAGCAACAGACCTACGTTGTCGCCAGCCTCACCCTGATCGAGGAGCTTGCGGAACATCTCAACGCCGGTAACAACCGACTTGAGGTCTGCACCAAGACCCATGATTTGAACAGCGTCACCAACCTTGATGATACCAGTCTCGATACGACCAGTTGCTACAGTACCACGGCCAGTGATAGAGAATACGTCCTCGATAGGCATCAAGAATGGTTTGTCGATGTCGCGTGGAGGCAGTGGAATCCACTCGTCAACAGCCTTCATAAGCTCAAGAACTGTCTCCTCCCACTTGGGCTCACCATTCAGTGCACCAAGAGCCGAACCCTTGATAACTGGGGTGTTCTCGCCATCATACTCATACTCGCTCAGGAGGTCACGTACGTCCATCTCAACGAGCTCGATCATCTCCTCGTCAACGTCGGGAGAGTCGCACTTGTTCAAGAAGATAACCAGACGTGGAACGTTCACCTGACGGGCGAGAAGGATGTGCTCGCGAGTCTGTGGCATAACACCGTCGGTAGCAGCGATAACTACGATAGCACCGTCCATCTGAGCAGCACCAGTTACCATGTTCTTAACGTAGTCGGCGTGTCCAGGGCAGTCAACGTGAGCATAGTGACGATTTTCAGTCTCATACTCAACGTGTGCAGTGTTGATAGTGATACCACGCTCTTTCTCCTCGGGTGCGTTGTCGATAGAATCGAACGAGCGAACCTCTTGCTGAGAATAACCCTGCTTTGAGAGCACGAGTGTGATAGCAGCGGTCAAAGTAGTTTTACCGTGGTCAACGTGACCAATTGTACCGATGTTAACATGCGGTTTCGTTCTTACGAATTTCTCTTTTGCCATAACTTTTCTTGTTACTAAAATTATAAATGATTAACTTATTATTTCCAAGTATTAATTACACATTTCACTTCGCCCCCATGACGAGCGCCCTTAATCAACGCACCGCGACTAGAGAAGCGAAGCTTGTGTGTATTTAATGGAGCCGATGGCGGGAATTGAACCCGCGACCTCATCCTTACCAAGGATGCGCTCTACCCCTGAGCTACATTGGCAATACATAATGTCCTTACTCTTAGAGCGGAAGACGGGGCTCAAACCCGCGGCCCTCAGCTTGGAAGGCTGATGCTCTATCGACTGAGCTACTTCCGCGACCTATCAAAAAGTGTGTGTGGGAAGAGGTGGACTCGAACCACCGAACCCGAAGGAGCGGATTTACAGTCCGCCGCAATTGCCACTATGCGATCTTCCCGTTATAGCCACAGACATCATGTATAAGAACTCTCATTCTGAGCCTCTTGTCGGATTCGAACCAACGACCCCGAGATTACAAATCACGTGCTCTGGCCAACTGAGCTAAAGAGGCAATACTTGACTTAAAAACCCCACTTGGGGGTTCTAAAGCGGTTGCAAAGTTAGACATATTTTTTTAACTGGCAAAACATTCTCAACTTTTTTTTCAAAAAAAATCATCATCTTACCGCCAGCACGTTTCTAGCATTTTCTTAATCAGCTAATATTTAGCACATTACAAAACGCAACTCCATTTTGTCTCACCAAATGCCAGTTGAACAATGTGGTACCACCCTTGCCCTACACCTTATATATAATATATAGAAGACAAGTAGGCGATTTGCGGCAAAATTATGCTCTTCAGCACACTGTCATTTAAATAGCTTACTGTTGCGAATGAAATAATAGCAACAAGCCATGAGCACACCCGAGAGGGCCAAGGCGACAGGGAAGCCGAGCCAATGCGACTCCATGCCGTTAGGCACATTCATGCCATAGAAACCGGCTATCACCGTTGGCACCATGAGGAGGATAGTAACCACTGTGAGAGTTTTCATGATGCGGTTCAGGTTGTTGCCAATCACCGAAGAATAGGTCTCCTGCTGGCGCCTGAGGATGTTTTCGTAGATAGATGCTGTGTCGAGCGCCTGCTGACTCTCAATCTCGACATCTTCGAAGAGATCCTCGTCGTAGGGCAACGAACGCAGACGCATCTTAACTCGTGCATGCACCATTGAGTTTCCCTTGAGAGAAGTAATGAAATAGATCAAGAATTTACCAAGTCCCATCAAGCGCAACAACTCATCGTTGTCCATCTTACTCTCTAGACGCTCCTCGCCAGAAACCATCATTGCATTCATTTGTTTTAGGTACTTAAGATACCACACCGAGGTCGAGAGCATGAGTGACAGCAACAGGTCAGGGCCTTTGCACGACTGATAATGCTTGCGCTGGCTCCACTTGACGAAATCATCGAGGACCTCGTTTTCAAAATAGCTAACTGTAACAAAAACATCGTCACGCATTAAAATAGCTAAAGGAGCTGTGGAGAACACCGTTTCGCCATCTTCATCCTGACTCTTACACGGCACACGCACAAACACCAACAGCCAGTTGTCCTCCTGGTCGACACGTGGGCGCTCCTCAACATCTCGAGCATCGTTGATGAAGTCTAACGGCACAGCAAAACGCTCGCTCAACAAAGCAAGTTCTTCCTGAGACGGTGACGTGGCACGAACCCAACACCCCGACTTCCATTGATTTATCTCGCTGAAGCCATCACGGCACTTCCAGTAGCTTATCATTTCTCGATTATTTAACAATTAATATTTCTCATGGTTTTACAACGGTGCCACGACACATTTCTTAGCATCGTAGCACCGTGATAAGTCATAGCAGGACAACGTCAGCGCTTGATTTCAAACGACTTGAGTCCCTGGTCCTCCTGCTTGATGATTACAGGCATGCCCACACGGGCAAACTGCTCCTTGAGGGTGATGATGTCGGGGTCGCGCATGCGTATGCAACCCTCGCTGTCACGCCCAGGAACGGTGTTCTCATTCCCTGTGCTGCCATGGATGCCAATGCCAGAGAATCCAGTCTTGAGCCGCAAGAACCATGCTCCATAGGCCAAGAATTCTCCTCGTCCGTCGCCAAAATCATGTGTCCACGTAGAGGCATCCTGAATCTGTTCGATTGTGAATGGTTCGCCAGGCTCACTCTCAGGCGTTTTCATATCGCCCGAGCCTTGCTTCTGGCCCTTGTTGCGGCTAAGGCACACGGGGAACTGCGCCACAGGCACTGTGTCGCCCTGCACGGGAGCATAGACCGTGAGCTTTAGGTCTTTTTTTGAGATGACGATAAAAGTGTTGCCTTTATCGTAGGCTCCGGTGTAAATGTCCTTATATTGCTCAACCGCAACCTTAGCGCTGTCGGCGCCCGAAACACTCTCCTCAGTTTTGTTGCCGCCACAGCTTGCCATGCCCACAATCACACAGGCACACACTAAGCTAAATAGAATCTTCCTCATTTCACTTAGATGTTAAGAGTTAGCGCAGATAGGAGTAGTCCTTGCTGATGTACAGCACGTTGCCATTATATCTAACCTTGAACCAGTTGCCAGTCTGCCCCAGATAGGTGAGACGAGCTCCACGCGCTGGATAGATGGGCGTGCCGTAGCCATTAGTGTAGATAGCAGCATTGAGCGACGGTCCCCAACGCAGGCGCACATGAGTGCCACTGACAACTACCGAAGAACCACCTCGTGAGCTGCTTGTGTAACCACTATTGGGATACACAAGACGAGCAAACTGCTTCGAGATATACACACTCTTGCCATCGAAGAGCACATTGTAAAAATCGTAGCTATCGTTACCTAGATAGGTGAGACGATCACCTTTATTTATCCACACAGGTTTACCTGTAGAGTTCCACACCAGCATTGGATAACCAGTCGACGGTCCTGTGCGCAGACGCACATGGTTGCCTGTCGCCACCACATACTGTGCCGCAGCAGTGAGCGACGCGACAAAAAGCAGTGCAAAAAACGCAGCACGCAAAATACTGTTCTTTTTCATAATTAAAAATGTTTTAGGTGTTATTGTAATTAATCGAATTCACATTTCGATGTAAGGGACATCAGTTAATAGGTCCTGCACTAGTAGCGCCACACGATTCAGATGTGGCATGACCAGCCTTTTCGGCCTTAGAGCATTTCATGGGAACAGCCTTCTTGTGTACTGCAGGCTCCCATTCCCAAGGACCCTCTTCCTCGTCCTTGATGTTGACCGGCATCTTCACATAGGCAAACTTCTCCTTCAGCGTGATGATGTCCTGATCGCGCAGACGGATACAGCCTTCGCTTGCACGGCCTGGGACGCTGTTCTCATTGTTGGTGCTGCCGTGGATGCCTATTCCTGAGTGGCCAGGAGTAACAAGGCGCAGGAACCAATGTCCATAGGCCTTGATGTTGCCACGACCGTCCTTGAAATCATGTCGCCAAGTAGAAGCGTCCTGAATCATAGAGATGTAGAAGGGTTTTCCCTTGGGCGACGACGGAGTCTTCATATCGCCCTTGCGCTGCTTCTGGCCTTTGTTTTTGCTAAGGCACACGGGAAACTTAGCCATGAGCACAGTCTCGCCAGCAGCAGTCTTGCCGTAGACATAAAGGCGCTGCTCCTTCTTGGATATCACTATAAATGTGTTCTTTTTCTCAATATTTCCAGGAACCTGGTAAAGTACTGCCTTGTCCTGTGGTGTTGTGGCGAGATTGGCCTCCACCATTTGTGCTCTAGCGCCCATCACAAGGCAACCAAGCAATAAAAAAGCTAATAGTTTCTTCATCATTCTATGTTTTTGGTTCATTTATTATGTCTACAAAGATACTGAATTCTTCCCTAATGTGCCAAAAAAAATAAAAAAAAGCCCATAAATAGTGTAGTTTTTGTACCTTTACTGCGTCTAACTGATGTAACAGAAAAAGAAAAAATGGAAAAAACAGAGGCAAATTTTAAAAAAATCTTGCATGACCACAAGAGCACCATCTACTCAGTGTGCTACATGTTCTCACAAGAGCATGACGAGGTGGAGGACCTGTTTCAGGAAACCCTCATCAACTTGTGGAATGGGCTTGAGGGATTTGAGCAACGAAGCGGCATCGGCACGTGGGTATGGCGCATCGCACTCAACACCTGCATAACCAGCGAACGCAAGAACAAACGACGCGTCGACACTGTGCCACTGTCACTTGACCGTGACTTCCTCGATGAAAACAACGTCGAGAACCGTCAAACCAAACTTCTGCATCAGCGCATCAGCCGCCTGCAACCTTTCGATCGAGCAATCGTTCTGTTATGGCTCGAGAATATGAGTTACGACGACATTGCAGCCATCGTGGGAATCACGACCAAGGCAGTGGGCGTGAGACTGGTACGCATACGCGAACAATTAAAACAAATGAACGACAACACTTCTAATAATTAATGGATATTATGGAAACCAACAACAATAGTGACTTTAACGAACTTGAGCAGTTGCGGGAGCAAATGAACAGCTTCAAAAACCGACTCGACAAGCAACAAATCATCAACGAGCGACTAGTGCGCAACTCAATGGGCAGCAAGATGTCATGGATAAAGAATTTCGTCTGGATTGAAATTATTATTGTACCCATCATTCTGTTCATCATGGCAGGATTTCATGCTAGTGCCGGACTCTCGTGGTGGCTCTTTGGATTCCTCGCTGCCGGACTCATCATCGATGCCACGGGCGACTTCATAATCAACCGTATTCCCAAGAGCCAATTGCTGAGCGACGACCTCGTTGCCACAAGTCAGCGTCTAATGAAAATGAAGAAGCAGCGAACCAAGTGGTTCATCGCCGGCATGATATTTATGATTATATGGCTTGTGTGGTTCATACTTGAGATAGTGCTGAGACTTGATTGCAAGGACCAACTCCCCAACTACAACATAGTGGTAGCTATCATGGTTATTTCAATAGTAGTTGGAGCTCTCATAGGCGGATTTGTTGCATGGCTCATTTTCCGCAAGATGCAAAAGACAAACAACCAAATCATTGAGCAAATCAACCAAGTAACCCAAGAGGTTCAGGACTAAACCATGAAAAAAGCTTTAACGATAATATTATCGCTAGCCATTGGAGCTGCGCTCGGACTTTTGATAGGTTCACTAGGGCGCAGCTCAATGAGCAATGACCAAAGCACATTGAGCGCAACATTTGAGATTGCAGGAGGACTGGTGGCTCTGCTGATTGCCGCTTATCTACAGATTGTCCTGCACGAGGCTGGGCATCTTGTGTGCGGCCTTCTCTCAGGCTACCGATTTGTGTCGTTCCGCATCATGTCGATCACACTCATCAAGGACGGTGAGGGAAAACTGCGTTTCAAGCGATTCAAGCTGGCTGGTACCGGTGGGCAATGCTTAATGTCACCACCTGCCAACGTAGCACCAGAGCACCTGCCAACCGCTCTCTACAATGCCGGTGGCGTGCTCTCCAACCTGGTGTGGGCAACTCTGGCTCTGCTGGCACTACTCTATTGCGACAACATGAATTTTTTCTTCAAGTATTTTCTGGCATCGACTATGGTGGTGGGATATGCCTTTGCCCTGATTAACGGCATCCCCCTAAAGATAGGTGGCGTTGCCAATGACGGGCACAACCTGCTGTATCTAAAACGCAACAAGCAGTCGGTTAAGGGCTTTCAATCACAACTAATTATTAACGAGAAGCTGCAAAACGGCACCCGCTTGTCGCAGATGCCCGATGAGCTGTTTGACTTAGGTGGTGAAATTGACTACAGCGACCCACTTCAGTCAAACGTGGAAATTATGCGGATTTCCAGAGTGCTAGACCAGGGCGATGTTGAACAAGCTCATAGCCTCTTAAAAGAGTTACTTAATTCCCACCAATATGAGTTGCTGCCACTACTACGCATTGAAGCAGAGAGCGAAATACTTTTTACTAACCTCGCAACAAATGATAAGGAGATGGCTCAAATTCTCAGCAACGACAAGCTGCTGATGAATCACATCATCAAGCATGCGCGAGTGATGTCAAGCAAACAACGCACACTGATGGCAAAAGCACTAATCCTAGATGGCGACATTACCACTGCCAAGCAGATACTTGACAATGTTAAAGCCAACCGTGAAAGCTACTTGATGCAAGGAGAGGTAAAGAGTGACATTCTCTTAATGGAAAGACTACTGGAGGACAAAAAGAATGACACAAATCAAGCAAATTCAACAAATTAACAATTAATAATAATATAAATAACTAAATTTTATCAATAAATAATTACTTTTGTAGATTTAATTCCAACAAGACAATCACAAAATACTGTATAAACAACTTTTTATAAACCTTTTCGAAATTATGAAATTGAGAAACTTTTTTGCAGTAGCCATGATGCTTGTAGCACTTGGCTCAATGGCTCAACAGATGCCACCCATCGAGAACGACCCCTCGGTGCGCACTGGTAAATTGGCCAACGGACTAACTTACTACATCAAGCAGAACAACTGGCCCGAGCACCGTGTGAACTTCTACATCGCTCAGAATGTGGGTTCATTGCAGGAGGATGAAAGTCAGCGCGGTCTCGCTCACTTCCTCGAGCACATGGCCTTTAACGGCACAGAGCACTATCCTGGCAACGGAGTGATTGACTACACTCGTTCGCTTGGCGTGGAGTTTGGTCGCGACCTTAACGCCTACACTAGTGTAGACCAGACAGTTTATAACATCAACGATGTGCCCAGCACACGTGTGAGCGCTATTGACTCTTGCTTGCTCATCTTGAAGGACTGGTCAAACGGTCTGCTTCTTGAGGGCGACGAGATCGACAAGGAGCGCGGCGTTATCCACGAGGAGTGGCGCGTTCGCTCTAGTGCAAGCCAGCGTATGTTTGAGCGCAACCTCGAGACCCTGTATCCAGGTTCGAAGTATGGTCTGCGCATGCCTATCGGCTTGATGAGCGTTATTGACAACTTCAAGTATGACGAAATTCGCAACTACTATCACAAGTGGTATCGTCCCGATAACCAGGCTATCGTAGTTGTTGGTGACATCGACGTTGACCGTACTGAGGCTAAGATCAAGGAGATGTTTGGTTCAATTCCCGCACCTGCAGCCGATGCAGCAAAGGTAGTTGAAGTGGAAGTTCCCGACAACGAACAGCCCATCTTCGTAATCGACAAGGATAAGGAGCAACAATACAACCTTATCCAGATCATGTACAAGACCGACCCCTTCCCCAAAGAGATGAAGGGCGACATGACTTACCTGATTATGAAATATGTCATCGACATGTCGTGCGACATGCTGAACAAACGTCTCGAAGAGAAAGCTCTCGAGCCCGACTGTCCTTACATTCAGGCTGGTGCTATGTATGGCAACTACATCTTTGCTAAGACCAAAGACGCTTTCACACTGATGGTACTTCCAAAAGAAGGCAAATCGGCCGAGGCTATTAAAGTTGTTACCGAGGAAGCCCTTCGCGCAGCACAGCACGGCTTCACTGCAACTGAGTTTGTTCGCGTAAAAGACGAATATCTGAGCGGCCTCGAGAAACAATACAACAACCGCAACCAAATCAACAATGACCGCTTTGGTCGTGAGTACTGCGCTCACTATCTCAACAATGAGCCTTATCCATCAATTGAGTGGGGATATCAGATGATGAACATGATTGCCCCCAACATTCCAGTTGATGTAATCAATCAAACCTTCACCCAGATGATGCCTACCGACGACAAGAACATGGTAGTCTTGAACTTCAACCCCGACAAGGAAGGTGTGACCCTTATCACTGCCGAGGAAATCAAGAAATCAATTGACGAAGCACAGGCAGCCAAGCTTGAGGCTTATGTTGACAATGTTAAGGATGAGCCTCTCATCACCGAGATGCCAACTCCTGGCAAGATTATCAGTGAGACTGAGAACACCGCTTTGGGCTTCAAAGAGCTCACTCTGAGCAACGGTGCTAAGGTTATCCTTAAGACTACTGACTTCAAGGACGACGAAATTCGTTACTATGCTGAGTCGAAGGGTGGTAATTCGCTCTATGGTCCAAAGGACTGGGCTAACTGCCAGATGTTTGACATTTTCACTCAGACTTGCGGTCTTGGTAACTTCACCAACAATGAGCTTGAGAAGGCTCTTGCTGGCAAGAACGCCAACGTTGACATCTCTCTCTCAGAAAACTACGAGCGCCTCAATGGTAATTCAACCAAGAAGGACCTTGAGACATTGTTCCAACTCAACTACCTCTACTTCACCGCCCTCACTAAGGACGAGAAGGCAGCTGGAACTATCATGTCGTTCCTTGAGACTCAGCTCAAGAACAAGAGCAGCATGCCCGAGGCAGCTTTGAGCGACAGTATCAAAACAACAACTTACAACCATGACTGGCGCCAGATGCCTTTCAATGTTGAGAACCTCAAGGACATAAACCTTGACCGCATCGTTGAGATTGCTAAGGAGCGTACTGCTAACGCTGCCGACTTCACATTCTACTTTGTTGGTAGCTTCGACGAGGCAACAATCAAGCCTCTTATCGAGCAATACATCGCTTCACTTCCATCTCAACCCAACGTGAAGGAGAACTTCAAGGAAGGCGCTAAACTTGTGACTGGTGACGTGAAGAACGAGTTCTCACGTGCTATGGAGACACCTCAAACCACTTCATTTGTGATGTGGCACAGCTATGACGCTCCTTACACTATGGAGAATGACATCAAGGCCGACATCGCTGGTCAAGTGCTCGATGTAATCCTTCTCAAGAAGGTTCGTGAGGATGAGGGCGCTGCCTACTCACCTCATGGAAGTGCCGGTATGACTATCAAGGGCGACAAGCCTTTCATTCAGGCTCTCACCTATGTAAACATGAAGCCCGAGAAGAAAGACCTCGTTGTCAAGATTATGCGTGAGTCGCTCAGCGACATCGCCAATGGTCAAATCGAGGCCGACGCTCTCCAGAAGATTAAAGAGAAGATGCTCAAGGACTATGACACCAATGCTAAGAGCAACGGCCATTGGATCAATGTGCTGAACATGTATAAATCTTTCAACATCGACACCCAGAATGGCTACAAAGAGGCTGTCAACAAGGTTACTGCTGCCGACGTTAGCAAGTTTGTCAAAGAGACCCTCGTTAAGACTGGTAACTGCATCGAGGTTACTATGAACCCAACAGATGCTCCCGCTGCTGCCAAAGAGGCCCCAGCTACCGCCAAAGAGGCTAAGCCTGCCGCTGCTAAAAAGGCAACAGCAAAAAAGGCTGCCAAAAAGACAAGCAAACGCAAAAAATAATCGGTTCTGAGTATTCAACTTTTTGAACTTCAACAATAGAGATTGCGCATCGAGAAATCCATGCGCAATCTTTTTTATGCTCAAAAACTTGTAAAACTTCAAACATTTTGTATTATTTTTGCATTCAGAAAACAAATAACATTATTAATCTTTTAATTGTCAAAAGCGTATGAAAAAAATTACTCTTTTACTTATTGCTGGCTTGGTGGCTATGATTGCACAAGCAGGAGTCATCAACCAAGACAAGGCTTCTAAATTGCAAAATGTGAAAGCCAATGTCACTGTTAAAGCCGAAGGCGACATCGTTACTCCTCCCGCTAGTATAGAAGAACAAATCTATACATTCCAGGGACATGACACCTACATTGACCAAGATAAGACTTTTGAGGTGTTTGTTGTTATCGACAACAATGATATTTACGTCAAGGGATTTAGTGAATATTACACTGAGGGCTGGGTGAAAGGCACCATTGTCGACGGAGTTGCTACATTCCCCGCAGCCTACATGGGTGTGTTTGAATTTTGGGGCGATGCCTATGATCTTGACTTTGACGGCGCTGTCTTTACCGTGAACGACGATGCCAGCGAGCTCTTCGCTGCCGATGGCTACACTACCTCGACCGAGGGTGAAATTCTTGACGAGTTTATCAATGTGACCCTCACTAAGGCTCTGCCCGAAATCGCCACTCCAGCCACTCCCACTATCACCGAATTTACCGAGGATGACTACGGCCACTATGTAAAGATGACCATCCCTGCCAAGGACGTTGACGGCAACGACATCTTTGCTGCATTGCTCAGCTACCAGCTTCTCATTGACCGCAATGGCGAGCAGAGTGTGTATGAGTTCACCACCGACAACTATGAATTCATTGAGGAGAACATGACCGTGGTTCCTTACAACTTCACCGACTATTATGATATTGACGTAGCTGGCAAGCAAGTCTACATCTATGGCGACGATATCGATGAGTGGAACGCCATTGGCGTTAAGAGCATCTACACAGTGGGTGACAAGTCGCGCGAGACTCGCGAGAGCGAAATCTTCTGGTATCAGCTCAAGCCAACAGCCATCACTAGCATCGACAACAATGATGTGGTTGAAACCAACTACTACGACCTGCAAGGACGCAAGGTTACCACTAATGCCACTGGCCTGCTCATCAAGCAGATGCGCATGCAAGACGGCACCACCAAATCCATTAAAGTGCTTCGTTAACCATCACAACTTATAACACAAGATAGCGCCCTATCACTAGGACGCTATCTTTTTATATAGTTTGAAGTTTAATCATTAACTGCCACTGCCGAGCCGCTTTCACAAGTTTATCGTTTAGTGTTTTATTGCAGTTTAATGTGTAAATATATATCACGTAGGTTTAGACAACCGCTTGCACAATCGGCTCAGCGATTCGGGAGTTATGCCCAAATAGCTTGCAATGGAGCGATTGGTAAGACGGTTGTGTATGTCGGGGAAACGACTTGACAAAGCCAGATAACGCTCCTCGGGTGTGAGGCAACAACTGTCGATAGCCTCTAGCATTGCCTTGTGTGATATCGCCTCGGCGAGTTTCATTCGCAAGTCAAGCCCCATTACCGCATCAACCTGACTAATGGGAAGCTGATAGATTGTCGAACTCTCGAGAGCCACAATATCAACAGGACTAGAACAACCGTTGCGCATGGCACTGTAGCATGCCACCAGGTCGCCAGTAAAGGCGAATGAGATAATGCGTTCATGACCTCGAGTCGTGAATCGTGAGTACTTTATCGAGCCACTAGTGAGCAGCCCTACCCTATTGTCCATCTCACCCGCGTGACAAAGGAAGTCGCCCTTGACAAGTTCAACCTTTTTACCCTTACTCAGCAACAGGTTCTTGGCTGCTATATAAAAGTCTTTATTGGTAAAATCCAGGTATGTCATACTCTTTTTCTTGCAAAATTATATATAGCAGCATTAACTGGCGTTGACATCAATCAACATCAGGCTCATCAACGATTAGAAGTTGATTGACGTCAATGTCGAGTAGCCATAATGCCGCCTCAACCATTAGACGCAAAAACCCTCATTTTTGTTGCAAAAAATGCCACTAAAATCTAAAAACTTGATTCAAATCAATGCCACTAAAAGAAAACACCCCAGCCAATGGCAATAATAGCTCTTGACTGGGGTTAATAATATTGTGAGAATGAATATAGATATCATTGCTTGTACTTGCCCTTGAGCCAGTTGATAGCCTCATCTAGAAGACCGTTGACAAAGGTGTCGCTGCAACACTTCTGACATTCTTTCAGGCTCTTGACGCACAATTTCTTTTCGCTTTGGTTAATCACGCCGTCGGCACGCTTGCACATCGTCAGGAGCTCGGTGGCATAGGCGGCTCCCTTGCTTGGCGACTGCTTGACTTTTTCCTTGAACTTGTTGCAGTACATTGCGAATGTGGTTAGCCAAGTCGCATCATCATCATTTACTGCATTGTTTGCTTGAGAGAGAACCTTCAAGGCCATGCCATTGCCCAGACGCTGGCCCAGCATTTCAAGTTGTGGTGAAACTCCCTCTAGCACTTTCAAACCATTTAAATCAATGAGGCTATCAACTTTGAGAGAAACCCCATTCTTGTAGTTGCCCTTTAATATCGTTGTGCCTTTCGACTGATATTCATCAGGTTTCTTTCCATATATCTTATAAAGCTTTCCCGTGTAGAAGTTATCATCATCCTGTTTCCACTCTATGGCATAGCTGGTGCGATAGTCACTCAGCTGCTTGTCTTTAAAGCACACAACCATGAAGTCCATATCGTTGTCGGCACCAATGAGCTCAAAGTCGTTCTTACCTGTTCCATAAGCTATTGCATAGGTCACCCCCTTGCTGCCGGCTTTGCCCGCAGCGCTGTGATAGGCATTCTCGCTGTCTTGCGCCATAGCACGGGTTAAATCTTTAATGAGAGCAGCCTTATTGCTTGGCAGCCTAAATTGTTTTACGATGCACTCTCCAATTACATCTCCCGAACTTGTGTCATGGTAATTGATGTTTTTGTTCTTGCTCATGGTCGTGTAATCCTTGTCGAGGGCTCTTGAGAATTTGTTGTAGGCGTCGGCTACATGTTCTTGTGCGGCACATCCAAAGATGGCTATTATTGCCATTGCTACCGCCATTGCAATTGTGATAAATAGATTTTTCATATTGTTGGAGTTTTCGTTATTTAAATACAACTTGAATGAATTGAGGATTCTCGTTGGCGATTGCCTGTCGTGCCTGATAGGCTTGGGCACGTCCCTTGTATTGCTCCTCAAGAATCTCTTGCCGCTCTTGCTCAATCATGAACTTGTCGGCCATGAGTTCTTGCTGCGCCAGTTCAATCTCGCCTTGCTCACGCTCCATTTCAATGGGATCAAAGTGTCTTTTTGTTGACGAAGTGTCATTAGGCTTTTGTTTCTTAACTGAGGCTTTCTCCTTAATATTAGCCCTTTTCTCAACTTTTGCCACAATGGGCTTGGGTGCCGCTACAACTGGTGTCACTATAGTATCGTGAACATTAACTGAATCAATAACAGCAGTAATTGAGGGAGATTGGATTATTGGGACCTCGGTTTGTGGGGTACGTTTAAAATTTGGAACCACCATAATTGTTATGGCGGCAACCGCGGCAGCTGCAATAGACAACCACACTGGGTGAGAGATGTTCCGCCTTGGGATTGGTCCCGTAGCAATTGGCATCCCGTCATCAAAGTAAGCCATCATTTCCTTGTAGGGTTCCCATTCCTTAGGAATTTCGTGAGATAAGGCAAAAAACTGCCTTAGCTCACGCTCCTGCTCAAGGGTGGTTTCACCTTGCATAAACAGGTTGAGCAGTGATTCTATGTATTTCTCGTCGTTATTCATCGTTGGTTTATATAAATTTTTCACGCTCGGCAATGTCCATGTAAACATGACGCTGCACTCGCTAAATCAAAATTTTGTATAAATTTTTCACGCTCGGCAATGTCCATGTAAACATGACGCTGCACTCGCTAAATCAAAATTTTCTTTTCTTAATTTCATCTAGCAATTGAAAGCGTGCTCTTGAGAGCAGGCTCCGTGCCGTACTTTTCTCGATACCAAGTCGGCAGGCAATCTCGTCGTAGCTCAGGCATTCCACCTGGCGCATGTGAAGCACTGCATACTGAGTGCTGGGTAACCGCCGCATGGCTGCATTGAGCCACGCAACCTCTTGTGATGAGATGAGTGAGTCATCGGGAGTAATAAGCTGCGATTTAAGCTGTTTCGGATTTACCGACATAATGGGCACATTGTTGTCGTTGCGACGTAGCGAAGCAAGATTGTGGCGTGCCATCACCACTACAAGAGCTTCGAGTGAGCGATATCTGTCGAGCGTGTCGCGCAGCTGCCATAACCGCAACAGCACGTCTTGTGCAACATCCTCGGCCTGCATCACATCGGCACCACACGACAAGCATGTGGCAACAGCCTTTTCACGCAGCTCGACCGCTCTTGCTTCAAACTCTTTATCACTCATTACTCTATTAAGACGCAAAAACACGAGTTTTGCGTCAAGAATTAACCTTTTTTATTATTTATATTTCTTGTGGTTTACGCCCCATGTATTCACAAACATCCTTTTTTCTGCCCACTTTGGGGAATTATGATTTTTTTAGTACTTTTGCATGCCAATATCTATGTAAACAATTTTCTAAAGACAATGAATAACAATCTTGAACTATTGCGCGAATTGATGCGCAGCAAGGGTGTGGAGGCAGTTATCATCCCTGGCACCGACCCTCATCAGAGTGAGTATGTGAGCGACTACTGGAAATTCCGCGACTGGCTTTCGGGATTCACAGGCAGCAATGGCACAGCAGTGGTAACCCTCAGGCATGCCAGCATGTGGACCGACTCAAGATACTTCCTGCAAGCCGACATTGAGCTTGAAGGTAGTGGCTTTGAATTGCAGAATGTGGAATATCGCGGTGACTTGGCGATGATTATGCAATGGCTCACCAACGACCTGCACGAAGACGACACACTCGCCATAGACGGACGCCTTTTCTCGCTGATGGACACCAATCGACTCGAGCAGATGTGTGGTGAAAACGGGTTCCTTCTTGCTACCGACTTCTACCCCGACGAGACCATCTGGAATGACCGCCCACAACGTCCGATGAACGAATGCTATGTGCATGATGATGAATATGCCGGCGAGGACGTTGAGAGCAAGCTCACACGCACAATGGAAAAAGTGGAAGAAAGCGGTGCCGACAGCATTCTCATCACAGCCCTCGATGAGATAGCATGGCTACTTAATTTGCGCAGCAGCGATGTAGATTTCACTCCGGTAGCAATCGCGTTCTTCTATATGAGTGAGAATGACCGCGTCATCTTCACCGATGACGAGATGAGCAAGGAAGTGAAGAATCATCTAGGCAACTACAATGTGCGCATTAAGGGATATAACGAGGTGGAGAAATTCCTCGAGAAACGCAATATGAGCAACACTATCATGCTCGATCCCTACAAAGTGAGCGACACATTGGGTCAAGCACTGATGTGCGACAAAGTGTATGGAGCATCACCAGTCGAAGCGCTAAAAGCAATCAAAAATGAGGTGCAAATCAATGGTTTCCGCAAGGCTATGGAACGTGATGGAGCGGCATTGGTGCGACTTTTCATGTGGATAGAGAAGAATGCCGCCAGTGGCACTATCAACGAGCTCGACGTGTGGGAGCAGGGCAAGATGGAGCGTGGCAAGAGCGACCTCTACCGAGGCGACAGCTTCGAGATGATATGCGGATACCGTGAGCACGGTGCTATCGTGCACTACACAGCCAATGCCGAGAGTGCCAGCACTCTGCAAGGCGAAGGTTTGCTACTCGTCGACAGCGGTGCGCAATATCTCGACGGCACCACCGACATCACCAGAACCATCACCTTGGGCAACCCCACTGAACAAGAGAAGCATGACTTCACACTAGTGCTTAAAGGTCATCTCGCCTTGAGCCGCGCAAAATTCCCTGTTGGCACCACTGGTGTGCAGCTCGATGTATTGGCACGCATGCCACTATGGGAAGAGGCCATGACCTTTGGTCACGGCACAGGACATGGCATGGGCCACTTCTTGGGCTGCCATGAGGGTCCTCACAGCATCCGCACCAATCTCAACCCAGTAGCCCTGGAACCTGGCATGGTAACTAGCAATGAACCTGGCCTGTACAAGACAGGCGAGTATGGCATCCGCACCGAGAATATCCTCCTTGTGGTTGAAGGCCCTAAGACCGAAAATTTCGGTGACTTCCTAGAGTTTGAGACATTGACGTTGTTCCCCTACGACACACGCCTGATTGACACAACGATGCTCACTCCTGTAGAGATAAAGCAAGTCAATGACTACCACCAAATGGTTCTCGAGCGTCTCACCCCTTACCTAAATGAGGAAGAAGCCACCTGGCTTAAAATAAAATGCTCAAGCATTTAATTAATGCATAATGCACAATGCATAATGCACAATGTCTTTTAATATAGAAATCATTTAATCAGTTAATGAAATCTAACATTGATAATATTATTGTTGTAAAGAGTAAAGCTTTTGCTCTTAAATCAATAAAACTCTATCGTTATTTGATTGATGAGAAGCGTGAGTATGTGCTATCAAGGCAATTCTTGCGTTCTGCAACAAGCATTGGTGCTAATGTGAAAGAAGCTATTCGAGGTCAGAGCAATGCCGATTTTGGCGCAAAAATGAACATTGCATTAAAAGAAGCAAGTGAAACAGAATACTGGCTAGAGCTAATGCAAGAGAGCGAATATATCACCTTTGATAAAGGAGAAAATACTTTAAATGATTGTAGAGAACTAATAAGAATTCTTACTGCAATAGTGAAAACAACTTTTGACAAACAATAATTTTAATTCATTATGCATTTTATGTGTTAATTATGCATTGTGCATTATGAATTATGCATTAATTAAATTATGGCAATAATAAGAAATGTGAGGGGATTTACCCCAAAGATTGGCAAGGACACATTCCTTGCAGACAATGCAGTAGTAGTTGGTGACGTGACCATAGGCGATGAGTGTAGCATCTGGTTTGGTGCTGTGCTGCGTGGCGATGTCAACACCATCACCCTGGGTAACCGAGTTAACGTGCAGGACGGCAGTGTGTTGCATACCCTATATCAAAAATCTACCATCGAGATTGGCGATGACGTATCGATAGGCCATAACGTGACTATTCACGGTGCCAAGATTCATGACATGGCTCTAATTGGCATGGGTAGTGTCGTGCTTGATGACGCCGAAATTGGCGAAGGGGCGATTATCGCAGCTGGCAGCGTAGTGCTAAAAGGCACAAAAGTTGGACCTCACGAACTATGGGCTGGCTCTCCCGCCAAATTCAAGAAAATGGTTGACCCAGCACAGGCTAAGGAAATCAACGTAAAAATCGCCCGAAACTATCTTATGTATAGCACTTGGTACGAGGAATAATGAACAAGTTTTAGGTACAAAGTTCCAAAGAATAAGTAACAAGTTGCAAGTGGCCATAAGGCTCACTTGCAACTTGCTTTTTATAGTTTCGCGGACAGGTCACGCCTTGCCACTACTTAACATTTAAAACTCACCTAGTGGTACCACGCACTACAAGCTTGGTGCGCACCATGCGCTTCTCGGCGCGGTCCATTGGGAGCTTGCCCTCTACCATGTCGATGAGCACGTCGGTGGCCTGAGCTCCCACCTCAGAGCCATTTTGGCGAACTGTGGTGAGCATGGGGTCGCACGAAACAGCACGGTCGCTGTCGGTAAAACCGCACACCGAAACATCTTCGGGGACCTTAAGCCCCATTTTCTTTGCTATATACATCACCGTAATCGCTGTCTCGTCGTTGATGGCAAAGAAACCATCGGGACGGTCTTTCATCTTGAGCAATGTGGGTGTGATTTTCTCGGCATCCATAGGATTGTCGCACTGGATGATTAGTTTCTCATCGGGTGTGAGACCATGATGATACAGCGCGTCCTTGTAACCATTTAGGCGGTTCTTAGAGATTTCCATATTCAGGTTAGACACATAGAATGCCACTCGCTTGCAGCCAGTCTCAATCATGTGTCCCACAGCCTTATAGGCTGCCTGATAGTCGTCAACAACAACTCGGCTAGCATTGATGGCTGGGCAAATGCGGTCGTAGAACACCAGAGGAATTCTGCTGTTGACGAGCTTGATGAAATGGTCGTATTGCTCGGTGTCCTTGGCCTGCGACACGATAATGCCACACACCTTGTTCTTCTTGAACGACTCACAAATCTCGACCTCTCGCTCATAGCTCTCACGACTTTGAGCAACCATAATGCGGTAGCCACGTTCCTTGGCTTTCTCCTCAATGCCACTTAAAATCGACGCAAAATAGAAATGCACTATTTCGGGCAAAATCACGCCTATGATTTGTGACGGCTTCTGGCGACTGTGACGTAGCTGCTCGGCAATCACATTGGGGTAATAGTCGTGCTCACGAGCATACTGCTGAATCATCTCTCGACGCTTCTTGCTGATGTTGGGGCTGTTTTTCAAAGCACGCGACACCGTAGCCACGCTCACCCCAAGTTGAGCGGCTATATCTTTCATCGTTAATGGCTGCTTCTCATTCATGATAGCAATATTTTAAAGGTCAATAAATTACCTCACCTCGCCTGCCCTCTCGCACCACTCGCCTATCAACACTTGCAATGCAAAAATGAACCAGAACTGGTTTGGATTGTCAAAATTACAATTTTTCTTAAAATCACTATAAACTTTATGTCTTAAAATATCTTAATGCAAACGTTTGCGCTACATTTAACACATAAATAAATAATAAAAATGCTTTGTTTCTATTTAAAACAATTACTTTTGTAGTTGCAAATTTTGCTCTTATCACAACTGGAACTAAGAAATTGAAACAAAATTTGACTTGAAAACTAAATAATTACAATTTTATTTAAACTTAATAACAATTTAACTAAAAACAAGATGAAGCAGGTAAACATTAGAATTCCCCAAAGGATTCTTGCGCTGATGATGGGATTATTCCTGTCAATCGGAGCCTACGCACAGATTACTGTGCAGGGACATGTTAAGGATGCTACCGGCGAACCTGTTATTGGTGCAACAGTAACCGTTGTGGGTACCACCAACACCGTGGCTACCGACTTTGACGGTAACTTCACTATCACCGCACCAGCAGGAGCCCAGCTCCAAGTTTCTTCTATCGGTCTTCAACCACAGACCGTTACCGCCGCTCCTAACCTCGTTATTGAGCTTGTTGACGACTCAGAAATGCTCAAGGAGGTAGTTGTGATTGGTTACGGTACTGTTAGGAAGAGCGACCTTACTGGTAGTGTCACAGCTCTCAAGCCCGACGCCAAGAACAAAGGTGTTGTAGTGAGTGCTCAGGACATGCTCGGCGGTAAAATCGCCGGTGTTAACGTAACCGACGGTGGTGGTACTCCTGGTGGCGGTGCAACTATCCGCATTCGTGGTGGTTCGTCACTCAATGCCACTAACGATCCTCTTATCGTTATCGATGGTGTGCCCATGGACAACAATGGCGTGAAAGGACTAGCCAACGGCCTGTCACTTATTAACCCCGCCGACATTGAGACCTTTAACGTGCTCAAGGACGCTTCGGCAACAGCCATCTATGGTTCGCGCGGTTCTAACGGTGTTATCATCATTACCACCAAGAAGGGTCGCCGTGGCCAGGGCATCAACGTTCTCTACAATGGCAGCTTCACTGTGAGCACCAAGAAGAAGAACATCGACGTGCTGAGTGGTGACGAATACCGTGACTACATCAAGGAAATCTACAAGGGTAACAGCCGCGAGGAGCAAGCTATTGCAGCTCTGGGAACCGCCAACACTAACTGGCAGAACGAAATATACCGCACCGCCCTCAGCCACGACCACAACTTGACTGTAACTGGTTCGGTTAAGGACTTCCTCCCATTCCGCGTATCGGTTGGCTATACCGATCAGCAAGGTATCCTCAAGACTTCGGACTTCAAGCGTTACACTGTGTCAGGTAACATCAGTCCATCGCTCTTCAACGATCACTTGACCTTCAACATCAATGCTAAGTACATGTATGCCAAGTCGCGTTATGCCGATGGTTCGGCTATTGGCAATGCAGTGCGCATGGACCCAACTCAGCCCATTCGCAGCGAAGACCCACTGTACAAGAACTTTGGTGGCTACTTCAACTGGCTATCGGCTGCTGCTCTTAATGATGACGCTTGGCCCTACACTGTCAACACCAACGCTCCACGCAACCCTGTTGCCATCCTCGAGCTTAAGAATGACCGTGCTAACAGCCACGCCTTTGTAGGCAACATTGATGCCGACTACAAGGTTCACGGATTTGAGGATCTGCGTCTCCACCTCACTCTCGGTGGTGACTTCTCTAAGGGTAAGCAAACAACCGACGTTGACCCCGCCAGCCCACTTGCAGCCTACTACGGCAGCCACGGTTGGGACGAGATCACCAAGGAGAACCGCACCCTCAGCACCTACGCACAGTACTACAAAGACTTCAATGATGATCATCACTTCGACATCATGGCTGGTTATGAGTGGCAACACTTCTGGCGTAAGCAGCACAATAATTACTGGGGATTCTACCAGTCAACCAGTAATGAGTACCTCAAGGACAGCGAAGGTCACTACATCCTTGATGAAGGTGGCAAGATGATTCCCGCTGCCGGACAGAAGTACAACGAAACTTGGCTCTACAACGGTCTGGGCTTCCGCACCGAGAATTATCTGGTTTCGTTCTTTGGACGTATGAACTACATCTTCAAGAACCGCTACTACTTGACTGCAACAGTTCGTCACGACGGTTCTTCTCGCTTCAAGAAGCACTGGTCAACCTTCCCATCGTTCGCCTTCGCATGGCGCATCAAAGAAGAAGGTTTCCTCAAGGACAACAACACTCTGAGCGAGCTCAAGCTCCGCCTCGGTTGGGGTAAGACTGGTCAGCAGGACATTGGTAGCGACTATAACTACTTCACCAACTATTCTATGAACTCAGGTGTTCCTGGTAGTTTCTATGACATCGTGGGCGACGGCACTATGGCTCGTCCTAACGTTTACAACCCACAGCTTAAGTGGGAGACCACTACCACTACCAACATTGGTCTTGACTGGGGATTCCTCAACGGACGCATCACCGGTACCATCGACTGGTACTATCGCAAGACCACCGACCTCTTGAACTATGCTTCTATTCCAGTAGGTAACTTCCGCAACATGGCCAACCAGAACATTGGTTCACTCAAGAACACTGGTCTTGAGCTCTCTATTAGCTGGAAGGCTATCTCTACAAACGACCTTCTGTGGACCATCGACTACAACTTCACCTACAACAAGAATGAGATTACCGAGCTCGTGGGTGGCATAGACGCCAACTACAAGGTGCTCACTGGTGGTGTTGGTATCAACAAGAACTGCCAGGCTCATGCCGTTGGTTATCCCGCCAACTCGTTCTACGTTTACCAGCAGGTTTACGACGAGGCTGGTATGCCTATCGAGAACCAGGTTGTTGACCGCAACGCCGATGGTCAAATCACCGACGACGACCGCTACTTCTACAAGGCTCCTTTCGCTCCTGTTACCATGGGCCTCAGCTCACGCTTAGAGTGGAAGAACTGGGACTTCGGTTTCAACATGCGTGCAAGCATTGGCAACTACGTGTTTAACAATGTTATGAAGGGTTATGCCAACGTTGGTCTCGCTGCAGTGTTTGAGAGCGTGAGCGGTAGCTACCTTAACAACCGCCCTGTTGACGCTATCAAGTATGGCTGGGCAACCTACGACGATGCTTCACAGCTCAGCGACCGCTGGGTTAAGAACGCTTCGTTCCTCAAGTGCGACAACATCACTTTGGGTTACAGCTTCAGCGACCTCTTCAAACGCAACGGTGGTTATCACGGCCTGAGCGGACGTGTTTATGGTACTGTTTCTAACGTGTTCTGCATCACCAAGTATGATGGCATCGATCCCGAGATTTCTTATGGTATCGATAACGACATGTATCCACGCCCAATCTCGTTCATCCTTGGTCTCAGCCTGAATTTCTAATTTAGATTTTTGACACATTATTAAAAATAAAAGAAACTATGAATAAGTTTTTTAAATATATATTAGGTGCTGCTGTAGCTATAGTGCTAAGCATGGGACTTAACTCCTGTGTCAAAGACCTTGACGTGGAGCCCATCGACCCAGCTCTTCAGAGCGATGTAACTGCCGAGCAGCTGTTTAACAAGTGCTATGCCAATCTTGCCGTACAGGGTAATGGCGGCAGCGATGGCGACTGCGACATTGATGGTATCGACGGTGGTTTCTCAGTGCTTTACCGCATGCTGTGGAACGCCAACGAGCTCCCCACCGATGAAGCTATGTGCAAGTGGGGCGACCCAGGCATCGAGCCTCTTAACAAGAATGCCTACGATGCCAGCAACCCATTCCTTGAAGGACTTTACTACCGTCTTTACACTGGTATCGCTTTCTGCAACCAGTATATCAGCGCCTTTGGCGACTACAACGAGACAATGACTGCCGAGGTTCGCTTCCTGCGTGCCTTCCAGTACTACATCCTTATGGACTGCTTCGGAAACGTGCCTTTCACCCCCGAAGTTTCGGGTGGTAAAGCCGACCAAATCTCGCGTGCCGACCTCTTCAAATACATTGAGGATGAACTTCTCGCCATCGAGCCTCTCATGAGCCAACCTAAGGCAAAGAAATCGAGCGATGAAGGCTACGGACGTGCCGACAAGGCTGCTTGCTGGATGGTTCTCGCAAGAATCTATCTCAATTCACAGGTTTACACTGGCAATGCTCAGTGGGAAAAGGCAGCCGAGTATGCCAAGAAAGTTATTGACTCTGACTATCGCATCCTTGATCGCAGCAAGGGCAACGACACATGGAGTGCCTACCAGATGCTCTTCATGGGTGACAACGGTGAGACCGATGCTGCCTACGAGGCTATCCTCCCAATCCTTTATGACGGACTCCGTACCACTTCTTGGGGTGGATCGCTCTTCTTGATGGCTTCAACCTACGACAGCAACATGCACGGCAACCCCAACGACCCAATCGCCACCAACGGCGTGAGTGGTCAAAACTGGGAAGGCAACCGTGCTCGTCCAGAGCTCGTAAACCTCTTCTTCAAGGGTATTGAGGCTCCCGTTGGCGAGGCCTATGAGGTTGCTCGCTCAGCTGGCGATGACCGCGCACTGTTCAACACCGTTGACCGCATCATCGACATCATTGACAACAACAACTTCCAGAATGGATTTGCTGTGGGTAAGTTCAACAACTTCAAGACCGACGGCTCGGCAGGTCACCATGCCACTCATCCCGATGCCGACATCTTCTTGATTCGCAAGGCCGAGGCTTACCTCACCTATGCCGAGGCTCTTACTCGCATTGCAGGTGGCGGTGCTGCTCCTGCCGAAGCTGTTACTGCCATCAATGTGCTGCGCAACCGCGCTGGCGCTAATGCCAAGGCTAGCTACAACCTCAGCGACATTCTCGACGAGTGGGGCCGTGAGTTCTACTTCGAGGGACGTCGTCGCATCGACTTGATTCGCTTTGGCAAGTTTGGTGGTACCACCGACTACAAGTGGCAATGGAAGGGTGGAGACTTCAACGGACGCGATTTCGCCGAGTTCCGCAACATCTTCCCAATTCCTTACAAGGATATCACTGCCAACGAGAAGCTAACGCAAAATCCTGGTTATTAATTTCCTAAATAGCAATTTGAGATTATGAAAAATATTTTTAAATATTCAATGTTGCTGGTTGCTGCCACGATGATGCTTGCTTCTTGTAGCGACGACCGTGACTCTAACCCAACGCTCAAGACACCCAGTTCGTTTGTCTTGAACACTCCAGCCTATGCGGCTCAGGCCATTGACCTGGCCAACTCCGAGACCGTAAATCTCACTTGGTCGCAACCCGACTACGGAGGCTTCCCTGTAGCAGCCAGCTACACCGTGGAATTCTCACCCACCAACGATTGGTCGGTTTCGGTAAGCGAGGCAGCTGCCGATGAGACCGGCGAGACCCGTCCTACCTATTACGAGGTAGAAAACAGTTTCACTACTTGCAACGCCGAGATCAGTGCTACCGACATTGCTACAGCTTTGCAAAAAATCATGCTTTACAGCGAGGGCGAAGTACCTGAAACTCAAAAGCTATATGCTCGCGTAATGGCTCAAACCAAGGGTGCACAAGACATCTACTCTAACGTTGTTGAACTGCTCGTTGCGCCCTATTACATCGAGCTTAAGCCTGCACCTGTGCAAATCTGGTGGCTCACTGGTAACTTTATTGCTACCAACCACTGGACCAACACCGGTAGCAAGGAGAATCCTCCTTATGGCGACATGGGTATGATTCCTATGTATCCACAACCAGGTGCCGACGTTGACAAGGATGGCAACACCATTCTTGAGTATTCAGGATGGTTCATTGGTGGCGAGGGCTTCAAGATCATCGCTCCCGAAGGATTGAGCAACTGGAACTATGGTATGTGTGGCGGCGACGAGACCGGCGGACAAACCTATCGCAATGGTGACGACGATCCAGGCGACATCAAGGTTAGCGAGGATGGATACTACCGCATCCTCCTCAACACTGCTACCAAGACCATGACCATGGAGAAGATTGAGTCCATTAACGGCATCTTCAATACCATCTGCATGCCTGGATCATTTGTTTCTTGGGATCCTGACACCTCTCCGATGACCCCAATGGGTAGCGTTGAGAACCATGACTGGTACGCTAAGATGACATTCGACAGTGACGGTGAGCTCAAGTTCACTAACGGAACTTGGGATGTTAACTGGGGTAATCCCGACGACTTCCCTCTGGGCATTGGTACTCAAGGTGCCAACAACATTAAAGTTAAGGCTGGCACCTACCACATTTACTTTAACGATATCAGTGGTATCTACAACTTCATTGCTGTTGAGTAATTTTTAGAAACCAATAACTTTGAAAGGTGAAACGGGAGCGGATGCGCTCCGCTCCCACAACACCTCTTCAAAACTAAAACAATAGAAATAAAACATGAAAAAGTTATTTTATATTTTAGGTATTGGTTTGCTCATGGCAAGCTGTACCGAGGACTTTAAGGATTGGGCCGACCCACAGAGCAACAGCGAGAACCCTGCAAGTGCTAACGCTGTAGTGGCTGCTGCTGGTGCCATCGACTTCACAACTATCACTGCCGATAGTGTGTTGCTGTTCACGCCCACCTATAATGCTGAAGAGGGTACTACAGCGACTAACGCTGTTGTTCTCTACAATGCCGACAAGAGCGACAGTCGCACCGTTAACGTTGACGATCAGGGTCGTGCCAAGACTAGCGAGCTGCGCGATGCTCTCGAGGGTCTTTATGGCATCCCTGAAGATGCTGTGAACGTGCCCATCACCGTAACTACGGTTCTCAACAATAACGGCCAGGCATTCCGCTTCGTCAGCAACATTGAGGATGCTGTGAAGATGGCTGCCGGCATGTATATCGTTCAGGGCAACGACAAGACTCCTATGGAGTTTGTGGAGCCTGGCAAGTTTACACTCACCGTTCCCGCACAGGAGATGGAGTTCTTCTTCCTGCCCTTCACCGACCTCAACAACTTTGAGGCAGGCAAGCTGGGCAGCACCGAGGAGACCGACGGTTTCATCTTTGGTGGCAAGCTCGCCAAGGGCAACGCTGCCCACGTGATTTGGCTTGATGTGGACACCGACTACACCCAGTACATCATTACCGTTAACACTAACGACATGACCTATGATGTTGAGGGTCTGGCTTACGCCGACATGATTTGGCAGGCTGGTAACGCCAACGGATGGGGCTCTCCTGCTGCCGGCCTTAAGAACAAGGGCTGGAAGGAAGCTCGCAACAACGATGGCGACTACTTCGGCTTTATGTATCTCAACGGCGACTTCAAGTTCCGCAGTGGTAAGGACAACTGGAACGCTCCTGACTGGGGTCTTGATGAGGCATTTGACGACTATAGCGGCGCTCTCTTGACTCAAAGCCAAACTAACTTGAGCGCACCTGCTGGATTCTACATGGTAGAGGCAAACCTTGCCGACATGACCTACCAGCTCACTCCTATCACCACAATTGGTGTGATTGGTGGCTTCAACGGCTGGGCAAGCGACTACGCTTCACTTCAGTACAACCCCGCTACTGGTGCTTGGGAAGGCTATTGCGATATTCCCGCTGGAACTGAGTTCAAGTTCCGTGCTAATGAGGACTGGGCTATCAACTGGGGTGGCGACATCAACAATCTGAGCTATGATGGTGGAAACCTCATGCTTGATGTTGATGCCACCTACTTCATCCAGCTCTACATCACCTACGAGGGTGACTTCCGTGCTCAGTTCACACAAGTAATGAACTAAGTAGTTAATCCCTAATATTAATTATGGCTTTTCTCGCAATTGAGAAAAGCCATAATTTTATCTTTTGTGTTCTCGTTTCTAGTAGGTCTAGAAAATCTAAAACTTCTAGTTTTATTATAGGAACTGCTTCATCTCATAGAGGGCATCTTGTGCGATACCGTTATTGTTGTTGAAGAGGCTACCATTCCACCATGAACCCGTCACATGATTTGACCATGGGATGTTAAATTCATTAGCCTCGGGCCACCACCAGAAGAGGCCTTTCACACGGCTGTGCTGCTTGAGCGCAGCAATCATAGCCACAGTAAAGTTCTTCTGACCTTCATTGCTATAGGGATAGGTGGCAGTTAAATCGTAATTTGTACCTGGCAACGCCCAAGCATAGCCGTAGCCACACTCCATAATCATGATGGGTTTAGAAGATGCCACTTCCATTTTGTTGAGCGCAGCGTTGAGATTAGCAAAAGTGCCATGATAAGCACTGTAGTAGCTCAGTCCCATCACATCGTAGTCAACGCCATAGCTCTCGCAGTTGGCAAAGAAGCCTCCTGGTTGGTTTATGTTGTGCATCTCAACATGCAAGATTATCTTGGTCGTGGGGCTAACCTCACGAACCGCTGTCGATGCACTGTGCTGATAGGCTGCAAAGTTCTCCCACGAGCCTCCCTCAGGAGCACCACCAGTGGGATATACCTGACCTGTGGGCCACAACATTCCACCTGTAATCTCGTTACCTAGCTGGATAAAGTCGGGACGAGCTCCGGCAGCAATCATCTCTTGCATCACGCGCTTGGTGTAGTTGTAAACACTGTCTTGAAGTGCTTCCACGTCGTTCTTAGGCCATGCTGCGGGCACTCCTTGCGCTCCAGGGTCGGCCCAGGTGTCGCTGTAGTGCAAATCAAGCACTAAAGCATAGCCTGATTCCTTGATGCGCTTGCCCAGAGCTTTCACATAGGCAAGATCTTGCACCACGCCTTCCCTCTTGTGTGTCTCGCTGGCATTCTCAGGATTCACAAATAGGCGCACACGCATCGCGTTCCATCCCTGATCGCCAAAGAAGGCCAACACATTATTAATAATATTACCGTTGCGGTCCTTATAGATAGCGCCACCTTCCTCATATTTTGTGAGCATCGAGATATCGCCACCGACGAGCCGCTCGGGCACGGGCATGCCATTGAGCAGCACGTCATATATTACTGTCACGTCGGCACTAGTTATAGCACCGTCACCGTTAACGTCGGCTGTCGCAACATAAGTTTGGTCATTATTAAGCATGAAATTATACAAGGCCGTCACATCGGCACTTGTTATCGCTCCGTCACAGTTCACGTCATAAACGTTACCCGAGACAGCAAGCTGTGGTGCTAATAGCACCACAGCTGCAATTATCATTTTCTTTATCATCTTATTGTGCTCCACTAGGGGTATACTCGGTCACTATATACTTACCACTTCCTGAGCCACTTGGACTAATTCCATTAAGCAGGTAATCATATACTGCTGTAACGTCGCCCGAGTTAATCGCGCCATCACCATTCACGTCACCGTTAACCATCGAGCTGTCGTCAGAATCAAGAAGCCAGCTATACAAAGCTGTTACATCTGCTGAGTTAATCGCGCCATCACCATTCACGTCGCAACCACCAGGAGGACTTTGGATTACATAGTACTTGTCGGTGTTGGCATACATCACGTCTTCGGTTTGAGGCGAACCGCTAGCTCCAGTGTTGAACACAAAGTTCATGTAGCAGTCTTCGTTCTCAATCTCATAGCGCTTCACATACCAGGTCTTACCGTCGATCACTGTGGTCTCGCTCACAACCTCACCTGGCCAATTACCATTGTGCTGAACGTTGTCCTGATCCCAAGTATAGAAACGAACGGGGTTCCAATTTACCTCCTCAACGTTGACATACACGTTGATGAAATAAGAGTTACCCTGACCGGCAAAGTTATACTCACGAGTAATGACGCCGCTTACCGAGCTGCCCTTGAGCAAACCCACCTTCAGCGTGCAAGGCTCGCTAATGTGAACTGTGCTGCCACTGGCGACCTTAGGGCTGTTGGCGGTTGGCTCGCTACCATCGAGTGTGTAAACAAGCTGCGCGCCACTAGTGGCGGTCACGGCAGTGAGCTTCGCGTCAAATGCTGCCATATATTTGCCCGAAGCCTTGTCGACCCATGCGGTTTCGCAGTTCTTAGACATATATAGGCGGTAGCCCCAGCCCTTAGTAACCTCAACACCTTCATCAAGGATAGTTGCATAGTACTGGGCAATCACATTGTCTTTAAGGTACTTATTCTTACCTACGATGCAATACATAGACTTGCCATTAGCACCGCTTGATTTGAATCCCGACATTTCGTAACTCTTCGAAAGTGGGTATTTCTGGGCTGTGCTTGTATTGGTCACGCCCACAGTCTTGCGCACATCAATCATGTTCTTGATTTCCTGCTTGTAGGCTTTCCAGTGAGGCAAGAACACGCAAGGAGTGCCAGGCATGGTGAGCAGATAGGCATTGGCCGCCAGCGTGTCGGCACGCAATGGATCGTTCTGATTGTTCTCGTCGCGATACTGAGTATCGTGGTTCTCAACAAAGGTCACTGCATAGCGCTTGAAATTAGTTGTCGACATCAGACCGCCAATTGTGAGGTCTTTCCATGTCTTCTTGGTACCGGCATCATTGTTGCCACGCACCACGTCGCGCACAGTGTAACGGAATGGGAAGTCGAACGATGCGCTCATGTTCACACCGTTCCACTTGCAGTTGTCAATCCAAGTCTGGATTTCGTTCTGGCTGCTCCAGTTCTCACCTACCGAGAACTGAACGCCAGCTGTAGCGTTATACTCGGCAACACGATTTGCCCAGAAACCTCGAGTCATGTCGTAACGGAAGCCTGTGTAACCCAAATCGTTGGCAAGGAAGCTAACATAGGCCTTAATCACGTTGCGCACGTTCTCGCTCTTGTGATCAAGGTCGCGCATGCCTCCCCAGTCTTCACCCTCGTCGTTGTTGGCGCTAAGTGACTCACCTGGTGCCAAGTGGTTAGCTGTCTCGCCTCCATCGTCATTCTTGCAAATGTCTGATGCCGTCATAGTGTAGGTCACACCATTGTAGGTCTCAACAGGGAAATCGGTCCAAGTGCTCAGGTTGCCTCGGTGGTTGACAACAACATCGGCAATCACACCTGTACCTAAGTCCTTATAAGTGCTGATGAGTTGGCGAAGCTCAGCCTCACTACCAAAAGCACTGTGCTGATCAAAGTAGTACTTCACGTCATATCCCATCGAACCGTTGCTGCCGGTCCAACCACTCTGTGGAATCCAAATGAGGTTGAAATACTGCGAAATCTCCTCGGCATCTTTGGTAAGTTTGGTCCAGCGAGTGTCGCTGAAGGAGTTCCACCAGAACGCCTGCATCATAACGCCACCATAATTGTCGGGCCATCCCTGAGCTTCGCTCAAGAAGGGAAACATGACGGCTGCTAAGAGTAATAATTTTTTCTTCATTTTTACTTATGATTTTGTGTTAATGCGTTTTATCTTCTACATTCTTAGCCATATTACTAAAAATCTTCCAAATATACACATTTTTTCACTCCTCCACAAAAATATCTAAAAAATTAACACTATCAAATTCACAAAAAAAAGAACGTATATAAAAAAAGAAGCACCCACTGCAAGCAGTGAGTGCTCATTATGCATTGTCAATTATGCATCATGCATTCTTAACGGCTTTACGCTTCTCGCTGATGAAGAACACGCACACAGCGCCAATACACAAGAACACACCTGCAAGAATGAGCATGTTGCCCTGAACACTGTTCACAGCCTTGAGTGTTACGCCACCAAGAGCAGCAGCTACAATCTGTGGCACACAGATGGTGCAATTGAACAAGCCCAAGTAGGTTCCCATGCGAGGATTGCCCTCAAAGGCATTGGTAACCAGGGTGAATGGCATCGCAAGCATTGCAGCCCATGCAGCACCAATCAAGAAGTAAGGCACAAACAGCAAGTACTGGTTAGTGCAATAGGGAGCCATAACAAATCCAATTCCACCAATTACCAGACTCAAAGCATAAGCAACCTTATTGTTCTTAAATTTGGGAAGAGCAAGAGCCCAAACCATACTGCCCACAGCTTGAATAGCAAAGAGCACTCCAACCCAGTTGCCAGCAGCCTGATATCCAGCGCTTGCAGTGTCGTGAGTGTTCCAAACAGTATCGGCAATAGTACCGTTGGTGTAGGTCCACATATACATGAACGCTGCCCAGCAGAAGAATTGAACAACACCTACTTGGAAGAACACCTTCAAGCCATAGTTGCTTGTGCTCTTACCAGTTTCGGCGGCAATATTCTTATCCTCTTCTTTAGTAGCCTCGCGGAACTCAGCCATTTGCTGAGGAGTATACTCCTTAACCTTGAGAATTGTGTACAGCACACAAGCGATAAGAATCGCAGCACCCACATAGAATGCCCATTTCACCGAATCAGGAACTTCGCCAGTTGGAGCGATGTTCTTGATGCCAATATAAGTGAACATGATTGGCAACAGATAGCCCACAAGTGAACCAGCATTGCACAAGAAGCTCTGGATACTGAAAGCCTGAGTCTTCTGCTTCTCGTTCACCATATCGCCAACCATCATCTTGAAAGGCTGCATTGCCATGTTAATGCTTGTGTCGAGGAACATCAACGATATCAAGCCGAATGTCATGGCAGCAGCAACTGTAAGACCAAAACTACCAGAGTTGGGGAGCATGCACATTACCAATACGGCAACAGCTGCACCAAACAGCAAGTAAGGAATACGACGGCCCAAGCGGGTCCAAGTCTTATCGCTGAAGTAGCCCACCAATGGTTGAACTACCATACCCATCAATGGAGGCAGAATCCAGAAATAGCTCAAATTGTGGGGATCGGCTCCCAATGTAGCAAAGATGCGGCTGATGTTCGCGCTCTGCAATGCATAGGCAATCTGAACACCAAAGAAGCCAAAACTGATATTAATCAGAGTTGATAATTTTAAATCTGGTTTTGTTTTCATTGTCAACAACTTTTATAGTGAATTATGTTTTTCTTGCTATTAAAAAAAGCAGGGGACTTCTTGAATTAGAAGTCCCCTGCTAAGTACTCGGAGTGGGACTTGAACCCACACAGCCGCAATGGCCAAGGGATTTTAAGTCCCTCGTGTCTACCGATTCCACCATCCGAGCAGCTGGCATTTGTAGACATATTTTGAGCCTCACAAAAGTGCGGTGCAAAGATAATAGCATTTTTTTAGACTACCAAAAAAAATCCCAATTATTGCATTATAACCCCAATCATAAACAATTTAACTATATATTTCTAGTATGTGTTAGCCTAAGTGACTAACTTCATTTGTAACATTTTAATTTGCCACAAATGATGGAGATTGTTTTTTGAGAGTTTTTGTTGTTTGAAAAGAAATAATGTGTAACTTTGTGGTCGTGGTTGAAAGCCCAGCTGGGAGTACCCATGAGTGGCTCTCAATACTTCAATCCACGACCAACGATTAACTACTAACGACAAACTTAATTACAAACTAGGTGATTGAACGACACATCATTATCGACAACGTAGACCCCGTGGTGTTTTACGGGGTGAACAACAGCAACATCCAACTAATCCGGAACTTGTTTCCCAAGCTCAGAATGGCGGCGCGCGGCTCGGTGATTACCGTCATTGGCGACGAACATGAAACACAGAAGTTTGAGTCCGACATCAAACGGCTTGAGGAGTACTGCGCCACCTACAACACACTGCCCGAGGATGTTATCCTCGACACCATCAAAGGTCTGCCACCTAAGGAACTGAAGATGGACGACGTGATAATCTACGGCGTGAACGGTAAGCCTATCAAAGGTAGAACCCCTAACCAACAGCTACTCGTGAAAACGTTCAACGAGAATGACCTTACCTTTGCACTGGGACCCGCTGGCACCGGCAAGACCTATCTCGCTGTGGCACTAGCAGTAAGGGCGCTCAAAAATCGCGAAGTGCGCAAAATCATCCTTTCTCGTCCAGCAGTGGAGGCGGGCGAGAAACTTGGTTTCTTGCCAGGCGACATGCGCGACAAGATTGATCCTTATCTGCAGCCCCTCTACGACGCCCTTGAGGACATGATTCCCGGCGCCAAACTCAAGGAATATATGGACACTAACGTCATCCAGATTGCTCCGCTTGCCTTTATGCGCGGCCGCACCTTGAATGATGCCATAGTAGTGCTCGATGAGGCCCAAAACACCACTACTCACCAAATTAAGATGTTCCTCACGCGTCTTGGCATGGGCTCGAAGATGGTGGTTACTGGCGACACCACGCAGATTGACCTGCCACGCACTACGAGTTCGGGTCTAATCCAGGCGCTTAAAGTTCTAAACGGCGTAAAGGGTATCGGCAAGGTAGAGTTTGGCAAGAAAGACATCGTGCGTCACCAGCTCGTTCAGCGCATAGTTGAAGCTTATGAGAAACATGATGCACTGCTCAAAGCAGGGCTTGATGAGGAATTTGATAAAACTAATATGTCCAGATAATATAGAATTGTTAGAAATTCTAGGAACCTGAGATTATTTTTTGAAAGAATGAAGGTTGAGGAGATAAAACCATATAATGGCGAGGGCGGAAAAGCCAAGCAGGTGGAGGAGATGTTCGACAGCATCGCCCCCGCCTATGACTTCATGAACCGCGCCATGACACTGGGAATCGACCGTTGGTGGCGACGCGTGGCGGTGCGCATGGTGGGCAAGACTCACCCACAGCACATCCTAGACGTGGCGACCGGCACCGGCGACTTCGTTATCGACCTTTACCGCAAGCTGCAGCCCCAGCAAGTGGTAGGCATCGACCTGTCGCAAGGAATGCTCGATGTGGCACGGGAGAAGATTGCTCGACGTGGTCTCAGCGATGCTATTACCGTACAGCAAGGCGACTGCTTGGCACTCCCCTTTGAGGACGGCAGCTTCGATGCCGTTACGGTTGCATTCGGTGTGCGTAACTTTGAACACCTGCTTCAAGGTTACAAGGAGATGCACCGCGTGCTTGAACCTGGCGGAATACTTTGTGTGGTTGAACTCTCAACACCTCGCAACCGAGTGGTTCGCTGGTTTTACGACCTCTACACCCTCCACATCATCCCGTGGATGGGAAGTCTCAAGTCGGGCGATCGCAGTGCCTATCGCTATCTGCCACAGAGCATAGCCGCAGTTCCCCAAGGCGACGACATGCTTGCCATCATGCGCGAAGCAGGCTTCACAAACTGTAAAGTAAAACGCTTAACATTAGGAACTTGCTCTATCTATGTTGGCAATGCATAAATAGACTAAAATAAAAACAAAATATATAACGAAATGGCAAAGATTAAGACTATTGGTGTGTTGACATCGGGTGGCGATGCTCCCGGCATGAATGCCGCAATCAGAGCGGTGACACGCGCCGCTATCTTCAACAACTTTAACGTGAAAGGCATCTACCGCGGATTTCGTGGTCTAGTAGAGGATGAGATCGTGGACTTCCATGCCGAGGATGTTTCAAATATCATCCATCGTGGCGGCACAATCCTGCGCACTGCGCGTTGCAAGGAATTCATGACTCCTGAGGGTCGCCAAAAGGCCTATGACAACATGTGCAAGCATGGTATTGATGCACTTGTGGTAATTGGTGGTGATGGCACTCTCACAGGTGCTAAGGTGTTTGCCAGTGAGTTTGACGTGCCTATAGTGGGTATCCCTGGCACTATTGACAACGACCTATATGGCACCGACCACACCATTGGTTATGATACAGCCCTCAACACCATCATGTGGTGTGTTGACCGCATTCGCGACACCGCCAACAGCCATGAGCGCCTGTTCTTCATCGAGGTGATGGGACGTGAAGCAAGTTTCCTAGCACTTTATGGCGCAATCGCTGGTGGTGCCGAGGCAGTAATTATCCCCGAACTTGCTATAGAGGGAGACCAGCTAGCTAAACTAATTGAGCACGGTTTCCGCACCACCAAGAAGTCGTCGATAGTGCTTGTCGCCGAGAATCCCGTTACTGGGGGAGCTATGCAACTTGCTGAGCGCGTGCGCAAAGAGTATCCTAAATATGATGTGCGTGTCACCATCCTCGGACACTTGCAGCGTGGTGGCTCACCCACAGCGCAAGACCGCATCTTGGCATCGCGCATGGGTGCTACCGCTATCGAAGCTCTTGTCGAGGGCCAACGCAACGTGATGATAGGCGATGATGATGAGCAAATGGTGTATGTTCCTTTCAGCAAAGCCATTAAGTACGAGAAGGCCATCGATCGCAACCTACTCGAGACAATAGCACGACTCTCGAAGTAAGTTTAAGGTGAGAGTTACGAGGAGAGAGTTCGTTACTAAATCTTCGAAAACGATTACTGATTTTTTGAGAAAAAGCAAAAAAAGTTACCTTTTGGCAATTACCTTTGGGTAACTTTTTGTATATTTGCGAAAATCATTAAAAGAAACTATACATATGGCAGAGAAAAAAGGCTTTTGGGCTCGTGCAGTCGACCTCTATGTCGACGGTTTCCGCTCGATGACGGTGGGCAAGACCCTGTGGCTTATCATTGCCATTAAGCTATTCATTTTCTTTGTGGTAATCAAAATATTGTTCTTCCCCAACTTTCTTGCAAGCAAGAGCGATAGCGATGACGGCAAAGCGCAATATGTGCGCGAGCAACTCATCGACAAGCGATAGTGGGTAATTGAGCAACCAACAATGAAAACTTATAACTAACAACTAATAACTATGAGTGATTTGTTAATGAACGTAGTCGACTGGTCGAGGGCGCAGTTTGCGCTCACAGCCTGCTATCACTGGCTGTTTGTGCCGTTGACGTTAGGACTGGGAATAATTATCGGTGTGATGGAGACCATCTATTATCGCACCCGCGATGAAAAATGGCTCGCCACCACCAAGTTTTGGATGACACTCTTTGGCGTGAACTTCGCCATTGGTGTTGCCACGGGCATTATCCTTGAGTTTGAGTTCGGCACTAACTGGTCGAACTATAGCTGGTTTGTGGGCGACATCTTTGGCGCTCCACTGGCTATCGAGGGCATCCTCGCGTTCTTTATGGAGTCGACGTTCATCGCCGTGATGTTTTTCGGATGGAAGAAGGTTTCGCCCAAGTTCCATCTCGCAGCCACATGGCTCACCGCACTGGGCGCCAGCATCTCGGCACTGTGGATTCTTGTTGCTAACGCCTGGATGCAATATCCCACAGGAATGACCTTCAACCCTGAGACCATGCGCAACGAGATGACCGATTTCTGGGCCGTGGCCCTGTCGCCAATGGCCATGAGCAAGGTGTTCCACACAGTGACAAGCGCTTGGGCGCTGAGTGGAGCCTTTGTGGTTGGCGTGTGCGGTTGGATGCTGCTCAAAGGCCGCAACCACGACCACTGCATTCGCAGTCTCAAAGTTGGTGGTTGGGTAGGTCTCATTGGCATTGTGCTCACCAGCATCAGTGGTGACACTTCGGCGGTGACAGTTGCCAAGCATCAGCCCATGAAGCTCGCCGCCATGGAAGGTCTCTACGAGGGCGCGCCAGGTCAATCAATAGTTGCGTTTGGTATTCTTAACCCAGCAAAAGAGATAGGAAATGGCGAAAATCCATTCCTCTTCGACATCTCAATACCTCATGGCCTCGCTTTCCTCGCCACGCACGATTTCAACGCATTTGTCCCCGGCATCGAAGATATTATAAATGGCAAGACGCGTGACACCACCACGTTTGCTGCCAAGCCGTTATCGTTTGAGGACCGTCGAGAGCGCGGAAAAATCGCTCAACACGCACTAGCTGGCTTTAACGACGCAATGAAAGCCAACGACAGCGTAACCATGAAGCAGTTCCGCAAAGAAATAGATGACAACTTCAAGTATTTGGGCTACACCTATCTTGAAGAGCCTGAGGAATCGGTGCCTAACGTTCCGTTAACATTCTACTCGTTCCACTTCATGGTAACTATAGGCGGTTATCTGGTACTATTCTTCATCGTAGTGCTACTCTTGCTCTACAAGCCCAAGTGGGTTCCAGGCAAGAAGAAACTGCAAAAGTTTGGCTACTGGCTCGCCATCATTACAATACCTCTTGCTTATCTATGTTCGATGAGCGGATGGGTAGTTGCCGAGGTAGGACGCCAACCATGGACCATTCAGGACTTGATGCCCAACAAGATTGCAATCAGTGATCTTAGCGCTGGCTATGTTCAAGTTACCTTCTGGATTTTTGCTGTTGTGTTCACCGCATTGCTCATTGCTGATGTGAGCATCATCTGCAAGCAAATTTCGAAGAAGTCAAAAACTAATCTCGACAAAGTAGAAACCAAAAAATAAGAGGAGGACACAATTATGACACACGAATTTTTGCAAAACTACTGGTGGCTAATAATGTCGGTGCTCGGAGCACTGCTGGTGTTCCTGCTCTTTGTGCAAGGCGGACAGTCGATGCTAATTTCTACTAAGCGCAACAAGCGCCCGTTGCTCATCAACTCGCTGGGACGCAAGTGGGAACTCACCTACACCACTCTCGTGACCTTTGGTGGAGCGTTCTTTGCCTCATTCCCATTGTTCTACAGCACTAGTTTTGGCGGTGCCTACTGGCTGTGGATTCTCATCCTGTTCAGCTTTGTGATTCAAGCTATTGCCTATGAGTATCGCACAAAACACGGCAATGTGTACGGCACTCGATTCTATGACACATTATTATTAATTAACGGCATTGTGGGTCCTGTGCTGCTGGGCGTTGCTGTCGCAGGCATGTTCTTCGGTGCAGAGTTCACGGTTGAGAAAGGCAAGTTGCTCGACGCCGCCATCATATCGCAGTGGGGACCACAGCACGGCTTAGAGGCAATCACATCGGGGAAGAACCTGCTCTTTGGTTTTATGGTGTTCTTCCTTGCGCGCACCCTTGCTTCGCTCTACTTTATCAACAATATAAATGACAACGAGGTGCAGAAGTCACAGCACAAGCAACTGCTCATCAATGCTGTCATCTTTGTTGTCCTTTTCCTTATCACCTGTGGAGTGATACTCACATCGGCAGGTGTTGAAATTGATGCTGGTGGCAGCGCTATGTGGAAACCTTATAAGTACCTCGATAACTACCTGCGTCTGTGGTGGGCCCTTGGTGCATTGCTCTTTGGCGTGGTGATGGTGCTCTTCGGCATTGGCAAGTCGCTGATGAAGAAGGAGTGGAAATGTGGCATTTGGTGGGCTGGCATAGGCACTGTGCTCGTGGTGATGAGCCTTTTCTGGGTGCTTGGTTACAACCACACCGCTTACTATCCATCGCTGCTTGATGTTCAGAGTTCACTCACTATAGCCAACAGTTCTTCGAGCGAGTTCACGCTTCGCGTGATGAGCTACGTTTCGCTGCTAGTTCCCTTCGTGGTGGCATATATTGCCTATGTGTGGTACAAGATGGACCACACCAAGATAACCGAGAAGGAAATCAAAAAAGCCGACGATGACGAAGTATATTAAATCACAATACCCATTATAATCTTTAGATATGAAAACATTTAGATTTTTAATAGTATTGCTTGCAATTGCAGTAGGTTTTGCAGGACTTAATGCTGATGCCAAAGTCAAGAAGCGCAAAACCACCAGGCGCGCTGCCAAAGCAAAAGTTGTGGAGCCTGCTCCCACCAACTATGATTACGTGCAAGGAACTTACGTAGAAGACCAAATTTTTGAGATGTCGAAGTATCCACCCGAATATCCTGGTGGCACTGAGGGACTCATTAAATTCCTGAGCGACAACATCAACTATCCTAGTAGTGCCGAGAAGAAAGGCGTTCAAGGCACTGTGGTGCTTCAGTTTGTGGTCGAAAAGGATGGCTCAATCAGCAATGTCAAAGTGCTGCGAAGTGTTGACAAGGCACTTGACGCCGAGGCTGTGAGAGTTGTGAAACAAATGAAACGTTTTGTCCCGGGCTATAACGAGGACCACGCAGCGGTGCGCGTACTCTATACTCTACCCGTGAGTTTCAAACTGCATTAATCACCATTTCACTCATATTTTCTAGGAGTTCTAGAGCAATCTAGAACTTCTAGATTTTCATGCTAGGGAAAAAATATTACGATGACGCGAAACACCAATCTGTCGATTTGCAAGGGAATAGCCATTATCTTGATGTGCGCTGGCCACACCGAGTGCCACTGGCTTATCATCAATTTCATCTACCTGTTTCACATGCCGCTGTTCTTCATTGCTGCAGGCTACTTTTTCAACAAGAAGTATGAGCAGGACCCGTGGCTCTTTTGCAAGAAGCGTTTCAAGGGGCTATATGTGCCATTTTTGAAATGGAGCCTGCTGTTTCTGGTACTGCACAACCTAATGTTCAAGATAGGCATCCTCAACGAGCAATACGGAAACTGGAATAACGGTGTCACTCATCCCTATTCGCTTCACGACTTCTACCAGCGACTTGTGCACATCGTGTTCTCAATGGGTGGTTATGATGAATTTCTTGCTGGTGCATTCTGGTTCTTCAGGGCATTGCTGGTGTCGAGCATAGTGTTCATTATCCTTTACAAACTGCTGCACAACCGGCACAAGTGGCTGAATGATGACGGCACTCTCATAGTCATTGCCTTGTTGGCACTTGGCTTTGCCTGCTTCAAGGTGAGCAATAACCTAAAGATTGTCACCATTGTGCAGGGAGGAATTCGTGACACATGGGGTGTGATGTTCTTTGCTCTAGGCGCGTTATACCGCCGGCATGAGCATCGCATCAAAGAACATTGGGCTCTCACATTGCTCTATGCCGGCTTACTGGTGAGCGGGTGCTTCCTGCATTTCCATGGCATGAATCTCAAGGTGGAACTCAAGGACCTTGCGACCATTCCACTCACTGGCTGCATTGGTTTCTTAATGGTTCATTCCATCGCGTCGTGGATCGACAAGCACGACAACTGGTTCAAGCGCATGCTCGTGTATTGTGGCGACAACACAATCTATGTGTTCGTGTTCCACATTATCTCGTTTAAGCTAGTTTCAGTTCTAAAGATAATGTATTATGGCTTAGATTGGGGCCAGATAGGATGCCACATGGTTGTGCACCACAACAGCCAGACCGACCTGTTCTGGATACTTTACACCATAGTGGGAACTGCAATACCATTGTTGTGGATTTATTGCTATCGCAAGATAAAAGCCAGAATCTTGAATAAGAAACTGACTTCTCACAATTGACTACAGAATTTTGATGTTTATCGCATGAGCTCACCAATCGATGTGGTGAGGTTGAACATGAACGTGGTGGCGCCCGTGTGCGGTTGTGCAAAAGCAACGCCGAAACCGAATGCCTTGACCTTCATTCCTCCACCTATCGAGAATCCCGAGAGGAAGTTGCGCTTATAAGAGCTCATGTCGGTGCGCGTCTTGTAGTTATAACCTGCTGCAATGTAAACATTGCTTGTGGGCAAATATTCCAGACCGAAGACGAGGTGACGGAACAGATTGCTTGCAAACTTATCCTTCTTCACAAGGTCGCTCGAAGTGTTGTTCTTGTCGGCAGGCTCATAGTATGGTAATTTCCACTTTGTGAGATTATAGGCTGTCACCGACAGACGGAACGGTGCAGAACCAAGTCCCTTAGTGAAACCAATCTGGATATCCCAGGGCACTTTAGCTGTCTTGTCGTTGAATTTCTTTACTTGACCTCCCAAGTTTTTAGCTACAAGCGAAAGCGAGAGCTCATTGTCGGGGTTGTAATAGTTAATACCAAGGTCGGCAGCGATTGCTCCTGCCGAGTAGGTCTCATAGCTTGAGTGGATGTATTTGAGGTTGATACCGCCTCGCAGGTGTTCGCTGATGTCGTGTGAGTAGGTAAGCGTGAATGCCATGTCGCTTGCATTGAAAGAGCCGACTATTGCGCCACTCACATCGGTGGCATCTATTTTCCCGTAGCCGTAATACTGGACCCCAACACCAAAGGCTCCGTGCTCGCCAATGCCCTGGCCATAGCGCGCTCCCATGAAATTGGTGCCGCCAATGTAGCGCATATAGTTCAGTCCCACTTGGTGGTCAAACTCCTTGCCCAGCAGTGCAGGGTTCTGCTCCACGAGGTTGATGTCGTCGTCGATTACCGAGATGTTGTGGCCACCTAATGCGTAGGCGTGCGACGACACTGGCACATTAAGGAATTGATAGGCTGTTGTTCCGTCCTGCGCCACTGCAGCAAGAGCAACAACCACACCAGCAAATATAGATAATATGATTTTAGTCGATAATTTCATAGTCATTAATTTATAACGATAAAAAGTGAAATATAGTATTAAAGGGGTTGTCATTAACATTTAAATGTTTAATTTTTTTTACAAGAAGCTATGGAATAGGCGTTTTTTGTAAAAAAAACCAAAACCTTATTAATCATTACCAAAAACGGTTGCATTAGTTGTTGATATTTAGGAAATGACAATTATATTTGCAATGAAAATAGTTCAACCCGAATCGGTCTTTAGGATTTATGTTAGAACAGAATTTATTTTTAGCAGGTTGTAAAGATGTTGTTGAAGGCATAGCGGGCTATGGTGAAACAAAATCTGCAACAAAATGCAAAAATAAAGCTGTTATGGCATAAATAGACCTAAAAAAACAAACATTCGTCGGCCTAATGACCGATTTGGGTTCAACCCACGTGAAAACTGTTCCCAAAGTTAACTTGGGAACCAATTATACAATTTAATATTGACCACAATATTATGAAGTTTAAGCGCTCAATATTATCATTACTCATAGCTCTGGCAGCAACGCTGGCTGGCAATGCCCAGTTGCGTGATGTAACGACTGTCAATCCGTTGTCGCCCAACAAGAGCGGATACAACATGGTAGTGTATGAGTATGAGAGCGTCGACATCAGGCCCCAGTTCCCGGGAGGTGAACGCAGCATGATCAACTTCATTAACGAGACTCGCGAATATCCCTACAACGCTTACCGACTTCACATTCAGGGACGCGTGTTATGCAGTTTCGTGGTGGGAACCGACGGCAAACTTTTCAACATCCAGGTGATACGCAGCTCGGGCGACGAGACCCTCGACCGTGAGGCGATGCGCGTGATCAGTCGCATGCCACGCTGGAGTGTTGGCAAGATTCAAAATAACAAGGTCAACGTCCGTTGCGTCCTCCCCATCGCCTTCCGCCTGTAACAATCAGCACTTCCATTTAGTCGGACTTGGTCGGACAGAGTCGGACTGGGTCGGACAGGGTCTGACAAAGTCGGACAGAGTCGGACAGAGTCGGACAGGGTCTGACAAAGTCGGACAGAGTCGGACAGAGTCGGACAGAGTCGGACAGAGTCGGACGAATCGCGAATTTCACCTCTTAACTCTCCTCACTCCTCACTCACCACTCCCCGCGCCCTACTTCCCTCTCACTCTTCCCTATTAACTCTCACCTCCTCCCTAAAAATGCATTATGCATTAAATTAACCTTGTTAATAACTTTTAAACTTTCACAGCCAAAAATTCCCCTAATTTCTTGACTGTTTAATAAAAAAAGTATTTACCTTTGCACAAAATTTTTGAGGCAAATGCATTCAAAAGGTAAAACCAAACTTAAATTCCTGTGTACAGATTTCTGCACACAAGGAATTTTTTGTTTTTATATCTACAACAAGAAATTTTGAGTTAAACAATAATTAATCATTTCATTTTTTAAAATTTTCATGCGTATGAAAAAATTACTAACATTTTTAACGCTGCTCACGCTGTTTTTCACAACAGGTTGGGCAGCAGAGACAGTGTATTATAAATTAGACGGCACCATTACTGGTGGCACTAATGGGTATGCTACAGAATCAGACATTACTCAAAATGACATGTCTTGGAAAGTCACGGGAAATACCACAATAAACCCATGGCGTATAGGTGGCAATAAAATTAGTCAAGTAGACCGACCTATTTACTCAACCACACAAATGGGTAATGCCATTTCAAAAGTAACTGTGCAATTAGGAACAATCGGAATAACTCTTGTACATGTTCAACTAATTGTTGCTAGTGATGCTAATTTTAACAACAAAATTCAAACGCAGAGCAAAACTGCTAACGCTAATAGCACCATTGAATTCACACCAGCAGAAGGAGAGTGGCCAAGCGGAGCATACTACAAACTCAACTTCATGGTTACTAACACTTCAGGCTCCAATACATATTTGCAATTTATAGCAGCAAATTTCTACAAGAATGAAGCAAGCGTTGTAAATGCTCCCACATTCTCACCTGCTGAAGGCAATTATGATGAACCGCAGAATGTGACTATCAGCACTACTACTGATGGTGCAACTATCTATTACACTACTGATGGAAACGATCCAACAACAAGTTCTAGCGTTTACAGCAGTCCAATAGCTGTAAGTACAACTACCACTATTAAGGCTATAGCTGTTAAGAGTGGCATGACTAACAGTGCTGTTGCAAGTGCTACTTACACATTCCCAAACACTGTGCCCATTCCATATGAGGAAGCATTTGCTGGAACCTTTGGCGATTTCTACAAAAAAGATGTCACTGGAACAAACATTTGGACAAAAAATTCTGGTTACGCCAAAGCTTCTGGATATAGCGGCGGAGCCACTGCCGCTGAAGGTTGGTTAATTTCACCTTATATCGACTTAACTGGCGCTACTAATCCAGAGCTCTCATTCTCTCATGCTGGAAACTATTTCAATGGCACTGCCAATATGCAGTCAGATGTGGCAGTAAAGGTAAAGAAGCAAGGTGATGCCACTTGGTCTGATTTGAATGTTAACACTTGGCCTGATGGAGCAAGTTGGGATTTTGTTGACAACACAACCTCATTAGCAGATTATGCTGGAGAAACTATTCAGATAGCTTTCGTTTACACATCAACCACAAGCCGTGCAGGAACTTGGGAAATCAAGAATTTCAAGGTTAAGAATGTTGATGCTTCAGCACCAACATACTATCTTGTTGGTTCGTTCAATACCTGGCAAGCAAGTGACGACTACAAGTTTGAAGAAAGCAATGGTACTTATTTCCTCAATAATGTAAACTTCCCTGACGCCAACACTACATTCAAGATTATAAAGGTTCAGAATGGAACCACATGGTATGGTGGCACAGGTGATGTTGTTTATAACATTCATCACAGACACCACACTAACCTTCCGATGAATGGAAGCCAGAATTACACAATTCAAAGTGCAGGTGTCACCAGTTTCTCGTTTACATTGGATAATAACACCCCAACTAATCTCAATGTCAACAGGACAGCATCACTTGCCATCAAGGGTGACTTCACAAACAATTGGACAGAGGTTCCGATGACTGCTTCTGCAAATGGTTGGACCACAACCCAAACTGTTGCTGTTGACAACAAGTTCGGATTCATGGATGAGTTCGGTCAGTATATTGGTATATTATGGACAGTTGGCACAGAACATCTGGGAACCGATATCCCAATGACAACTGAAAACAACAATGAACAGAATGGCGACTACAAGATGGGAATTGCTGGAACTTATCAGTTCACTGCCAACAACGACCTTACGACTCTCGTCATTACCGCTGTTACAGGTGACACCTATACTCTTGTTGAAAGCGCAGATGACCTTGTTGCTGGTGCTCAGTATGTTATTATGAGTAAAGGCTTGCCTACACAAGGAGCTGCTTACGCAATGGCTGGACAAAGAAACAATAACCGCGGACAGACAGCAGATCCTATAGTTATCAACTCTGACAAACAAATTATTATCAATGGTCAACTTGATGCGGCAGGAAACCCTGTTCAGGTTATCACCCTTGAAGGTCAAACAGACGCTTGGTATTTCAATGTAGGCAATGGCTATCTTTATGCATCAGGTTCAGGTGATAACAACCAATTAAAAACTGAAGCTGAAATAGATGAGGACAACAACGCTAAAGCCACAATCGTAATTGATGCTGATGCTAAGTCTGCAGCTATTACTTTCCAAGGCACTAGCACAAATAAATACCTAAGACATAACGCTAGCAATAAACTTTTTGCTTGTTATGGAAGTGCAGGTAGCCAGCAACCCGTTTTCCTGTTCAAGAAGGGTGCTTCTGTAACTCCTCCAAGTGACCAGGTAGCTACTCCATCTATCAATCCTGGTTCATCTGATTCTTCAAATCCATATACAGTATATGGAGGCAAGCAAGAGATCACTATCAACTGTGCTACCAGTGGAGCCACCATCTATTACACTACCGATGGCACTACTCCAACCACCAGTTCAAATCAGTATAGCGAGCCATTCGACTTGACAAGCACTGGCGGTAACGTGACCGTTAAGGCTATCGCTGTTAAGGATGGTCTGGACGACAGTGAGATTGCAACATCTTATTACCTATTCACCAATCCTAATCCACCAACATTCAATCCAGCATCTGGCACTGTTCACAATGATGCATTCAATGTAACTATCAGCAGCGAGTATGATGATGCTGAAATCTACTACATGTTAGACCCAGCAAGCGCTCCAACAGCTGCTCAAATGTCAACCAACGGCACCCTCTATGAGAACCCTGTAAATGTCAGTGGAGAAGATTCTCACACCATTTACGCTATGGTTGTAAGAAATGGCATCAAGAGCTCTGTTGTAAATGCCACTTACACAATCACATCAGGCGGACAACCTTCAGGCGACGGCGATTATGTAAAGGTTACTAATGCAGCTGACCTCACCGATGGTGAATACCTCATTGTTTATGAAATGGAGGGAACTCCAATCGAAAATGGTATTGTCTTTGATGGCAGCCTGACAAATCTTGACACGAAACCCAATTCTATAAGTGAGGTAGTTGCAATTAATAATTTCACCATCGCTTCTAGTACTGAAGTTGATGCCGCAATATTTACTATAACAAGTTCAGATAATGGTTATAGTATTAAGAGCGCAAGCGACAAATATATTGGTGGCACAAGCGGTTCAAATACCATGACAAGCAGCGATGATGTTATATATAATAGTATTTCATTCGATGAGAATGGCAATGCTGACATCATCAGCAACACATCACATTTGCGTTACAACACTAGCGACACTCGTTTCCGCTACTTCAAGTCAAGTTCTTATGCAAGCCAGCAGCCAATTGCTCTCTACAAGAAAGTTGAAAACCCAGCAATTCCTGAGGTAACTCTAGCCGAGCTTTGCGCGACTGGTGTGAAAGACAAAGATTATATTATTGCCGACAAGTTGCAAGCTGTTTATGCCTATACCAAAGGCGGCAACAGTCTCTTATGGTGCAAGGACCTGGGCAATCAATCAATCTACCCAACCACAATTCACAGTGGGCAGCAAATCGACTTTATGCGCAACCAAGCTATCAACTGGGACGAGGAACACCAGGTGCATAATGGTCAGCAGGGCGAATGGGACCAGAGCAACTGGATAGTACTTCAGTTTACAAATCCTACTGGACCCAATAATATTGACCAAATGCTACAAGATGCTCAAGACAAGTTCATCAAGCCTGGCACTATCAAAGGCAAACTCGTTGATGATGAGAACTACATCTTAAAGATGGACTTGGACATGATAGAAACCTTGACACCTGCTGATGATGGTTACTCAGAAGTTCCATACATTGAGAACGTCTATTGTCCAGCGAACTTCCTGCCCGACAACCTCAACATCCATGGCGGAATTGAGAATGGTGACGGTGCTGAAACCAGCACTCAGAACTACTTCTTCATGAATCCTAAGGTTCAGGAGGTATGTTACATTACCTACGCTCAATGGAACGAGGCATATAGATGCTTCACAGTTCCTTCAACCAGTGGCATTCCTGGCGCATTCCAAGTAGGATGGGTGTATCAAGACAATCCTCTTGGACTGGAAGATAATGGTAAAATTTATAAGTTCCATGCAGTAGTACATCGTGTTGGCAAGCAAGGATATGGACCTAATAATCCTATCACCACAAAAGATGGAATGCCGCCAATCTATGAAAATATCACAGTCCTTCCTGTGGACCTCGATCCTGTAACCAGTGTTATCACCGCCATCAACACAGTTGAGACTGGTAACGGTGAGGTTAAGAGCGTTAAGTACGTTAATGTAGCAGGTATCATGAGTGACACTCCATTCCAGGGCGTTAACATCGTGGTTACCGAGTACACTGACGGCTCTCGTACCACCAGCAAGATGCTCAAGAAGTAATTAGTTTTAGATTTTAAAACTCCCTAATATAAAAAGGTGCCTGCCCGCACAAGCGTGGCGGGCATCTTTTTTGCGCCTTTGCCACTAATTTTACGCCGCGCGTGCGGCGCAATACTTGACCACTACCCCTCCTCCTTTCTTCTCTACCTTGCCTATACCACAGTGCAGCTTTTGAACGCCACGCTTGTGGCGCAACACTTGACCACTACCCCTCATCATTTTTCTCTTTTCTACCTCGACGATACCCCGTGCTGCTCTTGAATCATGCGCTTGCGGCTCAATACTTGACCACTACCCTTCCTCATTTCTTCTCTACATTGCCGATACCACAGTGCTGCTCTTGAATCATGCGCTTGCGGCGCAATACTTGACCACTACCCCTCATCATTTTTCTCTTCCTTGCCGATACCATAGTGCTGCTCTTGAACGCCGCGCTTGCGGCACAATACTTGACCACTACCCCTCCTCCTTTCTTCTCTTTTCTACCTTGACGATACCACAGTGCTGCTCTTGAACGCCACGCTTGTGGCGCAATACTTGACCACTACCAGGCTTCTTCTCTCGCAACTTACCGCTCGACTGCATCTTTTACACCGCGCTTGCGGCTCAATACTTGACCACTACCAAGCTTCTTCTCTCGCAACTTGCCACTCGACTGCATCTTTTACACCGCGCGTGCGACGCAATACTCGACCACTACCCATCATCATTTTTCTCTTTTCTACCATGACGATCCCCCGTGCTGCTCTTGAACGCCACACTTGAGGCGCAATACTTGACCACTACCAGGCTTCTTCTCTCGCAACTTGCCACTCGACTGCAACTTTTACGCCGCGCGTGCGACGCAATACTCGACCACTACCCCTCCTCCTTTCTTCTCTACCTTGCCTATTCCACAGTGCAGCTTTTCAACGCCACGCTTGTGACGCAACACTTGACCACTACCAGGCTTCTTCTCTCGCAACTTGCCACTCGACTGCATCTTTTACACCGCGCTTGCGGAGCAATACTTGACCGCTACACATTCACATTTCTTTTCTTCTCTTCTCTACCTTGCCTATACCACAGTGCAGCTTTTGAACGCCACGCTTGTGACGCAACACTTGACCACTACCAAGCTTCTTCTCTCGTAACTTGCCACTCGACTGCATCTTTTACACCGCGCTTGCGGAGCAATACTTGACCGCTACCCATTCACTTTTCTTTTCTTCTCTACATTGCCGATACCCCGTGCTGCTTTTGAACGCCACGCTTGTGGCGCAACACTTGACCACTACCCCTCATCATTTTTCTCTTTTCCACCTTGACGATACCCCGTGCTGCTCTTGAATCATGCGCTTGCGGCTCAATACTTGACCACTACCCTTCCTCATTTCTTCTCTACCTTGCCTATACCACAGTGCTGCTCTTGAACGCCAAGCTTGTGGCGCAATACTTGACCACTACCCCTCCTCCTTTCTTCTCTACCTTGCCTATACCATAGTGCAGCTTTTGAACGCCGCGCTTGCGACGCAATACTCGACCACTACCCCTCCTCCTTTCTTCTCTACCTTGCCTATTCCACAGTGCAGCTCTTGAACGCCACGCTTGTGGCGCAATACTTGACCACTACCCATTTACTCTCCACTCTCTCCTATTTTTACGTGGCTATGACGTGGTTAATGTGTTGCGAGGCAAGCGCCTCGTTCTATTTAAGCCGCTTTCTAGAGACTAAAAATGCTCTCTTCATTTGCTCAAAATGCAAAAAACTGCTATTTTTGCACTTATGGATGACAATCGCAATGTGCAACGACAACAGTGGTGGCAGCGAAATGCTGGAAAATACCAAAAGAAACCCTCGATGACTCGCCGCATGGCAGGCCATGACTATTATGGGCGGTGCATCTACATGATAACGATTGTTGTTGCTGACCGACGCAACCTACTGGGCACGCTCTGCGGTCCTGATGAGAGCCATGTGGCATGGGTTAAGGCATCTCCATTAGGTGATGCCGTGAAACGCTATTGGCACGAGATTCCATCGCATCATCCTCATGTGAAAGTGCTTAGAAGCCAGCTTATGCCTGATCATTTCCATGGCATCCTTTTTGTAACCGAGAAGACTAGCGTGCATCTTGGCACCATCATTAACAGCTTCAAGAAGGCGTGCAGTTTCGCTGCCCGTGAGATGAATATTTCTCAGCCATTATGGGAGAGCGAATACCATGACCGCATCTTGAAAAGCGAAAACCAACTTGACCGCATGATAGACTATATAGTTGACAACCCACGCCGATTGTGGATAAAGAGGGATAATAACGATTTCTTTAAAGTGAGAAAGATGGTGGAGACTGGTGGACATCAAGTGGAAGCTCTAGGCAACATCTTTTTGCTCGACTACCCTCTGAAAGCTGCTGTGCAATGCTCACGCAAATTGAGCGAAGAGCAAATTCAGGAGCGAGTGGAGCATTTCCTGATGCTGGCACGGCACGGCGTGGTGCTAGTATCGCCAGCCATAAGCCCTGGCGAAAAGATGGTGATGAAAGCGGCCCAAGCTGCTCACTACAAGGTGATAAAGATTGTGGACAACGGCTTTACACCGCTGTCTAAACCCTCTGGTGAAGATTTTGACGCCTGTGCTCGTGGCGACTTGCTGCTGATCTCTCCTTTTAAGCACCAGAACCATCGCACGGGCCTCACAGAACAGATATGCTACCATCTTAATGCCCTTGCTGTCGCTATAGCCTCCTCCTAGCAAATGAGATGCAAATCGCTTTTGCTGCTTTTGAACGCCGCGCGTGCGACGCAATACTCGACCACTACCACTCCTCCTTTCTTCTCTTCCTTGACGATACCCCGTGCTGCTCTTGAACGCCACACTTGCGGCGCAATACTTGACCACTACCCCTCCTCAGTTCTTCTCTACCTTGCCGCCCCCGTGCTGCTCTTGAATCATGCGCTTGCGGCACAATACTTGACCACTACCCCTCCTACTTTCTTCTCTACATTGCCGATACCCCGTGCTGCTCTTGAACGCCGCGCGTGCAACGCAATACTCGACCACTACCCCTCCTCCTTTCTTCTCTACCTTGCCTATACCCCGTGCTGCTCTTGAATCATGCGCTTGTGGCGCAACACTTGACCACTACCCCTCCTCCTTTCTTCTCTTCCTTGCCGATACCCCGTGCTGCTCTTGAACGCCACACTTGTGGCACAATACTTGACCATTGCCTCTACACGCTTCCCTCTCCTCTATCCTCGTTCTCAACTAAAAAAAACTTAAAACACAATACTTATCACTTAAAATCACTATCTTTGCAGTTTGAAACGATGAGAATTCGATTTCACATACTGCCTATGCTTGTGCTGGCGCTAGTTGCGCTGGCGGTGACGTCGTGCGCCAACATCGGGAGTCCCGAGGGTGGACCGCGTGACTACACGCCGCCTGTGATGCTGCGCAGTAACCCTGCGCCTGGAGCGGTGAACTTCAATGGCAAGAAGATAGAGATTAACTTCGACGAGATTGTCAACATCAAGGACCAGACGACACGCGTTGTTGTCTCGCCCGCACCAACGAATCAACCCATCATCCGTGCCCAGGGCAAGAAAATCACCGTGGAGTTCCAGGATGAACTTGAGCCTAACACCACCTATGTAATTGACTTTACCGACGCAATCGAGGACAACAACGAGGGTAACGTGCTCGACGGCTTCAGCTTTGCCTTCTCGACTGGCGACCATATTGACTCGCTGCAGGTGAGCGGAATGGTGCTGCGTGCCAGTGACCTTGAGCCAATGAAGAACGTGCTCGTGGGTCTGCACAGCAACCTCGATGACTCGGCCTTTACCACGACGCCTTTCTCGCGCGTGAGCCGTACCAACAGCCGCGGTGAGTTCACGCTGCGCAACGTGTCGCCTGGCGACTACCACATCTTCGCCTTGCGCGATGTAGACGGCGACTACAAGATGGTACGCACCGAGGACATGGCTTTCCTCGACCAAGTAATTGTGCCTAGCACCTGTGAGTTTACGTCGCAGGATACAGTATTCACCTTTGACCACCGCGTCGACACAATTCTCACGGCAACACACACCGAGTTCCTGCCCAACGACCTGCTGCTGAGCCTCTTCAACGAGGATTATCGTTCGCTATACTTCAAGAAGAGTGAGCGACAAGGCGACAACAAACTGTTTGTCCTGTTCTCGGCCAAGCAGCCCGAGATGCCGACCACACGTGTGCTGGAGCCAAGAACATACATCGACGACTGGTATAAACTCGAGACACGCGAGGCACAAGACTCACTCATTTACTGGATTACCGACTCGACGATGATAAAAGCCGACACCATAAGGTTAGAGATGACCTACTGGAACACCGCCGAGAACGATTCGCTGGTACAGAAAACCGATACCGTAACCTTTGCTCGCAAACGCAGCGCAAGTGAGCGCAAACAGCTGGAGAAGGCCGCAAAGGAACGCGAGAAGGACCTCAAAGAGCTTGCCAAACTGCAGGAGAAGCTCGACAAACTACGCCGCGAGGGCAAAGACACAACCGACGTGGCAATTGAGTACAATGGTCTGCGCGACATGCTCAAGGAGAAACCTAAGGTTCTCAAACTAGAAACCAGCAAAGGCGCAGTCGAGATAACCGACTCGCTGTGGATAAAGACTGACACACCAATCGGTACTATCGACCCGAGCGGCATTCACCTAGAGAAGATGAACAGTGACAGCACATGGACCGTTGTTGAACTACCAACCATGGTGCCCTCCAACGAGTGGGACGTGTACCGCTACGTGGCACCAACACGCCTAGAACAGAACACCGACTACCGCCTCACTATTGACGCCAAGGCAGTGCAGTCGATCTACGGCATTGCCTGCGACACCGTGCGCGTCACCTTTAAAGTGAAGAGCGAGGAAGAATACGCCAATCTGCACGTAAACTGCTTGGGATTTGACGGCAGCGCCTTTGTGCAACTGCTCGACCGCAATGGCAAAGTGCTGCGCAAGGTCGAGGTCAATGACCACTATGCCGACTTCTACGACATACTTCCCGAGACATATTATCTAATGATGGTGCTCGACCGTAACGCAAATGGCAAATGGGACACAGGAAACTATGGTAAGCACTTACAACCCGAAGATGTGTTCTACTACTGGGGAGCCGTCAAACTAAAGAAGTTCAGCGACATAACGCTCACATGGAACGTATATGAGATGCCTGTCGACAAACAGAAACCCGAGGCGATACGCAAGTTCCATCCCGAGGATCGCGGCAGCAAACTGAAGAAAAAGGAAGACGACAAGAAGAAACAAGGAGAGGAAGACGAGGAAGATGAGTTCAACAGCAACGGATTCATCAAAAACAGCTCCTACACAGGCAACAAATACGACGACGTGAAACGCGGAGTGCAACGCTAAATTTCCACTAGGCTAGATGGAGTCGGACATTGTCAGACTTAGCCAGACTTGATTGGGGTCATACTCCCCCGCCCCATTGGGGCACCCCCTCTATCTTAGAGGGATAATTGACTCTTCACTCGCGCCTTGTACCTCCACCCTATTTACTCTTTTCACGTGCTTTTCAAGCCTATCTTTTGGCCTGCTAGTAAAGAATCTAGCTAGTGCCAAAGTCAAAAAATGCAAAGATAATTTTCCCACGTTAATAATTTGTTGTATATTTGCAGGCTGAAATCGTGGAGAAGTGCCTTTTTTTCTTGTGACGAGAAATCACGCACGTCTCTTAACTGATTGAAAAACAAACAAAAAAAATAAATTAATAACATCAAAAAATGCAAACTAAAGGTTTTATCGTAACTATTGCTACTGCATTGGTGCTGATATGCATTTTCTACTTGTCGTTCTCGTTTGTGACTAGTCACTATGAGGGTGAGGCTCAGGCAACTGCCCTCAAGGCAGCCAAGATTACTAGCCCCGACATGTCGAACGATACATATCGCAAAGCCTACAACAACTACATCAGTGGCATCGAGAAAAAGAAAGTGTGGCTCGGCTACACCTATCAGGAAGTGCGAGAGAAGCAGCTTGGTTTGGGTCTGGACCTCAAGGGCGGTATGAATGTAACGCTCCAGATTTCGGTACCCGACATTCTCAAGGTGCTCTCGGGCAACAACCAGGACAAGAAGTTTAATGACGCAATCGCTAAGGTAGACGCCAGCAGCGAGAACTTTGTGGGTGACTTCTGCAAGAACTACAAGCAGCTCGCCCCCGAAGGCAGCCTGGTGCAGATATTCCGCAACCGCGTTCAGAAAATCAAGGACAACCCCCAGGCCAACGATGCCGAGGTTGAGGCTTACCTCAAAGAGGAAGTTGACAAGATGGTCGACAATTCTTATAAGGTACTCCGCACTCGTATCGACCGCTTTGGTGTGGTAGCCCCAAATATCCAGAAGCTTCAGAGCACTGGCCGCATCCTGCTCGAGTTACCAGGCATCAAAGAGCCTGAGCGTGTGACTGCACTGTTGCAAAGCACCGCTAACCTTCAGTTCTTTGAGACATATAAGGGCAACGAGATTGCTGCCGACATCCAAGCACTGAGCAACGCCTATGCAGGTAGTGGAGCAGCCGTAGCTGCCGATACCACTGCTACTGCCGAGGCTGCTGCCAAAGACTCGACCGCTAAGGCTGAACCAGCCAAAGCCGAGACTGCTAAAGCCGAGACTGCTAAAGCCGAGACCAAGAAGAATACTGGCAAGACCCTCATGGAGCTCCTGGGTGGAATGGACGGCGAGACTCCCGCTATTGGCCACGTTGCCGAGAGCGACACCGCTGCTGTTAACAAGATTATCTACAGCGACCTTGCCAAGAAGACCTTGAAGAGCGACCTTAAGCTCTGCTGGACCAACAAGCCCGAAAGCCGCAACGCCAAGGGTGCTGAGACCTTCGCTCTGGTAGCCCTCAAGTGCCACCAGCCTGAGGAGGCCGTTCTCACTGGCGACGTTGTTACCAGTGCAACTAGCGAGTATGACAACCTGCAAGGTAACCAAGTATCAATGGTTATGAACGACGAGGGTGCTCGCAAGTGGTCGTCGATCACTGCACAGAACCTGCGCCGCGCCATCGCCATCGTTCTTGATGATCAGGTTTACTCTTATCCAAACGTTAACCAGCAGATTGACGGTGGCCGCAGCCAGATTACTGGTAACTTCACTCCCGAGGAGGCAAGTGACCTTGCAAACGTGCTCGAGAGTGGTAAGATGGACGCCAAAGTCAACATCGTAAGCCAGAGCGTTATTGGTCCATCGCTGGGTCAGGAGTCTATTAACAAGGGTCTCACCTCGTTCCTCGTAGCTCTCGTTCTGCTGATGATTTTCATGGTTTGTGTCTATGGCATCAAGGCTGGCTCAATCGCCAACTTGGGTCTGATTTTCAACCTGTTCTTCACTGCCGGTATCTTGGCATCGTTCCAGAGCGTGCTCACCTTGCCTGGTATCGCCGGTATTGTGCTCGCTCTTGGTATGGCCGTTGACGCCAACGTGCTTATCTTCGAGCGCATCAAGGAAGAGCTTCGTGCCGGCAAGGGCCTCAAGGCAGCTGTTACCGATGGTTATGGTAACGCCTTCTCGGCAATCTTCGACTCGAACTTGACATCAATCATCACCGGTATTATCCTTGCCATTCTGGGTACTGGCCCAATCAAGGGTTTTGCCGTTACCACCATCGTGGGTATCTGCTGCTCGTTCTTCACCGCAGTTTACGCTACCCGCGTTATCCTCGAGTGGCTCATCAACAAGGGTTGGTTTGCTAACATGACCCTCAGCACACCTTGGACTCGCCACATGCTTGAGAACGTGAAGTTTGACTTCATGGGCAAACGCAAAGTCAGCCTCTTGGTAGTGATTTGCGTTGTAGCAGCCATCATCGCCATGTTCTTCATTCCTGGCCGTGGCTTGAGCTTGGGTATCGACTTCTCGGGTGGTCGCAACTATGTTGTACAATTTGACCAACCAGTACAGACCGAGACCTTGCGCAGCGCTGTAGCCGAGAAGCTTCCTGGCGCTAACACCTCGGTTATCACCATCGATAACAACACCAAGGTTCGCGTATCGACCAACTACAAGGTTAAGGATCCCGACAGCAAGAAGGTTGACAAAGAGATTGAGGATGCACTCTACGCAAGCCTTAAGAGCGCCTTCAAGCAGCAGCCCACCCGCGAGGACTTCGACATCACCAATACTGATATCGGTATCCAGCAGAGTGAGCAGGTAGGTCCTACTATCGCAAGCGACATGACCCGCGCAGCCAGCTGGGCAGTATTCTTCGCATTACTCGCCATGGCGCTGTACATCCTCATTCGCTTCCGCAACGTGGCCTTCTCGATTGGTGCTCTTGCAGCAGTAGCCTTCACCGCATTTGTGGTAATTGGTTTCTACACCTTGCACGGAGTATTCCCATTCTCTATGGAGATTGACCAGACCTTTATCGCCGCCATCCTGACCGTTATCGGTTATCAGGTGAACGATACCGTGGTTGTGTTTGACCGTGTGCGTGAGTACCGCAAGCTCTATCCCAAGCAGAACCTATATGACACCTTCAACAATGCGTTGTGCTCGACCCTCGCCCGTACGACCATGACCTCAGTAACCACATTGCTGGTACTGTTCGTCATCTTCTTCCTGGGTGGTGAGTCAATCCGCAGCTTCATCTTCGCGATGATTCTCGGTGTCATCATCGGTACCTGCTCATCACTGTTCATCGCTTCGCCAGTAGCCTATGCTATTGCAAAGCGCGGTGAAAAAAACAACAAATAACATTTTGTTCTCATAAAAATAACTGAAAGCCTGAGGCCACATGGTCTCAGGCTTTTCTTTATCATCAGGAAATAAAGATGGGAAAATAATGTAAAAAGAAAAAGCGCAAGATCCTTGGCATTTACCAGTCTCTTGCGCTTGTGTGGTACCTCCAGGATTCGAACCGGGGACACATGGATTTTCAGTCCATTGCTCTACCACCTGAGCTAAGGCACCATCATTTTTGCGATTTGCGACTGCAAAGTTACGTCAAGTTTTTGAAATGACCAAACTTTTTGGACAAAAAAAGCGAATTACACTTAAAAAAGCTCTTCAAAAGTAAAAAAAGGCCCTAAAACCCATATCGTTGCAAAAAAATATGTAATTTCGCAGATTATTTTGTCTTGAGCGTAATTGAACGACAAGAGCAAATGCATCTATGGAGCAGCTGATGCACTACATATGGCAACATCGCCTGTGGCGAAGTGAGGACATGACCACCAACGACGGCCGTAGGGTGCGTGTGCTCGACCCCGGACTGCTGAACACCGATGCCGGTCCTGACTTCTTCAACGCCAAGGTTGAGATTGACGGCCAAATGTGGGTTGGCAACGTGGAAATGCATGTGCGCGCCAGCGACTGGAAACGTCATGGTCACGACCATGATGCCGCCTACGACAGCGTGGTGCTTCATGTGGTCGACAAGGATGACGCACCAGTCTATCGTACTAACGGAGAGCGCATACCTCAGCTTGTACTACAAGTGTCACCACTGTTCAACAGCAGCTATCAGCAGCTGGTGAACAGCCGCAATGAGCTGCCTTGCGAGAGCATTGTGCGCCAAGTTCCCAGTCTAACCATAACCGAATGGATGGAGCGGCTAGCCTTTGAACGGTTGCATAGCAAGGTGCAACGCGTGCGCGATCTGCTCGAGATGTATAACGGCAGTTGGGAAGACGTGTGCTATGTCACCCTGTCGCGCAACCTGGGCTTTGGCATCAACAACGAGGCATTTGAGCGGCTTGCACGACGTACGCCGCTGCGACTGCTTCACAAGCACAGTGACTCGCTGCTGCAAATCGAGGCTCTGCTCTTTGGTCAGGCAGGTATGCTCGACCCAACAGCAACCGGCACCGACGCCTACTACAAGCAGCTGTGCACTGAATATGCCTTCCTCGCCAACAAGTTCACGTTACATCCCATGGAGCGCGAGGCGTGGAAACTGTTCCGCATTAGGCCACAGAACTTCCCTTATCGCCGCATAGCAATGCTGGCACACTACATAGAAGGTAGTTTCAGGCTAATGAGAGATATCCTCGACGCCAACGGAGAGAAAGAGCTGCGCAAGCTGTTCCAGGTAGAGCTAACAGGCTACTGGAGCAACCACTACAGCTTTGGCAAACCAAACGAGAGTCCTTCGCTGGCATTGAGCAATCAGTCGATTGATATCGTGCTTATCAATACTGTGGCTCCGCTTTACTACGCCTACGGTGAAATTACTGGCAATTATGCCCTCACCGACAAGGCTGTTGAATTGCTTGAGAGCCTTAAACCTGAGAGCAATTCTATAGTCAAAACTTTTGTGGCAGCTGGTATCGACTGTGACACTGCACTAACGTCGCAGGCATTGATAGAGCTAAAGCGCAGCTACTGTGACGCACGCAAGTGCATCTACTGCAAGATAGGTCACCGGCTGCTCAGTGAGGCTGCTCACCGCGAATAATTTCAAGATTATACACATAATTATATAAATAGTTTAAAACAACGAAAAAATGAGAAAAACTTTATTGTTAGCAGCACTGGCATGCATGGCCATGTCTAATGCAAACGCCCAACAGGTAGTACCTTTGAGCTACGGCAACTTCGATCAATGGATTACCCGCCACATCAAGGAATCGGCAATCATTGGCGGTGCCGAAAAGAAAGTGTTTGAGATTGGTCCCACTAAAACCATAAACAACGCTGGCGCCTACAGCAACATGGGAGGCTCACCTTGGGCAACTAGTAACGTGTATGCTAAAGTTGCCGGTGTGGTCAAAACCAGCAACCAAGTATATCCCGACCGTCACGGTAATGGCTATTGCGCCAAACTCACAACCCAATATGAACACGTAAAGGCACTTGGCATCATCAACATGGACGTGCTTGCATCGGGAACTATCTTCCTGGGCCAGATGATTGAACCTGTGAGCAGCACAAAGAATCCATACAGCAAGATGAACATGGGTATGCCCTTCTCCAAGCGACCTACAGCGCTACAATTTGAGTATAAACTCACAATCCCCTCGGGACAGCGCATCTATTCAAGCGGATTCGGCAGCAAGAAGACCCTCCCCGGTCAAGACTATGCCGAGGTATTTATCCTGCTGCAGCGTCGCTGGGAAGACGCCAAGGGTAACATTCATGCTGCACGCGTTGGCACTGGCCGCGAGCGCTATGGCTCTAACGTAGCAAACTGGACCACTCACCGCATTCCCGTTTGGTATGGCGACATCACCAAGCATGCCGGCTACCAGAGCTACATGGGCCTTATTCCAAAGGACAAGTCGTACTATGCCAAGAACAGCAAGGGCAAAATGGTGCCCGTGGTTGAGGAGCAATGGGATGACGCCAACGCCACTCCCACCCACATTGTAGTGATGCTCTCGTCGGGCTGCGGCACCCCTTACACCGGCACTCCCGGCATGACCTTATGGATTGACAACGTGTCGCTCGTTTACTAATAGCGACCCACAACTTTCTACTGGCTGGCACAATCGTGCTGGCCAGTTTTCTTTTAAATGCACAATGCATAATTGGGATTATGTCTTTGAAATAATTAAAAAATATTTGGGTGTTCTCGCGACTTGCAACTAACGTTGGATAAGTTAGGCTGCGCCTCTGAAAAAATCAAATAAATTTGTTTTTTCACTCGGCTTGCACTAACTTTGTAGTCATTAAAAAACACTCATTATGGCAAAGGAAGTGGGTCAAACCCCAATGATGAAACAGTTCTACGAGATGAAGGCGAAGCATCCTGATGCTTTGCTGCTTTATCGCGTGGGCGACTTTTATGAGACCTACGGCGAGGACGCCATCGTTGCGAGCGAGATTTTGGGAATCACCCTGACGCGTCGCTCCAATGGCACTGGGGGCAAAAATCTCGAGATGGCAGGATTTCCACACCATGCCCTCGACACCTACCTACCTAAACTCGTGCGCGCTGGCAAGCGCGTAGCCATATGTGACCAGCTCGAGGATCCCAAGCTTACCAAGAAACTTGTGAAACGTGGCATCACCGAGCTCGTTACTCCTGGCGTGGTGATAGGTAATACCCTACTCGACCGCAAGGAGAACAACTTCCTAGCCTCGGTGCACTTTGGCAAGAAGTCGACCGGTGTGGCATTTCTTGATATCAGCACAGGTGAATTCATGGCTGCCGAGGGTTCGGTCGACTACGTAGACAAACTATTAGGCAACTTTGCACCTAAAGAAGTACTCATCGAGCGCAGCAACCGCAGCCGCTTCCAGCAGTCGTTCACGACAAAGTATCTCACCTTTGAGATGGAAGACTGGGTTTTCACCCTCGACTCAGCAATGGACCGCCTGCTCAAGCATTTCGAGACCAAGAACCTGAAAGGCTTTGGCATACAGAATATGGAGTGTGCCATTGTAGCCTCGGGAGCCATCCTGCACTATCTCGACCTCACCCAGCACACCCAAATCAAGCACATCACCTCGCTGTCGAGGATAGAAGCCGAGCGCTATGTGCGCCTCGACAAGTTCACCGTGCGCAACCTCGAGCTCATCGCCCCCATGGCCGATGACGGCAAGAGTCTGCTCAGCGTGATAGACAAGACCCTGTCGCCAATGGGCGCCCGACTTCTTCACCGGTGGATAATGTTCCCTCTCAAGGACGTGAAAGCAATTAATCGCCGCCTCGACGTGGTGGAGCATTTCTTCAAAGACCCTGAGGGGCGCGAGTTGCTCAGAGAGCAACTAGAGGTGATAGGCGACATTGAGCGCCTAGTGTCGAAAGTTGCCGTGGGACGCATCTCGCCACGTGAACTAGTGCAGCTCAAGTGTGCCTTGAATGCCATCGTTCCCATCAAGGAGATGTGTGAGAACAGCGACAGCGAGGTGCTCTACAGTTATGGCGAACAGCTCAATCCATGCCACCTGATAAGAGACCGCATAGAACGCGAACTCAATCCAGACGCCCCCAGCATGGTAAACCGCGGTAACGTGATTAGGAACGGCGTGAGCGATGAACTCGATGAATTGCGCAACATCTCGTCGAGCAGCAAGGACTATCTCATGCGTCTGCAACAGAGTGAGAGCGAACGCACCGGCATACCAAGCCTCAAGATTGGCTATAACAACGTGTTTGGCTACTACATCGAAGTTCGCAACACTCACAAGGATAAAGTGCCAGAAGAGTGGATCAGAAAACAAACGCTCGTGAGCGCCGAGCGCTACATAACCCAAGAGCTCAAAGAGCTTGAAGAGAAGATTCTAGGCGCCGAGGAGAAAATCCTGAGTATCGAGAGCCAGCTCTTCAACCAGCTAGTGATTGCCGTGAGCGACTACATACCCGCTATCCAAAGCGATGCGAGCCTACTCGCCCAGCTCGACTGCCTACTCTCATTCACTCGCGTTGCCCTCGAGAACCGTTACAACCGCCCCGTGATTGACGATAGCCTCGACATCGAGATAACCGAGGGCCGTCACCCCGTGATAGAGAAGCAGCTACCTCCAGGCGAAATGTATGTACCCAACGACATTAGGCTAAGCAACGACGAACAGCAAGTTATGATCATTACCGGTCCTAATATGGCTGGTAAATCGGCTCTGCTGCGTCAGACAGCCCTAATTGTGCTTATGGCGCAGATTGGGTGCTTTGTACCAGCTCAAGCCGCCAGAGTGGGCATCGTCGACAAAATATTCACTCGTGTGGGAGCCAGCGACAACATCTCGCTAGGAGAATCGACCTTCATGGTTGAAATGACCGAGGCATCATCGATTCTAAACAACCTGAGCGAGAGGAGTCTCATACTCTTCGACGAGCTTGGCCGTGGCACGAGCACCTACGACGGCATATCTATCGCTTGGTCGATAGTTGAATACATCCATGAGATACAATCGCGGCCAAAGACCCTCTTTGCAACCCACTATCACGAGCTCAACGAGATGGAGAAGACATTTAAGCGCGTGAAGAACTACAATGTGAGTGTGCGTGAGATGAACGGTAAAGTCGTGTTCCTGCGCAAGCTCGTGCCAGGTGGTAGCGAACACAGTTTTGGTATACACGTGGCGAAGATTGCCGGTATGCCCAAGACCATTGTGCACCGTGCCGATGAAGTGCTTAAGCGCTTGGAACAGAACAACAACAATGACTCACTGAGCAAGGACCTCGACGATGTGGCCAACAACCGCAACGGAGTGCAACTCTCTTTCTTCCAGCTCGATGACCCAGTGCTGAGCCAGGTGCGCGACGAGATACTCAACACCGATATCAACAACCTCACTCCCATGGAGGCCCTAAACAAGCTCAACGATATCAAGAGCATCATCACTGGGAAAAAGTAATCTAAAAAACTAACAACCATAATCTAGCAGATGCGCCGATTTTTTATTTATATAATAATGTGTATCGTCTCGATAGGGGCGATGGCACAGAGTGAGATAGCACAGCAACAAATCGCTGTTAACCACAACCACAGCGGCAGCAACCATTATGCCTATCCTTATCCCGCTCAAGAGTTGCCCAAGCTCACATCAGCACCGGCAGGCTATGAGCCATTCTTCATCAACCACTACGGTCGCCACGGTAGCCGCTGGCTCACGAAGCAGAGCAGCTACGATCAGCCCGTTTCAGCCCTTGAGGAGCTAAATCGTGAGCACTTACTAACCAAGCAGGGCGAGGTACTGCTTAACATCCTGCAAAAGGTGGCACTAGAGGCAAAGGGCCGCACTGGTGACTTGAGCGACGTGGGTGCCGAGCAACATCAAGGCATAGCACAACGCATGTGCAACAACTTCCCCGAGGTTTTTGACGGTGATGCCTCCATCGATGCACGCTCAACCGTGTGGATTCGTTGCATCCTGTCGATGGCAAACGAGACTCAAGTTTTCAAATCCTATAACCCCAACATTAGAATCTTTACCGATGCCAGTTATCACGACATGTACTATACTGGCTGGGGCTACGGAGAGGACACCCTTGCCAACCCTCAGCGCAAAGCGATTCGTCACATCAGCGATAGCATCTTTGATGCGCGCATCAACGGCAATCGCTTTATGAGCCAGATAGTCAAAGACACCACCGCCATTGCCGGCAGGTTCAAGAGTGCCAAATTTATGGATGCGGTGTTTGATATTGCTGGGAGCCTCCAGAACCATCACGCTTTTGACGGAATGAACCTGTTCCAATACTTCACCGACGAGGAAATCTACGAATTGTGGAAAGTGAAGAACATCTACTGGTATCTGCAGTGGGCAAACTCGCCACAGGGCGGCAATCGCATGCCGTTCATTGAAAGAGCCTTGCTCACCAACATGATAGAAACTGCCGACGATGCCATCGCTCAAGGCAAGCGTGGCGCCACACTGCGATTTGGCCACGAAACCTGTGTGCTGCCACTGGCATGTCTGCTCGAGCTCGACAATGTGAACTACTCATGCGACGACCTTAACACCTTGCATGAGCACTGGCGCAACTACGAGATTTTCCCCATGGGTTGCAACATCCAAATGGTGTTTTACCGTAATGCCAGCAACGACGTCCTCGTCAAAGTGCTGCTCAACGAGCACGAGGCAAAGCTGCCGTTCAAAACCAGCACGTTCCCCTACTACCGCTGGGAAGACATCAAGCCTTACTATGTGAACAAACTCAAGACCACAGTCAGCTGGCCCAAATAATTGTCTATTCTTTTTCAGACAATTAAGGACAATTAGAAATGTTCTGATTAGATGCTGGTTTCTTAGCCACACGGCTTGTGGTTATTAAGGACAATTGACGATTTTGGGACAAATGGGACAAGTGGGACAAAAATGGAAAAATTTTATTTAATCTCACAAAGTTGCAACTATCGTTGTCGCAAAGCCTGCTTAC
>CADAAI010000015.1:83674-140844 GCA_902785925.1 uncultured Bacteroidales bacterium
CTATCGTTGTCGCAAAGCCTGCTTACGCAGGAATTTTGAAACATGGACTCGGTTGACTCACCTGACTCGGTTGACTCACCTGACTCAGTTGACTCAGTTGACTCAGTTTTATCAAACAACGGGGACAACATCGTAACAATCTGAAAAACAGATTTGTTTTGGTTTTGGGACAAAAATGAAAAATTTTTTTAAGGGGTGGCAGAATGTCAAAGAGCGCTCTATCTGTACACAATGTTTAATGCACATTATTATAATATATGCACAAAAGTAGTGTATTTGTAATAGTGGTTACTATATTAAAAAGGAACGAGTGAAAGACTCTTTTTTTGGACAAACTATTAATTTTTTCCTACTGCAACGGATAGTGATTACAACTTGCTGCAAACCAACAAGATGCGTTAAATAATTGTTGGAATATTTCACGTTTATTATGAAAACAAAACAATAATTAACCACCACTTTTTAGGCCTCCTATCATATTTTATAGTAACTTTGCCAAAATTTTGGACTTGACACTCTTTTTGCACTAATCCTATCACCTAAACCATTGAGCATAAATAGAAAACTCGTGATAGTGGTGGTTATGAAAAATTGAGATATCAAAAACAACTATTATAAACAACTTTCTTAAAACAAATTATTATGAGAAAATATGTCTTACTCGTGGTGGCATGCTTAACGGCCTGCCTCACTCAAACAACCGCGGCCTATGAGTATGTATTCGACATGTCTCAGGCTTTGAACCCTGAGAATATTGACAAAACCAACAAGAGGATTGCAATGAAGCAGACGACCTCTTCTGGAAAAACAATTAATTTTTGGATAACTTATTCAGAAGACCAAGCGACCTCAGAGGCTTTGCTAGATCAATGCTACATCGACAACAAAGGGCGATTAGCTCTTGTTATGGGAAGAACTGATATTGCTATTAGAATAACTTGCACAGACAAGATAAACCAAGTGCAATTTGGCAAGATGGATTGTTTGCTCAATGGTGCTCCCAATGATGGTGATTATCAGTTTGGCAATGAAGTAAACGGCATAACTGATTATACTGGGATAGGTTCTGCCGACAACTATTTCATTGCTGGACAAAGTAGTTCAGGATTTGCAGTTGCTAATAGTATTTTCACAACCAGCATTCATTATAGCAATGACCAACGAACCTGGTTTATTGGCCCTCAAGTAGTTGTTCGCACTGAGCCTATTACTCTTGAAGCCTTGACCCATGCCGACCATAATGTTAAGCATCAATATCATACAATAGATCATGACTTAGTTGGTGTTGGCGTATATAATTTGTACCGTCAGAATGGTTCATATGAGACAATTTTAGTTGCTCGCAGCGTGCTTCCAATCAGCAATGAATACAAGCACCAGATGGCCGAGGGCAAGACTCTCTTGAGAGATGCCAATGGAAATGTTCCTTCTTGGGCAAATCCCGAGACTCCACAATATGCGTGGATTGGTCTGAAGATCAACAATCCAACGAAATATGTTAAACGTCAGTTTAAGGGCGTGCGTGGTGTATATGTTTATGACGACAGCTTTGATTATAACATTTTGCGTTATAATCCTGTTATGAGAGTTGAAGGAACTCCTACTATTATAAAAGATGCTGAAGGAAATGAGATTGAAGTTGGCACAACACTAAACACTTATAGTTGTGCAAATCTTTCGGAGCAGGACCAGAGTGAGTTCTTCTTCATGGAACCACGCTTGCTTGAGGTATGCAATGTTGTTGACATCATGCGTAGCGATGACCAGAAGATAAATGTTCCTGACCGCACTGCAATCCTTCCTGATGGAATGAACGAGAACATTTATGTTGCCAATAATATTACTGGCCATGCTGGAATTACCGACCGTTCCTATAACATGTGGGCAAAAGGTGATATGGAAATGTTTCACACCGACCAAGAGTCGGAGGCACTTGCACAAGCATGGAGAATGCGCAATAAGGTTTACCATGTAGATGGAGGTTTAATAGTAGCATCAGCATATCAAGATAACGCTTATCCACTTGATATTCCTAATACTGCTTATGAGAGCTTTGGTAATGCAGGTATTGGTATGCACATTCAAGGTGAGGCTCAATTAGATTTATATGCCGAGGATATGTGGGTTGGAAATGGCGACTATTGGAGCCGTTACAACTTTGCTGAAAACAAGAATGCTTATCGCAACGACCTAAAAATCACAGTTTACAATCCAGCTTTGCAATTTGATGAAATAGGCAACCTTGAAATTCAACGTTGCGATCATCAGGGCAATTATCTTAAAACTGTTGGAACCATTGAACAAAATCAATGGAATCGAGGAACATTTACAGTTCATTATGCAGATGCAGCAAAAGAGGCTGTTAACGATGAAGGTTTGAGACAGATCTTAACTCCTGTTTTTGCTGATAACAAGCAATATGATTTACAATGGGGCACAGAAAAAATTATGGGACTGAGCGATATGTTCTATAGCGACAAAATGGACTCACATGACGCCAACACTGACCTTTATCCAGGTTTCCAGTATCGCGTTGTGCCTGCCGAAGGTAACCCCAATGATAATTTTACTTGCGTAGTAAGTTTTGCTCCTGTCTTCAAGACAAACGAGAACGTTGTAACTCGTGCAAATTATAGCCAAGCGGATGTTGATGGTGACATCAATAATACACTTGAGGAGAACAATGAAGCAGAGATCACCTTCTCTCCCAATATGGTAAAGGACATGACAGAATATCGTGTTCTTAAGGGTGCTGCTGATGCCACAACAAGCAGTGCATTTGAAACAATTGCTCGTGGAGCAATCAATATTGACCAGAACGGTCTCATGAACCCAGTTTTCACCGACCAGATTGTTGATGGCACTGTATATGTTCCTGAACTATACACAGAGTATAATGACAACACCTACGGTTGCTACAAGCAAAGCGTAAGTGATGCTTTGGTATCAGTAAAATGTAGTAAAGAATTGGTGGCTTCGGAATATGTTACTGCCGATGGTCAAAGATACTGTCTTGCCAAAGTCAATATTAGCACTACTCTATCCAATAAAGATAAGGATACCCGTTATTTGGTTAGAGTGTGGCGTGAGGTTGATGGTGAGAAGACTCTTCTGAACGACTTTACCGATGATGTTGAAGTCAATGAAAGTGTTACAGCCAACTATTCTCAACTGGCATATCAAGGCAAGGGCACTCAGGATGAGTTTAATAAAGATGAGAACACTTTACTCACTCTTAATGATATATTCTTGTTTACTCCAGTTGCATCAACTGGCATGAAAGCCGATGGCCAGCCACAGACCGTTAACCTTCCTGATGTGAAATATTATGCTACCCTTTATGTGATGGATGATGCTTCAAGCAAGTTCTATGTAAAGAAAGAAGAAGACAAAATTGAGGGTCAAAGCATCCCCACTGGCATCAACGCCATTAGCGCTGGTGCTCAGGTTGAGAGCGTGCGCTACTACAACGTAGCTGGCGTTGAGAGCAGCAAGCCATTTGCTGGCATGAACATCGTTGTTACTCGCTACACCGATGGTAGCACAACAACTTCAAAGGTTGTGAGATAAGACAATAATTAATATTTTCTCAGAATACATTTTTAGTATTTATGGTTGCGTGCTGTGACAGCACGCAACCATTTTTTATTATTTGTGCAATAATAGCGCAATTTTCAATCATTGGTGTCCGGCAAAAAACAAGAACCCTTGTAAATTACCGACAATTAGTTAGCAACGTCATTTTAGTGCTTGGTGAGCTGGTTTTTGATTTTCACCCTTGTAAATTTCCGACAATTAGTTAGCAACGTCATTTTAGTGCTTGGTGAGCTGGTTATTGATTTTCGTTGTATTCTTCAGCTCCCCCTCTAAGATAGAGGGGGCATGGGGGAGTATGACTGAATAAAGGATTTGTTTTTTAAACTGTTTTCATACTCCTCAGTCACTTCGTGACAGCTCCCCTATCTTAAGGGAGCAGCTATCTCCACTTTTCCCTGGCACAATCATTGGTGTCCGGCAAAAAACAAGAACCCTTGTAAATTACCGACATTTAGTTAGCAACGTCATTTTAGTGCATGGTGAGCTGGTTTTTGATTTTCGTTGTATTCTTCAGCTCCCCCTCTAAGATAGAGGGGGCATGGGGGAGTATGACTGAATAGAGGATTTGTTTTTTAAACTAGCAAAATAATATTGTACTCCGACTGGGAATCGAACCCAGATTTTAGGTTTAGGAAACCCACGTTCTATCCGTTGAACTATCAGAGCAACGTCAATTTTGTGTCATGCAACAAGAAGAGATAATACGTTGCATTCAAAATTGCGGTGCAAAGGTAAGAAATAATTTGATAATAGATGTTATTTTGGCACAGATTTTGCTTGATTATAGTTAACTTTGCAGTAAAGAACCCCCTAATAAAACAATGTAATGGCAAAACAGCAAGGTTCGACCAAGGAACGGACAAGAATATTCACTCACTACCCAAAGCACTACAAAGTGCTGATGCACAACGATGACTTCACTCCAATGGATTTTGTTGTAGCAGTGCTTATCAACGTGTTCTACAAGAGGCCTGAAGAGGCCGAAAGGCTGATGCTCCAAGTTCATGAGCAAGGAATTGCAGTTGTGGGCATCTACAGCTATGACATGGCATTGTCGATGATAAACAAAGCCACGTCGCTCGCCCGCGATGCTGGTCACCCGTTGCGCATAACGTATGAACCAGAGTGAGTGAGTGAGTGAAGAGTGAAGAGTGAAGAGTGGAGAATATTTTCATACCGTGCTTCGCGACAGTTACACTAGCTTGAGGGAGCAGCTGATAAGCGGCAAGTTTTTTTGTTGAACTAAGATTTAGTAAAGAAATATATGGGAAAAGAGGTAAAAAATAGTTTTTATTTGCAGGTGGCGGTTCGCTTGTCGATGGACAATGCAACTACCATGCGGCATCCATTTTTCACACCCGAGCACTTGCTGGATGCCATTATAGTGCAAAAACCTACCATCGAGGCCCTTCGGGAGATGGGCATCGACTATAACGAGCTCCTAAAACCACTGCGCGACTATACCAACCAGCTCGACCAAGTGCCTGAGGGCGTAGAGTACACGATAGAGCCGTCGCATCAATTCCAACAGCTCATAATGGGCGCCGTGGAGATTATGCGCTCATCGGCAGCCAAGGAGCTTGAGATCACCCATATAATAAGGGCTGCAATGTATCTTAGCGACTCACTCGTTGCCAACGTGCTGAACTATTATGCTGGCGAAGTGAGTGAATTCTTGAGCACCCTCATCTGGAAAATTGAGGAGTTCACGAGCCAGTTTCCCATCAAAGGCAGCGACCTATCGGATAGCAGCGGTATGTCGATAGTAGAAGACGGCCCTAAGCGAAATGTAGAGATGACTACAGCAGGAACCCCACTAGAAGACGGCATGGACACATGGCAAGATGATAATGAATGGGAATCGATGGGTTTAGGTGGCCGACAACAGACTAGCATGAGCGACTATGTGACATGCATAAACGAGCACCTGAAAGAGCATAACCCACTCATTGGGCGTGAGACCGAACTCGATCGCACCATACATGTGCTGTGCCGCAAAGACAAGAACAACCCGCTACACGTGGGTGAGCCAGGTGTAGGCAAAACTGCCCTTATCTATGGCCTTGCACAACGCATCGAGGACGGCAACGTTCCCGATGCCCTACAGGGTTTCAAGATATACCAGATAGACATAGCAGCGATGCTTGCTGGCACGCAATACCGTGGCGACTTTGAGAAACGCGTGAAGCAGACTATGGACTACCTAGCAAGCCTGGACAACGCAATCGTGTATATCGACGAAATTCACAGCATAGTGGGTGCCGGAGCCACAGGTGATAGCGCCATCGACGCGTCGAACATGCTCAAACCATACCTTGAGGGAGGCAAACTGCGTTTCATAGGGTCTACCACCTATGAGGAATATAACCGTGTGCTCTCGCGCAGCAAGGGCATTGTGCGCCGTTTCCAGCAAATTGACATCCTGGAGCCTAGCGTGGAGGAAACTATAGAAATAATCAATGGACTGAAAGAAGGCTACGAACGATTCCACCAAGTAAAATATGCCCCCGCAGCAATCGACTACGCAGTGCGCGCCAGCGCCAAGCACATCATGGGCCGCTTCCTGCCCGACAAGGCCATCGACCTCATTGACGAGGCAGGAGCCTACCGCCACATCCACCCTACTCCCAAGAAGCGCCAGACCGTTGACAAAGCCCTCATTGATGACGTGTTAATGAAGGTGATGAAGATAAACGCGACTGCTATGAAAGAAGACAGCAACGCACTGCTCAAGACCCTGGAGAAACGCATCAAGAGCCGCATCTACGGTCAAGACCAAGCCGTACGCGAAGTTGTAGAGGCAGTGCAGATGTCAAAAGCTGGCCTGATTGACGACGGCAAGCCGCTTGCCTCGTTGCTCTTTGTGGGTCCAACCGGTGTGGGCAAGACCGAGGTGGCACGCGTGCTCGCTCAGGAACTAGGCGTTGAACTTGTGCGCTTCGACATGAGCGAATACACCGAGAAGCACACCGTTGCCAAGCTCATTGGTTCGCCTGCTGGCTATGTGGGCTATGAAGACGGTGGTTTGCTCACCGACGCCATACGCAAGACACCTAACTGCGTGCTCCTTCTCGATGAAATAGAGAAGGCCCACGAAGACATCTACAACATACTGCTTCAGGTGATGGACTATGCTCGCCTTACCGACAACAAGGGCCGCCATGCCGACTTCCGCAACGTAGTGCTAATCATGACGAGCAACGCCGGGGCTCAGCATGCCGGCATGAGTGTGGGCTTCGACAGCCGTGGTAGCCGTGGTGGCGACATGCTCAAGCAGGTGAAGAAGACCTTTAAACCCGAGTTTATCAACCGCCTGAGTGCCACAGTGGTGTTTAACGACATGGATGAACACATGGCTGGCATGATACTCGACAAGCGCCTGCGTGAGCTACAAGAGAAGCTCACAGCAAAGAATGTAACCCTTGATGTAACACCCGACGCCCGTGCGCTGCTTCTCAAGGAAGGCTTTACGGCTGAATATGGTGCGCGTGAGCTAGACCGCGTGCTTCATCGCGAACTCAAGTCGAAACTTGTGAGGGAGATTCTCTTTGGAAAGCTCAAACGTGGTGGCACAGCACACGTCGCCCTTGCCGATGGAAAGATTGCACTAGTTTAACAGGTTTTCTGTGGCATTGGTCATCACATTATATGAAACTCACCCGATTATGTTACAAACTCAACGATAGATTGTGGTTTCCAAATCCCGATCCGAATCACTCCTTACTTCTTGATCCCACTGAGGAAGAGGAAGAACTCTTGTTGGAGGGCAAATTGGAAATACCCAGCTATGAGGAACTACTAAAGACCCTCACCCCTATCGATGACATGATTGCTGTAGAGGGCGACTTAAGGGTGGAACGACTATTGCTTGCCTACCGTTACGGCATATTTCCATGGTTCTCCTTTCGTTCCGGACCCATACAGTGGTGCGCTCCAATCAAGCGCTTTGTCATCTTCCCTGACGAGATACACGTGAGCCACTCGATGCGCACATTGAAGAACAAGCACGTGTATCGCGTGACGTTCAACACCGCCTTTGACCAAGTGATAAGGGCTTGCAGCACTGTGGATGGCCGCATCAATGAGGATGGTGCCTGGCTAGGTGATGACATCATTGAAGCCTACACCAAGCTTCATGAGCTAGGTCATGCCCGTAGTGTCGAAGTGTGGCGCGGCGAGAAGCTAGTTGGCGGCCTCTATGGAGTGGCTGTGAGAAAAGGATTCGTGGGCGAGAGCATGTTCTCGCTCGAGCCCAATACGAGCAAACTTGCGCTGATTGCTCTAGCTAGGCAGATGCAGGAACAGGGAGGCTCACTTATAGATTGCCAGATTCGCACCCCACACCTTGAGAGCTTGGGAGGAAGATATATTGAATACAAGGAATATATTGACACACTTCACGGCGACAAGAGCGTGTATGAAGCCTGTAAAGAATCACCTTATTTAGGACCAGAAAGACCACAGTAGGCACTAGCATAAAATGTACTAATAAAAAAAGTCACCCCAGTTGGGGTGACTTTTAGTTTTTTGCTTTGTCAAGCTTGATTACTTGAGCACCTTAACGGCCTTCTTAGAACCATCATCGTAGGTGGTAACCATGATGCTAACACCGTCGAATGGAGTAGCGCTCTCAACACCCTGCAGGTTGTAGTAAGTAACGTTAGTTACGTTCTTAACAGCCTCGATGATGTTGATACCGGTAGTAACCTCGTCACCAGTCTTCTTAAGGTTAAGAATGAGTGGCTCGTCAATTGTCCAAGCGCGGTTGCCCTCTGGACCACCAGTGTAGCTCATAGAACCAGTCTCGGGAAGATTCTCGGCGATGATCTGATACTCGCCATCCTCGAGAGCTGACATGTCGATTTTAGCCTTACCTACCTTACCAGCGTGGCTTGGGTAGAAACGGCACTCGTTTTTCTTAAGAATTTGGATAACAACGAGTACATCGTTGTGAACCTTACCCTCAGCCTTTACACTGCTATTGCAGTCAAGCATGTCGCTAAGAACCTCCTCTAATGCCTCATCGCCGAGATCGGCAGCTGTCATGCCATCAACGTTGATGTTCTCAAGGATGAAAGGAGCATAACCTTTAGCGCTGAAATAGTTGAGACCTTGTGCTCTCTTCCAAGTTGCACCGTCGGGCTTGCCAAACTCAAAGTTGAAACCATTGAGGTTTGCGCTGTTGTTGTAAACAAAACCGAGCTCAAGCTCTACAGCGTCGGCTGGCTGAGTCTCAGCAATTGGAGTCAGCTCCATCTTGCTTGGGCATGGCTGCTCCTCTTGAGCGTAAGCGCAGCAAGCAAACAAAGCGACTGCAAAAAGAGTAAAAATTTTCTTCATTTTAATAATGATTTTAACAGTTAAAATTATTAATAAATATTAGTCACGTTTACATAATTAACAGTAAATCATTCCATACTGCAGGGAAAAATGCCCTCTTCGCATAGAAATCAATGCAAAATAAGTAAAAGTTTTTCTAACAACCAAACATTTTCAAAAAAAAATGCGAAAAATTATATTTTTATAATAGGGAGCAAAAAAGGACACGGAAGAGGAGAATGAAGTTTCGCTGCCTGAGGTCACGAGCACAATCGGACCTTTCTCTCCCCTCTGCAGCAAGAAAACTCCTCATGAAGAAACATTTACTGCCGAAGACGTGTAGTAACGCAAAAAAGTCACCCTTGTGGGGGTGACTTTTTTGTTTTGTGTTAAGTGAAATTACTTAACGAACTTTACAGAGTCCTTGCTGCCATCCTCATAGGTTCTAACCATGATGTTAACACCGTCGAATGGAGTAGCGCTCTCAATACCTTGGAGGTTGTAGTAGGTAACGCCAGTTACGTTCTTAGAAGCGTTGATAACGTTTACGCCTGTTTGAACCTCAGAAACGTTGTCACCCTCTTTCTTGAGTTTGATAACGATTGGCTCGTCGGTAGTGATACTTACAGTACCCTCATCGCCACCAGTGTAAGAGAATGCGCATCCGTAAGGAGCAGCATCGGCAACGAGCTCATACTCGCCGTCAGCAAGAGCTGACATGTCAATTTTACATTTACCTACCTTACCAGCGTGGTTGGGGAAGAAGCGGCATTCGTTTTTCTTAAGAATTTCGATTACAACGAGTACGTCAGTTTTGCCACCTCCGCCTTCGGCTTTCACACTGCTATTGCAGTCGAGCATGTCGCTAAGAACCTCCTCTAATGCTTCATCGCCAAGATCCTCAGCAGTCATGCCATCCACGTTAATTCTTTCAAGGATGTAAGGAGCATAACCTTTAGCGCTGAAATAGTTGAGACCTTGTGCTCTCTTCCAAGTTGCACCGTCAGGTTTACCAATTTCCATGTTGAAACCATTCAGGTTCAAGCTGCTGTTCTCAACGATACCAAGTTCAAGTTCTACTGCGTCGGCAGGCTGACCTGGGGCCATCTCAGTCAGTTCCAATTTGGTTGGGCACTGTGCATAGGCACCTACACCCAGCAAAGCTACTGCAAAAAGAGTAAAAATCTTCTTCATTGTGATTAATGATTTAACAGTTAAAAATTTAGTTTTATTTTTTATTAGTCACGTTATCTAAAAAATGATAATTGCGTAAATCTAGTAAGCCTATTTAATAATAGCTTATTCAGAAATCAATGCAAAATAAATATTTTTATTTCAAATATCCAATTTTTTTTCAAAAAAAAATCTCAAAACAAGCGTTTTTTTTACTTACTGTAATTTACCCTAAATGCTAAACTCTTTAAAACTTGAGTTTTAATTGTCGAGTGACATGTAATGCCTATTGTGGGAAAGGCACTCATCCTGAAAGACTAGAGCATCTTGTTGAAATTGTCGGGGACGGGCGATGAGAATGACACCACCTTGCGAGTGATGGGATGAATGAAACTCAGCACTGTGGCATGGAGTGCAATGCGATTGATTGGGCTAGGATGGCCGCCATACTTGCGGTCACCGCTGACGGGGTTGCCTAGGTCGTGCATGTGCACCCTGATCTGGTTTTTGCGCCCGGTCTTTATTTCAAGCTCAACCATTGCAAATCGTTTACCCTGCTTGACGAGGCGATAGCGGGTTACAGCAAGTCGCCCTATCTTCTTGTCGTCGGTAGAGTACATCTCAAATGTTTCGGGATTCTCGGCAAGGAAGCTCTTGACGGTACCCTCGGATTGTGGAACGTTGCCCTCGACCACAGCAATGTACTTGCGCTCGACAAGCATGTTGTTCCAATTGCTGATGAGGATGTCGCGCGCTTGCTTTGTGCGAGTGAGGAGCATAAGGCCCGAGGTGTCACGGTCGAGACGGTGCACAACGTAGACGTTGGCTTTTGGGCTGAATCCTCGCGCATATTTCTTGATGATATTGAAAACTGTGTCGTCGCTTGGCTTGCCAGCTGCTGTAGAGAGCACTCCATAGCCCTTGTCGACAACGATGATGTCGTTGTCTTCATAGACGAGCCTGATGCGTGGATGGCTGAAGATTTGGAATGAGCGGTCGAAGTTAACCCAAAGTTGGTCGCCAGCATGCACCTCAAGATCAAACTGCCTAGACGGAACTCCATTGATTGCCAACTGGTTGTGACGCAGCATCGACTTAAGTTTGGTTGGCTTATGGTCGGGCAGAAGTGCTGCAGCAGCTGCAAGCAGCGTACTATCTTGCTTGATTGTAAGTTTTGCCACATTGTCGGTGGCTGGCCCTCGGCGAGTTTGTTTCTTGTCGTTCATGTTTTTGTTGTTTTTTTCCATGCGCCTTAGCTCATAGATTTGTTGTCATTATTTTCGCCACTCCTGCGGAGTGGAAATTGGAGAGCCGAAGGCTCTAAAATTTTTATTGTGCTTCGCACTAAAATTAACGGTTACTTCGTCATTAAAATTGTTCAATACGGGTTACATGAGTGTTATTTTCTCAATCTCGTTAGTCTTAGTATCTAATTCATACCATTCAGAATAGAGACTGGGCATACCAAAATTTATAATCATGCCATATGGGATGTGAGTTAGCCTCATATAGTTGTGCAGTTGCTTTCTATGCTCTGAAATTATTTGTTTTGTGGCTTTTAATTCTACAATTATATTATCATTTATTAAAAGATCAATTCTATAGTTTTCTTCAAGTTTAATATTTCTCCAAAAAATAGGAACATAAACCTGGCTTTTTACATTGTAATTCTTTTGCTTGAGTAGATACTTTAAAGCTGCTTCATAGGCTGATTCTAATAGACCAGGATGATATTCACGGTGGATTTGCATGGCAACGCCTGTAATATCCTTGAAAAAAGAATATTTTTTGTTATGTTCCTCTATTAAATTCATATTTATAACTGAATTTTAGCGCGTTAGCGCCATTTAAATTTTAGCGCAAAGCGCTCTAATTTCCGCGCTTGCGCGGCAAAATAACCACTATGACTTGTGCATTGTGAATTATGCATTGTTCTTGCGGTTGCGGGGGTGGTGGTTGAGGATTTCGTTGCGCAGAGTTGAGCGATCGATGTGCACGTAGATTTCGGTCGTCTCGATGCTCTCGTGGCCCAGCATCTGCTGGATGGCGCGCAGGTTGGCTCCGCCCTCGAGCAGATGAGTGGCAAAGGAGTGGCGTAGGGTGTGTGGACTCACCGTTTTTCTGATTCCAGCAAGCTCGCACAGCTCCTTAACGATATAGAAAATCATCACGCGCGTGAGTTTGTTGCCCCGACGGTTGAGGAAGAGGATGTCTTCGCATCCCGGCTTCGCGACCTGATTGCTTCGCGTCTGCTCCAAGTAGAGGTTAATTTGCGTGAGCGCCTCCTGAGAGATGGGCACCAAGCGCTGTTTGTCGCCCTTACCCACAACAACTATATATTCCTCCTGCTCAAACACTTGCGAGAGCCTCAACTCCACAAGTTCCGAAACGCGGAGACCGCATCCATACAGCACCTCAATGATTGCGCGATTGCGCTGGCCTTGTGGATGGGAAAGGTCGATGCAGGCTATCATGCGGTCTATCTCGTCGAGGGTGAGCACCTCGGGCAGATGCCGCCCCATGCGAGGGGCAGGCAAGAGCTGTGTTGGGTCGGTGTCAATCAGTTGCTCCCTTAAGAGATACCTGAAAAAACTCTTGATTCCAGAGATAATGCGAGCCTGTGAACGTGGCGCAATGCCCACGTCGTGCAGCGTAGCGAGGAATCCCTCAAGGTCGCTCTCGGTGACTTGCTCAAACTTCTTGTCCTCATTGTTGAGATAACGCACAAGATGGTCTACATCGCGACAATAGGCTGCCGCGGTGTTGGCCGAGAGCCCCTTCTCAATGCGCAGGTAGCCCTCATAGCGTTGCATAATTCTCTCCAAGTCGTTCATTTGGTTTTGCAACTGAGCGTGACCGCTCAATTACTAGTCAAGAAAAAAGCCATCAAAAAAGAGATGTGCTCCTTTTTGATGACATTTTCAATCGCGCCCTTATCGGGCATTACTTCTTCTCGGCAGGAGCTGCTGGAGCAGCAGGTGCTTCGGCAGCTGGAGCTTGCTCCTGAGCTGGAGCGGCCTGCTGAGTTGGGAACTGAGGTGCCTTCTGCTCCTTCTGAGTCTTCATGTCCTCGAGAGTGATTTTCTTAGAAACCACAGTAGGCTCCGAGATGAAAGGAGTAGCGATGCTGAGCACGCAGATGAAGATAGCGAGTCCCCAGGTTGCTTTTTCTATAAAATCGGTAGTTTTTTTCACACCCATAAATTGGTTGTAATTGCTGGCACTAGCTGCCAAACCACCACCTTTTGACTTCTGAATAAGAACCACACCAATAAGCAAAATTGATGCCAAAAAGATTAAAACTGATAATGTAATTGCCATTTTTTCAAATAGTTATAGTTTGTTTTTTAATTTTTCGTTGAGTACTAATTTTCGCAAGAAGCGAATTTGGTCTGCAAAGTAAATACTTTTTTCTGGAAAATTCAAATTTATGCTTTCAATAATTTCAAGCGCCTTTGAATATTTTCCACGCGCAATATAGACTTTTGCAAGGCTTTCGCTGAGCATCGAGTCGTCATTTTGGGTAGAATTTTCGACGTTGTCGTTAGCCACTTGAGCCACCTGTTGCTGCTCAAGGTGGTGCTCAACAGTCGGCTGTTGTGCCAAGGCTTGTTTCTCGCGCTGACGTGAGTGCTCGATAAAACTGCCAATGAGTTCATCTTCCTTATCTAAGGCAGGTACCGAGTCATCGCTATGTTGTGCAGCAAGGATGTCGGCATAGTCGGGAGTTGGGTTGAATATCGCCTTGCTTAGGACATTAATCTCCTTGTCGTTAGTGCCTTGCGCATAGGTTTCGAGGAACTTGTCAATGACGTTGTCGACATCTGGAGTTTCCCCCCGCTCCACAGGATAGAACGAGGCGAATGCCGCTGGAGCGTTGCCTACCACAATTGAGAGGTCGCGACGATCGGGGCTCATGATTGAGAGACGATGGAGCGCCTGCTGGTCATCGCTGTGCTTAACGTGTAGCAGCAGTGGCAACGCAAAGTAGGGATAATGCCGCATCGCGTCATCAACCCACTGCTGCTCAGGAGCCAAGTCCCCATCCAACATTTTCTCTATATCACAAGTCACGTTCATGTTGGTCGTTATTCGTTGGTCGTTACCAATTGCCTAGGGTTTGGTTGAAGATAAGGTCGACAAGCTCGGCGCTGATTTCCTCACACAACTGGTCCTGGACGTCGATGAGTAGCTGGTTACTGTCGAAGTCGCGGTAGGCCGAGACGCTCACGTCGTTGCTGAGCGCGTCGTTAACATTATCTATATATCTCACTCTCACCGAGATAGTGAGCCTTGTACGTGTAGCATAGGCATTCTCTCCCACTGCCTGGGGCGAAAGGCTATAGTTGGTGATCTCACCCTCAAAGCGCAAGTCGCTGTGAGGACTGTCGACCTGCTGCAAGCGAGTTTGCTGCGTCACCACATCTTGCAGTTTGTTCTGGAACAATTGCTGCAATGGCGGATAAACCAGAGCCGCGCGGATGGGGAAGTTAGCAAACGAAACCGTCTTGTACTTGTTATAGTCAATCGACGCTCCGTTAAACTTGTAACTGATGCATGCCTGGGCAATGAGCATCACCGCCAGCGAGAGAATCAATTTGTGTGCCAAAGAGTGTTTCATGACTTTTTTACTTACGGTTATTGCGGTATTCCAGTCCATATTCCTTGATTTTGCGATAGAGAGTGCGCTCACTGATGCCAAGCTCCTCGGCAGTCTGCTTGCGACGTCCCTTATTGCGCTCAATGGCACTAATAATCACCTCGCGCTCAGTATCTTGCAAAGTTTTTACCTTGTCCTCTTCAACGTCAACGGCGCTAGCCTTAATGTCGCTAAACGAAGAGCGAGAACCAGAATTTGACCTACGGTTAGAGTTCTCAACATCGTAAGGAGTGGTAATTTCTTGCCACTCGCTTTCGGCTGGCGCAAAGCCGTTATCCACATCGTCGGTCGATGTAATCGTGGTGCCGGGACGGTGCAACTCGTTGATGTTTGAGCTCAGGTGGATGTTGTTGCCCTGCTGACGGCCCATTCCTCCCATTTCCACCGCTTTCTTAAGCTCTTTTATTTCCTGCTGCATTTGCAATATCATCTTGAAGATGAGCTCGCGTTCCTGAGTGTAATCGTGCTGGGCAGTATCGAAGACCACTGGCAGCGAGGAACTATGGTTCTTCTGGTTGAGATAACGCTTCACCACATCGCCTGAGACGATGCCACTCTCAAATGATGACATCTCGCGCACAAGACTCTGCAACTCGCGCACATTACCGCTCCACTTGAACGACATGAGCTCGCGATAGGCGCTCTCGTCAAATATCAATGGCTCGCAGTGGTACTCTTCGGCGTAGTCGTAACTGAACTTAGTGGCAAGCATCTTGATATCCTCACCGCGCTCACGCAACGGTGGAACCTCAATGCGGATTGCCGCGATGCGATAGAACAAATCCTCACGGAACTCGCCACGACGCACCATCTGAAGCAGATCCTTATTGGTGGCTGCAACCACACGCACATCGGTCTTGCGCACAGTCGACGAACCCACGCGCAGGTATTCACCCGACTCGAGCACACGCAGTAGTCGCGCCTGTGCGTCGAGAGTCAGGTCGGCCACCTCATCGAGGAAGATCGTACCCTTATCGGCCACTTCGAAGTAGCCAGCATGCTCCTTCTCGGCGCTTGTGAAGGCACCTCGCTCGTGTCCGAAGAGTTCGCTCGAGATAGTTCCAGAGGGAATAGCTCCACAGTTCACTGCGATGTACTTGTTGTGCTTGCGAGGGCTGTTCTCGTGTATAATTTTAGGGAAGAACTCCTTACCGGTACCGTTCTCACCGTTGATGAGCACCGAAATGTCGATGGGTGCTATCTTGAGTGCCCTTTTCACAGCATCAATCAACTTAGGTGACGAGCCAATAATGCTGAAACGCTGCATCGTCTGTTTTATCTTTGCGTCGGTTATAGCCATTTTTTTAGATTATAAGTTTTCTGTTTTAAAAATGCTCCTAGTTCCTCGGGAGTAGTATACTGTGCCATCTCTTCAGGCGTGATCACATTGCCTACCGAGACACGGAACTCACGATTAGTCTTGTTGAAAACCTCGGTAGGAAGGCGCAAGGTGCGCAGTCGCCAGTCAATCATGCCCAACATTGTGAACACCCAACTGTTGTGCCCGTGGAAGTAAATGGGAATTACAGGCACCTTGAGTTTCTGGATGATGCGGATCACCGATGGTTGCCACTCGCGATCCTCAATGCGTAAGCCCCATGTGAGCTTCGACACTGCCCCTGCCGGGAAGAATCCTAGGGGATGACCTTGTTTCACATGCCGCATTGCATCGGTGATTCCTTTCACCGAAACAGCACGCTTTGCTGGGTCATCGCTGGCGAGAGCATCGACAGCGATAAAGTTTGGACGCAAAGCACCAATATGGTTGAGAATCATATTGACCATCACCTTGAAATCACTGCGGTGGTGCCCAACGATATCAATCAGCGCCATGCCGTCAAGTGCTCCATAAGGGTGATTCGAGACGGTGACGAATGGCCCCTCTGGAATGCTGTTCAGCACTTCTTCATTTCTTATTGTCATAGTGGCGCCAAGTTCGTCAAACATCTTGTGAGAGAACTCAGGCCCTGGCAAGTGCATGTTGCGACTGTGGTAGTCGTTGGTCTTGTCAACTGCAAGCCAGTGGAAAACTCTGTTAACCAGCTTCTCCTTCCCTTCGAAGAACGGTGCCATCTTCCGCACATCATCATAGTCGAGGACGGCTCGCTTCACTGGCAGTTGCTCCTGCATTTCGCCATTATTTTCGCTCATATAGTTAAAGTGTTGTGTATCAATATATTAAATTACCACAAAAGCGATATGATTCACTTTTGCGACTACAAAGATACAGCAAAAAACTGACATTTTTTCAGTTTTCACATTTTTTATATAGACTATAATGTAGAGATTTATTATAGAATATTGACAATGGCGTTATTCCTCGTCTTCTTCCTCGTCGCCAATCCACTCGGGGTCAAGCATGTTTTCATCGCCCATCTGGAACAAGACGTGCTTTTGCAGAACATCAGGATCAAGTTCCGACTCAAGTTGCATTGCCTTATAGCGTGGCCTAAGCACGAAAGCCTCAACTAAATAGGCAATCACAAAATACACTCCCACGAGTACCCACAGCGCGATGTACATGTGTCCCACTTGCGATAGAGAGGCACCACTCACTTGCATCTGGACATAGGCCATCGATGCCCAATAGCCCGGTATTAATTCGCTTGCCACCTGCCAGTAAGGTGCCATCTGGTAATGCGGCCACGAAACGCCAGTAAGGAATACGAAAATGATGGACGTGAACGCTAGCACAAGGAACACACCCTCGCGATTGTTCACAAAGATGCGCACCACCTGACACATGAACGATGATGCTAAAAGGAATGGAACCATGAGCAAGAAAATTTCCATGAAACTGCCGTTCATTGGGAACTTGAAGATGAGAGGCACAATGTGAAGTGCAAATATTGCAGGGAAGAAATAATAAATCAAGTGCACCATCGCCTTGCCAATGAGCATAGCGCCAGGAGTGGCATTAGCCACATCGAGGCGGTCAATGCCCTTGTTGCGGCGGCGACGCCCAATGCTACCAGCATGAATCATAGCGACGCCAAGCATCATGCCCTGCTGCAACACATAGACAAGGATAAAGGGTAGTATCGCCGAGGCTATACCCATAGCAGTGTTGCCAAGTGGCACTTGTCGACTCTCGACCAAGCCTCCGTCAAGACTGATAACGCCTGCCACCTTCTCGCTCTGCAAGCGTGAACCAGTCTCCATCTGCACACTGCTGAGTGCCGTGAGCATTGCCTTGTAGCGCATCATCACACCCATGTCGCAATAGAGCGACACATGCCCCTGCTCACCCCGACGCACCGACTCCTCAAAGTCGGCAGGGAAATATACTATTCCATAGCATTGCTTGCGTGCCATGAGATCACGCGCCTCGTTCATGTCATTGACATAATCCTTGACCCACACGTCAGGAGTGGCGTCAAGGTCACGAGCAAATTGGCGGCTCAGTTCCGAGCGGTCTTCATCGACCACTACAACAGCCTCGTCGTGCACTATCTCAGGGTTGTAGATGAGAGAGTAAAGAGGCGGATAGACAACGGCAAGCACTACAAAGAAGATAATTACCGCCTCATCACGCCTGATGAGATTCACTTCCTGCCCCATCACTCGCCAAATGCTATGTAGCCAACCTTTTTTCTCTTTCTTCTCCATAACAACACTAAGGAATATAGAACGGATCAAGGCAATTCTTCTTGAGCTTCCACAGCATTGTCAATGGCAGGAAGCAGTAAAGAATAAGCGCCACATAATAAATTCCGGAGTAATACAAGTCGATACCATTTAATGCCTGATCGATACTAATCTTGAAATAGTACTTGATGGGCATAAGGTAACCGATGGGAGAAATCCACGAGTACATCGTCTCCTCGGGCAAAGAGAAACCGCAGAATGAGAACGACAGCATACCCAGCAGGGAGCAAATCGTTGAATCATACCTAAAGTTGGGCACAAGACAACAAATGAACAGCGCAAAGCTCTGGCAAGCAATTACAAGCAGGAACATCGCAATAATCATGTTCCAGGGATTACAGTTAAGCGGGAAGCCATAGACGCAGTACATCAAGTACTGAATCCACAATCCCACAGCAGTGAAAATGAAGGTGTGTGGAAACAGCTTGGTGAAAGTGGCAAGTGCAATAGAATTGCCTGCCGTGCGCATCCAGTTACGGCTAGTTCCTGCATGCCACTCCATTCCAATGCTGAACACAGTGACCAGCAGTACCAGCAATGCCAACAAACACGGCACAAACGAACTGCTCAGGTAATAATTGTAATTTTGCCACGGATTGTTGAGAGCATGAACGTGTGTAACAATAGGCTGCAGTGTAGCCGACACCATTTCTTTAGGCATACCCGCTGTAGTGAGAACACTGCTCACAATGCCGCCGTTGGCAAGCACGCTCAGAGTCTTAAAACCCTTAAACTGCATCGAGGCAGAAGCAAAGTAGGAATAATTGATGTAGAAACTCAATGTTGGCTTGTGATTGCTCAGTGCCTTAGTAGAGAAGTCACTAGGAATAAAGAAGAAGCCAAATACCTCACCCCGCTGCACAGCGTCGATAGCTTCCTGATAATTGCCGTAAGTTTTATCGATACTCACCTGTGGAAAAGCCGACAGGTTGCGTGTAAGGTTGCGCGAGAGGTCGCTCTTATCGAGATCGACAAGACCAACTGGGGTGCGCTTCACCACGCCGTCCTCCATCAAGTCGAAGAAGAACCACGCACTGACAAGCGGCACAATGAGCATCATGCAGATGTAGATGGGCCTGCGAATCATCTGCTTCCATCCACGAAATACCGAATTGACAATTATGCGAAACAAAACTGCTGCAAGTTAAATTGTTACTTGAGTATTACCGACATTCCCGGCCTAAAGTTCTCGATGGTCTTTACTGGACGGGCTTTAACCTCAAAAGTCTTACTATCGTAATCACCATAGGCCTTAGTAGCGCCCCATGTGGCATAGCTACCCATGTCGCGCACATAGAAGATCTTCATCTTAGCCTCCTTGTTACCAAGGGCAGGTATCATAACATCAATCTCCTTGCCCATAGTAAGGTCGTTGAGACGTTCCTCGCGCACATTGAAAGCCGCCCACATGTCGTCGAGCTGCGAAATGGTCATGATGGGAGAGCCCATGATAACCAACTCACCCACATGAGGATAAATGCTTGCTATCTCGCCACTGCAAGGAGCTACCAGATACTTGTCCTCGAGCACCGCCTCAACCTCCTTGACAGTAGCCTCGGCAACATTTTCCATGCCTTTCGACGCTTCCTTATCTTCGGCTTGAGGACCATTCTGTGCCATCTCAAGTTGCGACTTAGCAGCTGCCACAGCAGCTGTTGCGGCATCGAAAGCAGCCTTAGCCTCATCGCGCTTCTGAGCACTCACCACACCCTCATTAAAGAGGTTGTCGAGTCGTTCAAAAGTCTTGCGTGCTATCTCCTCGGCTGCTTGAGCCTGCTCAACCATCTTTTGCGCCGAATTGATAATCTCATAACGAGTGCCACGCTCTACCTTCTTGTTTTGACTCGAAGCCACATTTTTCATCTCCTTGGCTTTCGACAGAGTGGCATCGGTAGTTGACGAATAAATCTTGGCAAGTCGCTGGCCCTTTACTACATAGTCGCCTTCCTTCACATAGAGTTCTACAAGGCGTCCAGCCAACTTGCCCGACACACGCACCACATCACAGTCGGCTTGACCTTGGACGGTCTTATCGGCCGGCTTGAGGTGCAGGATGCCCCAAATCGCCATTCCTGCCACCACTGCAATGAGAATGAGCATTGCCATGATGATTGACAAGCGCTTGAGCTGACGAATCTTGCGGCGTTTTGCTTTCTCCTCCTTTTCCTGTTCTTCTTTGGTCTTAGGTCGGTCTTGGGGCTTAGGCTCGACAGCAGGTTTTTGCACCTCTTTGTCTTGAGCTTTAAGCTTTGGCTCGATAGTAGGTTTTTGCACCTCATTAACTTGCGTTGTGTCTTGAGGTTTCAAATCACTCTTCTTGTCCTTACTCATTATTAATTATATTAATTATTTTAGACTATAATTTATTTCTTTGGAGCAACATAGTTCATGTGCACCTTCTCGATATCGAGGGCTCCATCCTTGTCGATATTAACGCGCACGAGATAGTCGCCTGGTTCGGGACTGTTGCGCTCGCTCATTGAGTCGAGAGTGAGGAAGTAAACGGCATTGAACACTTGCTCATCCCACTTGTGCACATGTCCGCAGAATACAATCGATGCGTTCCACTTGTCGAACTGCTTGAGGAGGAAGTAGGCCTCCTCGCGAGGGAATGTAGAGGCAAACTGCATGGTCTGTGGCAGGAAGATGTTGGTGTGGCTGAAGACGAAGGTGTAGCGATAATTGAAATAGTCTTTACCATCAAGCACACCTTGCTCAATAAGGTCAACCTGCAATTTCCCAAGCGTGCCGCTAGCTGTATCGAGGAAAATGAAGTGGTCATATATTGATTTACCATTATTATCATCTCCAACATATATGTCAAACGTGTAGAACGAAGAGCCAAAGATGTTGCTCCACAGAGCCCAGCCGTTATGAGTGAGATCGTGGTTGCCTACCACTGGGAAGAATGGGAATTGGATGTCACGGTACTCAGTGCCGATAGGGAATTTGGCACCCTTGCGGTAGTACTCATGAGTATTCTCGTCGAAAGTGTAATACTTCTCTACATATTTTGCTTTGTTATCAGAAATGCAATTCTGAAGATTAATGTAATATTGGGGCTTAGTGTCGGCGATGTCTCCAAGATGGCAGAAGAACAAGTCATCGTTGTCAAAGCCTATTTGAAACATCTCGTTCATACGTCCCAAGTCGGTGGTGATGTGACTGTCGGCTCCAACGAGGAACGAATATCCGTCCTCGGTAAAATCGACCAAATCGTAGTCGAACTTCTGCTCCAAATTATTCTCCTGAAAATATTTGTAGGACATTTCCACACGGTCCTCAACAGCAGTATTTCCCATGAGCACGCCCTGGGGACTTACTTTTTCGCACGAAGTGTTGCTCAATGCAATAGCAGCCAATGCTGCGATAAATATATATTTAGCTTTCATTGTCATTCTTACCATTTATATTTTAAACCTACTTTTACCGAACCCTCATATTTACTTGCCAACTGGCTCATAGAACCTGCCGGACGAATGTTGAACTCTCCAAAGAGATTCCAACGCTCCTTAATCTTAGCATACCAACGGATACCCCAGTTGATGTTCCAGTTCTCATAGTAGAAATCGTCGTAGTTGCGGAAGAACAAGCCCACATTCCAAGGGTTGTCGCGGTGACGGATGTTTGCACCGAAGCCAAAAGTGAGCAGTGGTGTCTCGGTATATCCCCACCCGATGCCCCACACGTGGCTGTGATAGTGCACCAGTGTCTCGCCAAGACGAATATCAACGTAAGCGCTCTCCCAAGTTGCCGAGATGTTGTAGGCCATCTCATGGAAACCAAACTTGTGATAGAAGTTGTACATAATCTTACCATCAAAAGAAATGTTACCATATTTCAATGGCAAGCGGTAACCGCCCTGCACATCAACTGAGAACAATTCCTTACCAAACTGCATCTGGGCATCGCCGCCCACATGCCAACGTGGAGTGAGGTGACGCGTATAAGAAACCGCAAGGCCTCCAAAACCATCGGTGACAACGTTGTTACCACCCATCGCATAGCCCGAGATTTCGTTCTTGTGCTCGCCGTCAAATGTCTTGTAAGGGATATAGCTGTTGGTTTGCTGAGCCAATCCCGAGACAAATGCCGTGGTTAAAAATACTAATGTAATGATCTTTTTCATGTATCGTGGTTTATAATTTATTTAAAACGAAACACATAACGCACCGCCGAGCACCCATTGGTGCAGATTTTTCTTCACACTTGAGTGTGCCGGCTTGGTCATGTCCCAATCACAGAATATTTTTATCGTGTCGACGGTATCGGGCGACAGACCTTGCATCAACCCCAAGGGGTTATAGGATGCAGTGAAGGTCTTGCGGCTATAGTCATAGTCGCAGAATACACGCCACGAGAAGGAGTTTTTGTGAGCATAGGTAAGAGAGATGCCTGTGCCAAATTTAAATGAATTGGTTGCCGAGACATCGATATAGTCCCAACTGTAATCGACTACTTTATCACTAAGTATGAATTCTGGCACACTACTATCTATTAAGCTCTCGGCATTAAATTCAAGCTGATTGCCCGAGTAGCTGGCATTGATGTCGATAGCATCCATGATGCTACGGCCAAAGAGAAGTTTCGAACCCAGCGCAAAACGTGACGAGAATGGCCAACTGAAATACACGCCAGCATCGGCAGCAAACTCGGTGATGTGGTCGCTCTCTATTGTCAAAGCTATTTTCTGGACTGAATTCTCAAGCATTGGGTCGTTTAAAAACTCCTGAATATCCTTCTCCTCGCTCAAAGCGAAGGAGCTCCACCCATTGATAGGAGTTGCTTTAACACGCAGACGACCGCCCACGCCAATGTAAGGGTTGAAGAAATAAGCGCCTTCAGCGCCTACTGCTGTTGCCGAACGGAATTTGAGCTGCAACGGCTCGTCGGTACTGGAGCTTTCTCCGTCAAGAATCTCGCTTGGAATGTTGAAATTAAACGCAGGTAGTGTCAGGTTCTTATTGCCAAGTCCTATACCCATCGAGATGGCGAAGAACGACGGATTGGCGCGCAGGTCGGGATAGACGCTCAGGTCGCCTCGCTGCAAGCCTCGATTCTTGAAAAGAAGGTCCATCAGTCCATAACCCAACTCCACCGAAAGGATACCGATTCCGGCACCCGATAGCACGTCACTAATCCAATGACGGTTGTTGAGCACTCGCATCACACCTGTTGCTGTGGCAAGAGTATAGGCACCAACCGAGTACCAGGGCGAGCGAGTCAAGCCATACTCCTTGTGCAAGATTGTAGCTGCAAGAAACGCCGTGGCGGTATGGCCACTGGGCCAAGAGTTGCGAGTGGAGCCGTCGGGGCGCATTTCGCTGGCAGTGTACTTGATGCCGTTGACCAAGCCAGCCATGATGGCTGCCGATGCAGCCGACGAAGCCCAGAATCGGGGCCAGTCACTTCGGCTCTCAACTCCTGCTATTTTCAGACCAATAGTGAGTGCCAACGGCACATATTGAGTGTAGTTGTCTATCTCATTGTGGAAATTGGTCTTTATAAGACGAATCTTGGTGTTGGGATTGTTGTAATCCTGACGGAAAGCCGTTTTTTCACTCTTGGCAATGAGTCCGGATAAGAAGAGTGGAATTCCCACCCAAGTTTGGTCGTCGAGGAACTTATAGGGCTTGACTGCGGGGTTGGTGCGACTCTTGATGAAGTTGAAGTCGGGAGCCTTGGGAGGCTCATAGAGCTTGACTGCGGGCTTTGCTTGGTTATCTTCGTTGTCATCATAGGCAGTAGCTTCTACAACAGTCTCTTGGAGCTTGGCTGCAGTCACATCATCCACAACAACAGAAAATGGCTCCTGTGCAAGAGAAAATGCTATAGAATCAGTCTCTTGCGCAGCAGCCAAGCCGCATCCAGTAATGGCAACTATCGTCGCCAATATCAAAAATCGCTGTTTCACTTGATGATTGTGTGCTCGTTAGTAAAGTGGAGCTCAGTGCCGTCGTTGAGCAACAGAGTGAGATCTCCATTCTTTATCTCGCGACCCATGTAAACCACGTCGGCTCCTGGGTGATTCTTGCTCAGATACATCTGAATCTTGCCAGGCACCATGCGAATGGGCACACTAGCACTGCGGCAATCAACAATCATCCAATGCCCGTCCTTATCAAACTCGACGGTGGCGTCGTTGTCGAGCAAAACGCAAGTGCGGTTTTTCATGTCCTTGGTCTTGTTCTTCACAGCCTTTACCACTTTGTTGGATGGGAAATAGGATTGCACAGTCCTCTGACCCAAATCAGGAATCTTGTTAAATGGGATTTCTACGAGATTGTCGTCGGCCAGAAGATTACCAGCCATCAACGCTATTGTTGCTAGAGCGAGAAAAAACCTTTTCATAATAAGTTATGTTTTAGTGGGTTATTTTAGTTATTGATTAGACGTATTGGTTTCGGAATTGCCATCCACTTCGGGAGTAGTGCTGCCGTCAACTACGGGAGTACCCTTTGCGACGGGAGCGATAGTCGCATTGTAACGAGCATTGAGTCCCTCGGCCACCTCGTTGGTAACATCCCATTTGGGATTGATAAACATTGCCGCCTCCTTGCGCAGCACCGCGTCGTAGTCGTTGCGCACTGCATAGTCGGCGAGGAAGAGGTCAATCTCGTTTGCGAGCTTCATTTGCTCGTTGTTGAGTTGCTGCTCCATCTTCTTCTGCATGTCTTCCATTTCTTTTTGAGCGTTATCCTGCATCTGCTCGAGCTTCTTTTGGTCAGCCTCAAAGGCCTTTTGGGTCTTGTACTGGTTGTTCTTGTACTTTGTCTGGACCTGATTGTAGAAGGTCTCTATCTGCTTACGCTTCTTGGCCTCGGCCTGCTGAAACTCGTTCTTTAGTTTGTTTTGCAACTGCAAATATTGCTGTGCAACAACATATTGCTGATATAGCTGATTCTCGTCTATATATCTAATAGTGAATGGTTTAGTAGCCACATCCTGTGCAGCCACACTCATTGCCAGCAAAGCAAATACTATAAATAAATTTCCTTTCATTTGTATTGTAATTATATTTTTGTGCTTAGACAATTTACTAAACTATATGTTTAATTAACCATAAAAAAGTGTGCAAATTTCGTCAAAATAGTTGAAAATTGCAAATCTATACCAAAAAACAAGTGAAATCACTTTACTGGTTTCCACACAAATAGTTTGTCACTAGGCCTGATTTTCTCACTGGTTTTGATGGAGAACCTCTCACCCTTGACGGTCTTCTCAACTGGTTTAAGGTCAACGCGTATTTCCTCTACAGTCATAGGCAGCGCACCAGTTGTTGGACCTGTTATTAGTATCTCGTCACCCACGTGCAGCTCACCAGCCTCCATTAGGAATTCGGCAACGCCAATCTTAGAGAAATAACGCACTCCTTTAGCAGCATAAACCTTTACGTGAGTGGCGCTGGAACCATATTTCGATGTCCACTCGCCTAACCGCTGACCCAAGTAGTATCCATCCCAAAAACCGCGATTAAAAACTCGCGACAGCCTCTCATTCCACTGCTCAATGCGCTCATCGCAATAGGTGCAGTCGACAATGGCGTTGAGAGCCTCGTTGTAGCACCCAACAACGGTGCGCACATATTCAGGTCCTCGCGCCCTACCCTCTATCTTGAACACCCGCACCCCTGCGTCCACCATCTTATTTAGGAAGTGTATGGTTTTCAAGTCCTTGGGCGACATGATGTATTTATTCTCAATTGCGAGCTCATCGCCTGTGTCGCGGTCGGTGACGATGTAGCTGCGGCGGCAAATCTGGCGGCATGCGCCACGGTTGGCGCTTGAGTCGGCCTCGTGCAGACTCATGTAACACTTACCACTCACCGCCATACACAATGCACCATGGCAAAACATCTCGAGCCTAACAGGATCGCCATGCGGTCCACGCACATCGCTCGCTGTGATGTTGTCGTGGATTCTCGCAACTTGGTCGAGATTTAACTCGCGGGCAAGGACCATCACATCGGCCCACTGGGCATAATATCGCACGGCCTCGCTGTTGCTCACATTAACCTGGGTGGATATGTGCACCTCCACCCCAATGCTTCGCGCATAAAGGATAGTGGCCATATCGCTGGCAATGATGGCGCTAATGTGTGCATCGCGAGCCGCGTCGACGATGCGGTGCATATAGTCGATATCCTCATCATAGATGATAGTATTGACGGTAAGGTAGGTCTTGATGCCGCGCTCGGCGCACCACTGGGCAATAGTGTGCAGGTCGTCAATCGAGAAATTCACGCTCGACTTCGACCGCATGTTAAGATTCTCGATGCCAAAATAAATTGCATCGGCGCCACCCTGCTGTGCTGCCACAAGCGACTCCCAAGAGCCTACAGGAGCCATGAGCTCAAAATCGCTACGCGATAATTGGTTTATAGGTAATTGATTATGTTCTGTCATTTTTATTTACATCATTGTTATCTAAAAAATTATCTAGACAATCTAGAAATTCTAGACGGCCTAGATAATCTAGTCTGTTGCCACTTTTCTCGCTAAATAAAAGCGCCCTTTTATTCGACCTCCTTCACGAGGAAGATTTCGGTTGGGAAGTGGTCGCTATAGCCATTAAGGAACACGCCCGAGCTGTAGGTACGCAATGGGTATCCCTTGCGGTCACCCTCCTGAGTCTTAAGGAAGTCGCGATTAAGGGCCTCGGCACGAACAAATGTGAGTTGTGGCTTGTCCTTGCCAATGCGGTATTTAGTGAAGTAACTGCTACACATGATTTGGTCGAAGAGGTTCCATTGTCCCCTGTAGGCCAATGTACCAACACCACTGTCAAGGATTTTCCAGAATGGGTTGAACATATCACCGGGATTTATAACGTCCTCAATATTGCGCTTGCCACCAACCGACTCGGCACATGCTTTATCCATTGGATCGTCGTTAAGGTCACCCATGAAGATGATGCCGATGTTCTCACCGTGAACATTAACGAGTGAATCGATAGTGCGACGGCACATGTAGCCGGCAGCCTCGCGCTTGGGACTTGATGCTTCCTGACCTCCCAGACGAGATGGCCAGTGGTTGACCATCACTGCCACTGTGTCGCCAGCAAGAATGCCAACAACGCAAATCTGGTCACGGGTTTTAAAGTTCTCGTTCCACTCATACTCAGCTTTGCGACTTGGGTCGGCTGCAGCAGCTGCTCTCTCAAAGTCTTCCTCGCTCAGACGCTGATTGGTAACATTGAGCACACGGAAGAAGCGAGGATTGTACATCACGCCCACGTCAACACCACGACGGTCGGGACTCTCGTGATATTCAGCAACCTGCAAGCGCCAGTCTCTCACCTGAGGATCACGAGCTATATCTTTAAGCACTGTCTCGTTCTCAATCTCACTAACACCGATAATGGCTGGTCCGTAAGGGGTATTGTCGGTCTTCATCTGAGCAAAGGCATAAGCCATGTTGTGAATCTTCATCCAGTACTTTCGGCTATCCCATTGGCGAGCGCCATTGGGTGAGAACTCCAGGTCGTAGGTGCCGTTGGAATTGATTGTGTCGAACAAGTTCTCTAGATTGTAGAACATCACGCCATACACCCTGTAGCGCTTGTTCTGCTGAGCGTTGTCCTGTGCATTTATCACTGGTACTAAAACCATTGCCATCAATGCGGCCAATAACAATTTCTTCATAATATATAGTTTTTAGTGTTAAAATTTCGCTACTTATTCAATCAATCTCCAAAAATACTACTTTTTCTTGAAACCTCAACCCTTTTACTCAAAAAAAATGAAAAAGAAACAAAAGAGCGGTTTTGTCTTTAGTCAAAACCGCTCTTTACTATATTCTTCTGAAGATACTAATTTGAACTGAAGTCCCAGTAGGATGCCGTGGCTTCAACTGTGGCCTCTATGTCATCGGGAAGGTTGCAGAAGAAGTCGATGCCCGTTCGCCGCTCGAGCTCATCGATGGAAATCTTGTTGTTAATTACTGTAGCGGCACTGGGATTGTTGGCGTTCAGATGCTCAGTCCACAAGGCGAAGGCCTTGTAGGAGTTGGCCGATTTGTCGTAATACAAGAACGCCATATAGAAGTACTTTGGCACCACCAATGTGTGTTCCTGAGAATCGGTAGTAGTTGTGATGATACCTGTGCTCGAAGTGCTGTTGAGAGTGACATCTTCGATTGTCGCTGCTTTCACCACATAGAGGGTGTCGGTGTTGTTGGTAGGTTGCCATTTAGTCCTTACATAGCCTTCAAGCGTAGACCACACGCCACCATTATGTGCCTGATATTGAGGCTGCATATTGGTCATATAGAACGTCTGCTTGTTTTGATCTATTGAAGCCAATCGGTCGGCACTTGGGCACAAGTGGCCACGTGAATATGTACTACTTTCAGTATAAGAGCTGGAAGCCGAGACTGTCACAACTGGGTCAGCTTTGAAATCATCATGTCGTGTTGTATTCGTTGCATTGTTTTTCGCGCACATGGTGTAGCAGGTCCATCGGTTGGCAATCTTGTTGTTGTCCCATTCAAGCGAGTATGTTATGCCGTAGGTGCTCACCGCTTTCACTACTCTTTGGTTGCCGCTGGCGGTGTTGATGTGCGGGTACTCGAGGCGCCATGCATACTCATCGGTACTCTTATTGGTGAATGTTGGGTCGCCCTTCGACAGTGGAATTCCACTGCCCGCGATGTTCCAGTTAGCGTTCACATTGTTGTTGGCGTCAGAACTTATGATATAGGTTGCCGTAACCATTGTGCTCGACACGCCGCCCTTAACAGCGATTGCCTTGATGGTCATATTGCCACTCACTAGTATAGGAGTAGAGTAAACCGTGGAGTGGCTTGAAGGAGTGCTACCATCGGTGGTGTAATATATTGTAGCTCCGCTCGTTGTTGTGCTGATAGTCACATTCTGCGCCGAGGTGTAAGTGCCACCTGCAGGCGAGAACGTGGGCGCCGCAACAACACTTGCCGCACTGCCATCGTCCTCAACGTAGAGCTGGGCGAATGGTTGACTATAAGTTCCAGTATTTTCTCCTGGCGCATAACAAGCAAAGCGAGGACTACCTGTATTGTAACAAATTCTGCGTGCAGGTTCATTGTTGTTACTGATAATCACATTGCTACCATCAAATTCTATTGTCCACTCTTTGCCAGAATCACCTGTTGTTAATGAATTACCCGATGTCCAACACAAAGTACTATTTCCATCCATCGTAAATGTCCAAGCATCGGTAGTGCCACCAAGAGTCAGCACTTTAACACTGGTTCCTTCGGTTAACTGTACTATTCCATTTGTGTTATCAAAAGCGAAGTTTTCATTTCCCGTTACTGAAAGACCATAATTTGTACTCGTGTTGGATATTGCTCCCATTACAGCTGGTGCATGTGTTTGATTTCCCTCATAAACAAGGATATATCTCTTGCCTGCGACAAGTTGAGAGACATCAGTCACGCGAGTAAAGATTTCACTAGAAACTACTGGCTGGGTGTCCTCTACAACATCGGTGATTTGGGAGTAGAGGTAATCGATGCTTTGGGTTTGGCCCTTGAGGTAGATTTTCATACCAATAGCTCCTGAGTCGCCAAATTTTCCACCCACGAAACGCACGCTGTCCATATTGGAAGCAGCGTATGTCACGGTATTTCCGTTCTTCAAAGTTATAGTCATCGACACTGGTGTGTTGTCGATAGCTGCCATAGCGTTGGCTATTGTCATCAAGCCCAAGAGGGCAACAAATAATATCTTCTTCATTGTCGTGTCCTCCTAAAGCTTAACGTTTAACAATCTTTTTACCGTTCACAATATATATGCCTGGCGGCAGTTCACCGAGCGGTCGATCGAGCCTAATTCCCAGGATGTTATAAATCACAGTCTCTTGTAGAGAGTTGCCATCGAGGCGAATGTTGTTGATTGCCGTAACAACCTCGTTGTCTCCCAGGTCAAGTTTCACGCCAGCGCCATCGGGAATAGTGATATAGGCCTCGGTGCCAGCAATCTCGGTGTCATCGATGAGCGAAGTCCAACTCAAAGTGTTGTTGTCTATGAGCTTCACTGTAGACTCATCTTTAGGCAAAGTAGCGGGTGAGTAGGTTCCCACCAATGTGTAGTCGCCCACGTAAGCTGGTGTCTCATTTGCCATCAGGTTAATGCCTGGGGCATTTTGTGGAGCGGCAAGAGAGAATGTTACCGAGCCAACAGGGTCACTTTTCAGCTCAACACCACTCAGCGTCATCTCCTGCTGCGAAGTGTAAGGTTTCACCAAATAGGGTGTACCTGGCTGAAGGTTGCCGTAATAGTCCTCAAAATGCATCACGCCGCCCTGGATGGGATAGGTAACACCGTTCATCTCGTAAGCTCCCACCTGACCGAGCGTCACACCTGTATATTCCAGCACATCGCCCTCAAAACCTTCTATCTCGAATGGCACGGTGAGCAGGCTCCAGTCTTGTGACGAGAGATTGCGTTTGAGCCTTACCTGAGCGTTAGAAATCGAAGCCGATGGGCTAACAAAATCACGCTGGGCATCCACCACGTAGGTTAGTGGATAGAAATCATTCTGATTGATGGGGAGAATATCCTGACTATTATTATAAGGAGCAGCAATACCAGTTACATCGACTATAGCTCCCACGTATGGCTGCTGATAGCCTTCGGGAGTGTATTTGTTATAAATAGAGAATGCGTTGTTGTTAATGTCGGTTGCTGTTGCAGTATTATCATTCGAAGCAGTAACTTCCAGGTCAGTAATTGTCACCCAGTCGGCATAATGGCTATCATAGTCATCGGCCTCAATCTCTACTGGCTCAGCATCGTGCTCGGTCACAGGATCGGCGATAACGAGGTAGCAACTGTTAGTCGCCGATGAGGCCGTAAACTCAGGCATGCCGTTGTGTTCGGTATAGGTACCAATTATCCACCCTGCTATGTGCTGATTGTATTGCAATGAGGGATTAGTTGTCACATTATAAATACATATAGCTCCTGTTTTATCGCGCACAAAAGCCTCTTTCTCGCTATCATTAACATAAAGCGTGCGGGCATTATAGTTGTCGGGCAAGTACAGCCTAGCTGTTGCACCGCTCGCCAAGTTCTTGAAGGCTGAGATGCCTGTAATAGTTTGACCGAGAGTGTAGGTCTTGCTCACCACTGCGCTCGTCTGTGTGCCAACGTAGGAAATAGCCTTGACAGTAGTGGTGCCACTGATGTTGATAGTGGTGACAGCTGTGATTTCAGTGCCATTAGTCCTTGACGGATTGCTGCCGTCGGTTGTGTAACGCACCGTGTTGCCACTGGCAGGAGCTATCGTCACCTCTGCGCTCGGCGCGTCATTCATCACCGGCCAGAACGTGAACTCATCGGAGAGAGTAGGTTCCTCGACGGTGACAGAAGAGGCAGATGAATAGGTGACAGATATTGCAGTCACCCTCACTTGACCGTTTGTTGCCGTCCCATTATTGCCCACTATAAATGTAACTGAATTACCGCTAATTGTAATTGCTGTTCCTGATGCTACAGTATTACCATTATCATTCAGCAGATTTCCACCATTATCTATACTATACGTGAAAGCCACTGATTTCAAAACATATCCTGTGGCTGCAGAAACTATTACATTTCCATTTTTGGCTTGATATAAACGCCAATCAATATTAGGAGATGTTCCCCAAAATGAGCCACAATTAGAGCTTCCTGTTGTTGAAATTGTAATGTTATCATCTAGTGCAAATGATGTATAACATGTAACATTGCTACCAGATGAAACTGTATAACCATTTGCACTTACAATCTCGTTCATGGTTTTTGAGACTGTAACATCTGCTGCCCAGCCGACGCTAGCGGCCAAGGTGGCAAATAAAAATAGTGTTATTATTTTTTTCATATTGTAAAGATTAATAGACTTCTTAAACTCTTGCAAAGTTAACTAAAAGTAATGAAACAAAGAGCATTTTATGGACTTTTTCCATAAAAAGGTCATAATCATTATGCGAAAAAAACACTATTAATTGAAGTTAGTGAAACCAAATTTGGTAATTTTGAGAAAAATGTGTAACTTGCACAACTTTTTAACTAGTAAATATTAACAAAAACTTTATAACTATGGCAAAACGAATTTACTTACTCTCGATGATGGTGTGCCTAGCATTGGCGGCCTCGGCAGTTACCAAGACTGCGGTCTTCGACTTCAGTTCTCCCGAGGCTTTGTCACAGATGGGCCTGCCCACTCCCACCAGCAGCACTCCCACTTACCTGCAAAACAACATCACAGTGGACAATATCACCCTTATCCCTGGCAGCAGTTCGCCACGCTCCACGTTCTATCAAAACCAATACACCTTTTATACCACCAGCGGTAACACATTCTCATTCCGTGGCGAAAATGGTGCAACCATCAAGCGAGTTGACTTCGACGGTTTCTACACTCAGCAGCGCTTTACTGCCAACCCCGCGGGCTTTGACTCAAGCAATAGTTACTGGAGCGGCTTGACTAACCAAGTGACCTTTACTGGCACTGGTGGCAACAGTCTGTACTCAATGACTGTGACCTATGAGATAGATGAAGGCAATTACAGTCCACTCGACGTAAACCACGATGGCAACATAACCAGTGCCGACATCACCGCAATCTACAACTACCTTCTAAACAACGACCAAACTTTTGTAGCCTACTGCGACGTGAACAATGACGGCAACATAACCAGTGCCGACATCACCGCAATTTACAACTTTATCTTGAATGGTATTGAACCATCGATTGTTGATCCACCAACTTTCAGTCACCCATCGGGCACAGTATTCAACACTCCAACTGAAGTGACTGTTACAGGTCCTGCCAATAGCCGCGTATATATCACTACCGATGGCAGCACACCAAGCACTACAAACTACCAGGACAACGCTTACGGCTCAATCACAGTGATGGTAGGCTTCAATATGACCCTCAAGGCCATTGCCGTAGTCGATGGTCAGTCAAGTGCTGTGGCAACAGCAGTGTATTCACTTGTTGAGGTGCCAGGTCCCACCTTCAACCCACCTTCGGGCACAGTGTTCCAAGGCACTGGTTCGGTGACAATTACTGGCCCTTACGGAAGTATGATTTACTTCACACTCGACGGCACAACACCCACCACAAGCCACTACTACTCTCACGGCAACTCACCCTACACAATCGAGGAACTCGAAGTAGGCACTACAACCATCAAGGCTATCGCTGTCATTAACGGAGTGGCTAGTCCTGTGATAACTGCCATTTACACCGTCGAAGAAGTTACTGACAACAATGTCAATGCCAACTGGAAAGAGACGGCCTTCAATATTCCGGAATCGGGACCAAAGCCCACAAGTTCGAGTGCCACCTACAACCAGGCTTGGCGCATTGAATATCCCCACATCGCAACAAGCTCCAACTACATGGTTGTGGTTAAGGCAACGTCCCAATATGGCGTATCGCTCTCGCTTGAGCTTGACAAGAGTCAGCGAGCCAATCACTGGACCTGCTTCACAATGCACGCAGGCACGCCAAACAACAGTGTGGGACGAACACCCTCATTCTCGGTTGACAGTAATGTGCCATCCGCTTATCAGGTTAACACGAGCGAGTACACCACCGGAAAGTACACCACCTCGGTCGTCAATCTTGACGGCAACAACATGACGATGTTTGCCCGCGGCCACATCTGCGCCAGCGAGGACCGTCAGTCGAGTAGTGAACAGAACAGCCACACTTTTGTCACCAGCAACATCCATCCACAGTATCAGGCGCACAACGCCGGCCTGTGGCAACGCATGGAGACAAAGGTGCAGAATTGGGGCTATAGCAACAGCTTCCGCGACACTCTCTATGTGTGCAAGGGTGCTACCATCGGCAACGTTACGCTCAATGGTTCCACAACATCTGGACTCATTCCTAAATCAGAAGTGCAAAGCCTATTTGGAGTGAACATCACTGGAACTCTCCCTATTCCACGCTACTGGTATATGGCAGTATTGCGACTGAAGAACGGACAATACCAAGCTATGGCCTACTGGACTGAACAGATTAACAGTTCGTGCAGCTCAACTACCTTGCAAAGCTGCATGATAACCATCGACGAACTGGAACAACGAACAGGCATCGACTTCTTCTGCAACCTGCCCGATGACATTGAGGAAGATGTGGAATCCACACTCAACACTAGCATCTGGCAGTAAAGACTAAAAATTTATAGTTTTAACCTTATTTGTAGTAAGTGCGAAGTGCTTCGGCGCTTCGCACTTTTTTTGTCCCCCGAAAGCAGCTATCATTTCACAAATCGTTCACTTCAATAAAGAATAATTATAACAAAGTTTTCCAAAAATATTTTTATTTTATTGGTTATCAATATTTTATTTTTCACGCAACATGAAAAAGTTTTCCAAAACGAAAATTTGTTAATAATTTTTCGATAAAATATTTTGCCATTTCTACAACCTTTTGTAGTTTTGCAAAGCAAATAAAAGGAGACACTTTAGAGCCCGAGAAATTGGGCTTTTTCACGCACCAAACTTTTGCGGCTAATTTACACCTATTATTATATACCTACTTTTTATACCTCTTTCTAATAGAATATGATACAGACAGTAGTAAAACGTGATGGACGAGTTGTTGGATACAACGAGGAAAAAATTAAAGCGGCAATACGCAAAGCGATGCTTGCAACCGATGCCGGCGACGATGAAGCGCTCATTCAGCGCATCGCCGACCACATTGGTGCACGCGGCAAGAGCCAGATGAGCGTGGAAGGCATCCAAGACATGGTGGAGCTTGAGCTCATGAAGAGCCCACGCAAGGAAGTGGCAAAGTGCTACATCAACTATCGTCACAAACGCAGCATCGCACGCAAAGCTAAGACACGCGACCTGTTCCTGGAAATTATCAACACCAAGAACAATGACATAACCCGCGAGAACGCCAACATGAACGCCGACTCTCCCGCAGGCATGATGATGAAGTTTGCCAGCGAGACAACCAAACCATTCGTCGACGACTATCTGCTCAGCGAGGAAGCGCGTGAAGCTGTGCGTTCAAATTATCTGCATATTCACGACAAGGACTACTACCCCACCAAGAGTCTCACCTGCGTCCAGCATCCACTGGACAAGATACTGAACAATGGTTTTTGGGCCGGTCATGGCGAGTCACGTCCTGCCAAGCGCATCGAGACCGCGAGCGTTATCGCCTGTATCTCGATGGAGACTGCGCAGAACGAGATGCATGGTGGACAAGCAATTCCCGCCTTCGACTTCTATCTGGCACCTTTCGTGCGCCGCACTTTCATTGAGGAGGTAAAAATTCTTGAGGACATTAACGGTGAGGACTACAAGGACATGTATGACGCTAAGTTCGATGACTACATCATTCGTGACCTGGATGGCTTGAAGGGACGTGAGCGTGTGCTTCAGCATGCAATCAACCGCACAGCTAATCGTGTACACCAGGCAATGGAGGCGTTTATCCACAACATGAACACCATCCACAGCCGTGGCGGCAACCAAGTAGTGTTCAGCTCCATCAACTACGGTACCGACTTCAGTCCCGAGGGACGATGCATTATTCGCGAACTCCTCCACTCAACTTGGGAGGGCGTTGGCAATGGTTCAACCGCTATCTTCCCAATCCAAATATGGAAGAAGAAAAAAGGCGTGAGCTACCTACCAACCGACCCCAACTATGATCTCTACAAGTTAGCATGTAAGGTGACTGCACGTCGTTTCTTCCCCAATTTTGTAAACCTCGATGCCACCTACAACTTCCACGAGAAATGGGATATCAATGACCCCGAGCGCTATCACTATGAGGTAGCAACGATGGGGTGCCGCACACGAGTCTTTGAGAACCGCTTTGGCCCTAAAACGAGTATTGGCCGCGGCAATATCTCGTTCTCAACCATCAACATCGTGCGATTGGCCATAGAGTGCATGAAAATCGAGGACAAGCAGAAGCGCATTGATGAGTTCTTCAAGAAGCTTGACCGAGTGCTTGACATTACTGCACGCCAACTCGACGACCGCTTCCAATTCCAGCGCACGGCTCTTGCCAAGCAGTTCCCACTGCTCATGTCTCAGTTGTGGAACGGATGCGAGAACCTCAAGCCCACCGACACCATCGAGAGTGTCATCAACCAAGGCACACTGGGTATTGGTTTCATTGGACTTGCCGAGTGCCTCATTGCCCTCACAGGCAAGCATCACGGTGAGTGCCAAGAAAGCCAAGAACTGGGATTGAAAATTATCTCGCACATGCGTGAGCGCATCAACGAGTACTGCGAGCTGTACAAGCACAACTACAGCGTCCTTGCAACTCCAGCCGAGGGTCTCAGCGGCAAGTTTACACGTCGCGACCGCAAGGACTTTGGCGAGATTCCCGGTGTAACCGACAAGATTTACTACACCAACAGTAACCACGTGCCTGTTTACTACAAGTGCAGCCCAAAGCACAAGGCCGAGGTCGAGGCACCTTATCACGAAATTACTCGTGGTGGACACATCTTCTACGTTGAGATTGACGGTGATGCTACCCACAATCCACAGGCTATCATGGACATCGTTGACCTGATGGACAAGTACAACATTGGCTACGGTTCGGTCAACCACAACCGTAACCGATGCCTGGACTGCGGATATGAGGATGCCACCGAAGATCTGCATGAGTGCCCCGAATGCCACGGTCACAACATCGACCAGTTGCAGCGTATCACAGGCTACCTTGTTGGAACAACCGACCGATGGAACAGTGGCAAACTCGCTGAACTCCATGACCGCGTAGTGCACAAGTAGTTGAGAGTTAAGAGTTGCTTTTAGTTATTGCTAGTCACGCCTATCAATTATGGAGAAGTTGAGAGTATTGCATGTTGTTGAAGGGACCAGCGTTGACGGTCCCGGACTGCGCACATCGATTTATCTAGCTGGATGCCGCCACCACTGCCCTGGATGCCATAACCCAGAGTCGTGGAATATGGGAGGAGGCGAAGAGCGCACTCTCGACCAACTCATGGAGGTGATAGCCTATAACGAGGCTCCTGTCACTTTCTCGGGGGGCGACCCATTGGCACAGCCCAAGCCACTGGCGCACTTGATAAATCGCATCAAGCACGAACTTGGTTATAATGTGTGGTGTTACACCGGCTATACCTGGGAGCAGGTTAAGAAGGAGCCACAACTCATGGAGGTAGTGAGTCAACTAGATGTGCTTGTCGACAGTCCCTTTAAAATTGATGAGCGCGACACAAAGTTGCGCTTCCGTGGCAGCCACAATCAGCGTCTCATCGACGTGCAGGCCACACTCAAGAGCGACAAGCTCACTCTGTGGCACGACTAGTTAATGGCACATTTGAAATAATGCACAATTCTTTAAGGATTGTGCATTATTTTTTGATAGGCTAGTCGCTCGTCACCATTTAACAGATAAATTATTCCGCAATACTTGAAACCATGCTTGGTGAACAGGTGCTGCATTATTTTGTTGTCGCGGTGTGTGTCGACACGGATGTTAGGATCCTGGGCAAAGCAATATTCCATAGCACTAGCAAAAATGCCACGGGCCGTAGGCACACCACCCATGCGGTGCACCACATGATAAGGCAGCTCATCATCGACCCACAGCCCGTCGTAGATGCGGGCATAAGTTGGCTCGGGCGATGGCAGAAAAGCAAAATAGGCCACCACTACCCCATCATCCTCGACAACCATAGCGCCATCACGCTCTATGTCGGCCAAGACTGCCTCAAGATTGGGATAACCATTAATCCATTGGTTCTCATTGCCCGCATTGCGCATCACCTGCTTGGCGGCTTCAAGCACCAGCATGATGCGGTCAACATCGGCCATTGTTGCGTGTCTTATAATTCTCATGGTTTACTATAAAAAAATGGCTGTGACATTATTTCTCACAGCCATTATCATATATCTAAAACCTAGAAATTCAGCGAGATGCCACCCACGAGTCCAATCTTTTGGCCACCCTGGCCTGGCATAATATCCCACTGCTTACACAGCAAGTTGCTTGCCTGAGTCCACACCGAGAAGATGTGGCTGAAGCTGTAACGTGCTCCTACATACAGGTCGACCACGTCTTTCATTTCAATTGAGCCAAAGCGAAAATAGCCATTGTCCATGGTGCCATCCTCGCCAACTGTGGGATAAACCCACTCGCGGGTAAATGCCGAACGATTGATGCGGCAATTGAGTCCAGCTGTTACCATAAGGGGCTTGATGGGCCAAACTTTCACATCAAGGTTGAAAAGGCTAGTTGGTCCATCATCACCAAGTGGATAGCCCTTGTAACGCACGCCAGAAACATAGTCTTCATCGCTGGTAAATGTGTGAGCAAATTGGAGTTTAGCCTCGGCGAGCGAGCGATATTTATAATTCAGTTCAAAACCCATATAAGCGCCCTTGCACTTCGTCATCATGTAAATGACAGCGGCATATTGGTTATAGTCTTTATAAGGCGACCATGGGCCATCGGGTGTTGGGTTCTCAATGTCAAGAACTTCTTTGTAGATTCCGGAATTGGCTGCCGGCACAACAGCATCAAGCTGGCCATTGATAAATCCATAGCCCACATAAGCCTTAGCGCTGAATCCCACAAACGGACCAACGTTAAAACCTATTTTACCATCAAAAGGCACATAAGTGGTGGCATCATAGCCTGCTAATGGGTCATTGTAGCGATATTGGTCATGCATAGCACCCAGATGGTTTATATCCTTGCCTCCTGAAACATTAACAAAGAGGTTCACTCCCTTGTAAACCTTAAAGTCGAGGTCAACACTAGGAGCAACACGCACTGCAGCACCGTCGTTAAACGAGAAGTTAATGATGGCACCAGCCTTAGCATTGAAAATGTTATTAGAGTACTTGTAATAAGGGTTGAGAGTCAACATACCAAACGTCTTATCGATGGCTGTGTTATTGTAGAATTCGTGACGACGCGAATTAACCACATCAACACCAAAGAGCAAACCCACATCACCTATCTTCTCAAGATTGTATTCGCCTTCTACCGAAGCGCCAACCCAGAATTCCTTGGCACCCGATATGCCCTCAAGGTGCGACTTGTCGTAGCCGGCATAGTCAATCGTGGCATTTGCCTCATATTCTATAGCATCATCATTTTTGATTTTATATTCACTCTCCCACTTGCCATCAACACGTGCTTCTACAAAGGCGGTCTTGTTGTTCTTCAGATAATCGCTGAAACCACCATAGTAGTTGAAGCTATCGAAGTGGAGATGACCGTCTATGCCGAGCGTACCCTGAGTGAGGTCCTTAGTCCAGCCCACACCCAGCAAGTTGTCGTTGAAGCGTTGCTTCATGCGCTGTGATGGCTGATCAATAAGCTTTGTGGTATTCTTTCCAAGCCAAGTGCTGTTGTGTTGTAACCACACGCCCAGTTTCTCATTTTCCTTGTCGGTGATGCGATAACCGGCATTCACCACGGTGTTGAAATAGGTACCCAATCCAGCTGTGAGATATCCACGCTGGTTAGAGAAATTGTGAAGGGTACGGTAGCCATAGGGCAACATTGTGGGAATGTCGACCGGTACCAGAGCTGGGACTGTCCAGTCGCTGAACTGTGGAGCAACCGCCTCCTTGGTGCTCTTCTTTATCTCCTTGGGAAGGACGGTTTTCTTCACCACCTCCTTCTTTACCGGGTCAAATTCTCTCTCCAGTGTTATCACCTTGTTGAGGTCCTTCTTGTCATCACCCGAGGTTTGTGCGCCGGCACTTGCTGTAATCATTACTGCTACAGCCAGAGCTGTGTATTTTATTTTCTTACTCATAGTTGCTTGTGAAATATTTTTTATTGTAAATTGAGTAAAGTCATCTTTTTATTATTCCCCATGTGGCTTATTTCCAATCGTCGAGACGGCTCTCTATCTCATTGAAAATCTCGCCCTCCTTGCCAGGATAGTTATTTTTTAGGCTCACAAGATACTCGATGGCCTGCTTGGTGTTGCCCTGATCATGATAGATGTCGCACAACAGGATGAAGCCCTTGGCCACCCAGTAGCTGTGATCGGTGTCGCTGTCGATAAGAGCATCAAGACTCTTCTCGGCTGCTGTAAGATCGCCAGCTTCATACTGGATGCGGGCAATCTCGTAAGCGGCCTGTGCTCCAGCCTCGCTCTGTGTGTTGGCAGCAAGGGAGTAAAGGTCGTTCTGGGCTGCACGAGTGTTACCCAGATTAGTGTTGGCGATGGCTCTTGCCAACATCACTTCCTGTTCAACATCGCTACTCAAGGTGTAACCGCCTTCGAGCAACGCATCGGCACTAGCAACCAAGTCTTGCCATTGCTGCGACTCACGTGCCGCACGCACCACGCCAAGCTGTGCTAAAGCATAGTTGTCATTGTTGGTGGCCTTAGTTGTCCATGTCTTATACACAGCGAGTGCTTCCTCGCCCTTGCCCTGCTCGAGCAGTAACGCGCCCTTGAGTGCCATTGCGCGCTGTGCAAATGCGGCATCCTCGTTGCCATCGAGGGCATCATCAAGAGCCTGCAATGCACTATTGTAGTCGTGCTTTGTGTAGTAGTAATGTCCTATGTAGTACATAGCCTCACACACATAAGCTCCATTGGGATAGTTGCGCAGGTAGTTCTCAAGTTTTGAGATGTTCTCATTGTCAATATAGTAGGTCTCGGCGGCATCAAAGGCTGCCTTTTCCACGTCGCGCACGTTAATCTTAGGACCGCCCTCAATACTATTGAGGCGACTGCTGAACTCGCCTAGATCGCCACGCTCAGCATATATGAGCTTCAGGTCTTCGGCCGCTGTCTTAGCTTCATTGCTGGCAGGATATTTTTCAATCACGTTCCAGTAGGTGGTCACTGCCTCGTTCACGTCTTTATTAGCCTTCTGGGCAAGTGCCATGCGGAGCATTGCCTCACGTGCCTCGGGCTGCTTGGAATAGTTGCGAATGAGCGAAGCATAGGTATTGATTGCATCGGGCAATTTGCCTGCATTGACCTGAGCGTTGCCTTTCTCGAGCATTGCCTCGGGAACCTTGGTTGAGTTTGGATAAGCTCTTATCAGGTCATCAAGCTGAGTAATCTTGGAGGTGTACTCGCTCTTGTCGCCAGCAATGATAGCTTTGCGTAACATAGCATACTCGGCCGACGCCTCGACATTGCTGCTTGCAGCACGGCTATAACTTTCAACAGCTCCGTTGAAATCCTTGCCATAGTACTGGGCATCACCAATTCGGTTATAGGCCTCGGCAACCATTTCGCGACTCAAGGAGTTTGTCTCAATGGCCTTGCGGAAAGCAGTGATAGCCTTGCTGTAGTCTTGCTGGTTAAACAGCGATGAACCTAGGTTGTACTGTGCTAGGCCGTAGTTGGCATCGGCTGTCGATACTGCCTCCACATAGTCTTGCTGATTTTTGGCGGCATTCTTGTAGTCGCCAAGCTGATACTGTGCCTCGGCAAGCCACAGTTTGCTGTCGTTGAACACCTGATCGTCTTTCTTGCCTTCGTTAACGGCCTGCTGCAACGAACGTGCTGCATCGGCAGGCTTGTTGTTGCGCAGCTGCTGCACACCCTTGTGATAGAGCACCGTCTGCTTTGCCTTGAGCACCTTGTCGCTCGGGTTCTTGATATTGGCGATGCTTGCCAGCGCACGGTCATAATCGCTAGTGGTGTTATAAGCGTCAATAAGATAGTTCTCTACATTGCTATAATAGGCCGAATTAGGATACTCGTTCAAGAATCGCTCAAACATGTCGATCGACTTGTTGAACGGTGTGCGACCACCCTTGCTCTGGCTGATGGCGTAGTTGTAGAATGCGGTCTCGCGCACGTTGTTGTCCCAGCGCATATTGGCTGCGCGCTCAAATGCTATAGCTGCGCCATTGTAGTCGCCACTCTTGAGGCGGCTCTGGCCCACATAAAGCAGAGCACTTTGGGTTAGAGCATCGTCGGGACCAACTACTGCCTGCATGTTGTCGATAGCTTTGTCGTAGTTGCGTGAGTTGAAGTTGATCACTCCTAGCATATAGGTTGAGTTGCGCTTTTCCTCGTTATCATCGTCGGTCAACTCAATGAATCTTGATAGATAAGGAGCTGCATTAGCATACTTGCCCAAACGGTAATAGCTCTCGCCCACGATGCGGTTCATCTCGCCTGTGAAGTAGTCGTTCTGGTTGTCCTCGATGAGCGACGAGCCAAGTCTCACGGCATTGTTGTAGTCGCCTTGCTTATACAGGATTTGGCACATATAGTACTGCGACTGGTATCCCAGCTCACCAGTGCGCTCCACACTGTCAAAGAGGCGGTAGGCCTCACTGTAGTTGGCATTGGCATATTCAATATAGGCCTTAAAGAAAGTTGATGCTGTGCTGTACTGCTTAGTCTTCGACAGCTTGTCGTAGATGATGCGTGCCTCGTTATAATCCTCAAGCATCAGGTCGCAGTAGGCACGGCGGTAAAGCACATCCTCATCGGTATCGTCGTCGAGAGCTTTGGCTCGAACCTGCTGATAATTGGCTAGTGCCTGAGCAAAGTCTCCATGGTAGAAATAATAGTCACCAACCTTGGCTCTAGCTGCAACTGCAAGCGGCTCGTTAGGATAATTCTCGATAAAGTCTTCAAGCATGGTAAGGCTCCACTGGTTGCCCAGCTCAAATTCATTGATGGCCATCGCATACTCGGCCTCAACTTCATTGTTCCACAATGGAAGCAAATACTTGTTGTGGTGGTCAAGCTGATGAGTGGATCCAACATAGTTGCGCAGGTCTTGCATCAGCATTCCGCGTACATAGTATCCATCAGCTCCAGTGCCCACAACCACTGTTTGTGCATCAATGGCAATAACAGTGCCTATCGCACATGCTAATAACAATGCTTTCTTTAAGTCCATAGGTCTATTTTGTTCTAATTATATTATCTTATGAATTAAATATGCAAAGATAAGGATATTTTGAGAATTACTTACATCAAACTCATATAAAAAGAAAAAAAAATAACTAATTGAAGATTTCTTTCACATTTCTTGGTAATTTGAAGATTTTTTATCAAATTTGCATACTCTCTACAAAAATGAAAACAAATCTCTCAATAGAACTAATTTTATAAACTATTTTTATATGGAAAACAAATGCCCTAATTGTGGAAACATCGTGCCGCCAGGTGCACGATTCTGTATGAACTGCGGCCAAGCAATCGAAGTGAAAGCCCCAGAAGTTAACCCACCGGCAGTACCAGGAATGCCTCCTGTACCAGGAATGCCACCAGTACCTGAAGCTGCTGCAGCAGCCACAACAGTTGCAGCAAGTGCAGCTCCAGCTATTCCCGAGCCTCCTGTAGCTCCCGAACCTGTGGCCCCTTCCATTCCTGAGCCGCCTATCGTTCCTGAACCCGAACCAGTAGCTCCCGCTGTTCCCGAACCACCAGTAGTTCCCGAGCCAGTGGTTGAACCAGAACCTATTCCAGAGCCCGAACCAGTGACCCCAGAACCACCAGTGGTTCCAGAGCCTGAACCTGTGGCTCCCGCTGTTCCTGAGCCTCCAGTGGTTCCCGAGCCAGTGGTTGAACCAGAACCAATTCCAGAGCCTGAGCCCATTGCCGTGCCCAAGCCTCCTGTAGTAGCTGCTACTGTTGCTGCTGCAACTGCTGCAGCTGCAAGTGCCGCTCCAGCTATTCCTGAGCCACCTGTTGCTCCAGCTGCTCCAGCTGTGCCCGAGCCTCCAGTAGCTCCACAGCCTGCACCTCAACCAGCACCACCAGCTCCTCAGCCAGCGCCACCGGCTCCTCAGCCAGCGCCACCTGCACCTCAACCAGCACCACCGGCACCTCAACCAGCACCACCGGCTCCTCAGCCAGCGCCACCGGCTCCTCAACCAGCACCACCGGCTCCGCAACCAGTACCTCAACCAGCTCCTGCTACTGAGAAGAAGAAATCGCCACTGGGCCTTATCCTTGGCATCATCCTAGGCCTTTTAGTGCTTGGCGGCATAGGTTATGGCATTTACTGGTACCTCAATAAGGACAAAGACACCAAGCCACAAACCGAAAAGGTGGACAATAATAATGACGCCGACGATGACAACACCAGCTTCAGCACTGATCCCGACGATGGAGATAATAATGAGCCTAACGGTAATGTCGACGAAGGCGATAACAACAACGGTGACGGAGAACCCGACCCAGGTTTACAGCCCGATGACCAAATCACCGAGCCAGACGACTATGACGACCCTCAAGACCCACGTTACACGCCACCCGTGCCACCAAGGCACACTCCTGCACCGGCTCCCAAGCCTGAGAGGCCCAAGACCACAACAAAGCATGAGAAGCCCCAACAACCCGCCACAAGACCACAGCGCAATGTTCCCGACGAGCCTCGTCGCGACCCCAACTACGAGCGTCTGCGTGGCAACAACAATAACTACAACAACAATAATAACAACAACCAGTCGCACCGCGACCTCGACTACGAGCGCCTGCGCAATAGCGGCCAAAGGGCTTTCTAAGACAGACCAACAGCTAGTCTAATAAATCAAGGAGTTGCACCTTGCAGGGTGCAACTCCTTCCTTTTCATGCGTTGGTTGATCAACATTGACGCAACCGAAAAAAATATTTTATGTCAATCCCGAGGGATTATTTGTCTTTCTTAGTTTTCTCAAGCTGTCGCTTCAAAGCATCAACCGAGAGGTCGATAGCTTCCTCAAAGGTGTCGGCAACCTTGTTGGCAAAGAGATCCTCGTTTCTTGGGATGAGCAGCTTAATGCTGGCCTCCTTATTCATCGCGGTCTCGGGTTTAACAACTTTCAATGTCACCTCGGCATTGGTGATTTCCTCATGATGCTTAACAAGCTTCTCAACTTTCTTGTTGATAAACTGCTCGAGCTTCTCGGTAGCATCGAAATGAATGGCTTTTACTTTAATTTCCATATTAGCCTCCTTTTTTAAGTGCCCTGGGATGGGCGAGTTTATAATTATTTTTCAATTCACTAAAAGTCACATGTGTGTAAATTTGAGTCGTCGCGAGCGACTCGTGTCCAAGTAGCTCCTTCACGCTGTTGAGCGCGGCGCCGTCGTTGAGCATCGCTGTAGCAAAAGTGTGACGCAACACGTGCGGACTGCGCTTACTCGTCACACCTGCCTCGGTCAAAGCCTCACGCACTATCCTATAGACGAGCATGGGATAGAGCGGCTCTCCGCTCTCGCGCACAAAGAAGTGCTCACCTTCCAGTGCCTGATCGTCGCGTAATGAGCGATACTTTTCAATCCAATCAGCAAGTTCCGTGCCAAAAGGGATGATACGGTCTTTGTCGCGCTTACCGTGAACCTTGAGTTCGCCTTTGGCGGTGTCAACGTTCTTGTCAAGTAAACCTATGAGTTCACCTCGGCGCATACCTGTCTCATATAGCATCATCACAATCAACCTGTTGCGCACCTGCTCAAAATCGGCATCATCAATCTTGCTGTCGAGAAGCGAATCAACGCTATCCTCGCGTACCAGCTGTGGCAGGCGCTTGGGAACTCGTGCCAATTCGACCGATGCAGCAGGATTGACAACAACAGTGCCATTGCGCATGAGCCACTTGTAGAACGAGCGAACCGCCTGAACCTTGCGCCTGAGGGTGCGGGCGCTATCGCCACTTCCACTCAGCTGCAGCAGCCAAGCCCTGATATCACTGGCTGTCACACTTGCCACATCAAGCTGCTCGCCTCCTCCAGTGAGAAATTGCTCCCACTGCCGCAAATCGTTGCCGTAGGCCACCTGAGTGTGTTCCGAGAGGTTAAGCTCTAGCTTGATGTATTGTAGGTATTTGTCAATGATATCGCTCATAGGCTCAACTCAATAGCCTGTTTATTTACTCTTTCACCACTTCTTAAAACGCCCTAAATTACACAAAAATCGCAATAAAAACAAATTTATTGCGATTTTTTTACCAAAAAAGTTACTTTTTATAACTTTTCCTCTATCATGGGCAAGTCGTCAGTGGATTGAAGCAAATGTTACCACGATGTATCCAACCAGTGTACTTTCCATCAGTTGTCACCGCCTTTACCCAATGGCCCTGAACGGCTATTGGGCGGAACGACATCTCGGTCGAGGGCGACATCCTCACGGCTTTAGACTTACGCGAGGGTTTCGTACGCAAACAACCCGTGGGATCGCCAGCAATAGTAAACATCAACAATGAGTTGTGAATCCAGTAGCCAGTATTTGAGCCCTCGAGTTCTATCTCCCCTTCATTATCACCATAACGCTCTATCACAGGGTCGATTTGAAACCAATCGCCTTTGGCCTTCAGCAATTCCACCACAAATGCCTCCTTAGTGAGCAGTGTAGCCACCATTTTGCCATTTGGCGCATTGCGAATATTCGTCACTGGACCATCGTTGTCAACAATAAAAACATAGATGCCCTTAGCACTCATCATGGCTGGCAATAACAAAACCGCCATCAAAATCATAAGAATCTTTTTCATAATCGGTTTTCTTTATTTGTGTTAGTAATTTGGTTAGAAGTCTTCGGGGAACTTGCGCTTTGCCTCCAAGAGCATGCGCGACACGTCGAAGTAGAAATCTTTGGTCTTACGATTGTCGGTCTCGCTCTTGGCCTTAATGCAGTCGATGCCGCCGTCAAGTTCCTGATGGTCGACAGCAACATATCCAAGCAGGTTGATAAGGGTGTACTCATGCTCGGGGAAAATCACTACCCATGGTTCCTCCTCGGTGCCGCGGCCACTCGACATGATTGCAGCAATGAGCTTGTCGAGACGGAACTGGCGCACAGCTGCGCGTGCATACTTCTTCTTTTGTTGCAGAGCATAAATGTAATATGTTATCTGATCGATGTCAAACATATTATCATCTAGAGCCCTCACGGCATATTTCTCAATCTGGTCGCACTCGTCACGGGTAAGGTCCTGACCTTTGTTGTAATAGAGTTGCTCGACCTCCTCCTTGCCCTCAAACTCAGTGTTCCTAAATGGGTTATAATCCTCTTGGAACAAGAAGCCATAGTAGAGGTCACGATAGGCCTCAAAGTTCATGATGGTGTCGTTGCTATTGAACGAGCGCACAAGCTTTGGATAATAGTAGCGTGATTCGGGGTCGAGTGTCTCGCGCTGGATCTTGTCGAAGTCAATCTCGCGGACCTCAAATCTGTACTGCGCCCTAGCTGTGAACGTCATGCCTGCCACGAGCGTCAGCATCACTATGATAAATGTCTTATTTAGTTTCATTTAGCATTAAAATTTGTGTGTTTCTAAACGTCATAAACAAAGCCTTCAACGGCAAGGCCAACCATCGCAATGGCGACCACTATGCCCAGACCTTTGGCGCAAAGGTACTGAATAAAATTGGATTTAGGAAATAGAAGCCATTTGCCACCTGGAGTGCGTGAAAAGGCCAACTGCCCCATCACAGTACCCAGGATTGTACCCAGAACCATGAATCGGGCTTCAACAATCATGCCAAGCAGGCAGCCCATCATTGCGCCAAGTCCTAGGTACAAGTTACCCGTCGACTTGCCATCGGGTTCGCCCTTAGGCGACAGGTAGCGAATGCCCACCACCATTAAGGTTGCTACTCCATAGAAAATGAACACCCATCGCGGGAATGAGGTGTAGGAACTCCAGTGGAGGCACCACAGACCCACATAGGCTGGTACGGCAGCAACCCACCAGGGTTTCAGCACCAGCACCAGGGTGATTGCCATCAGCACAAGTCCCGCTATGAGTAACAACAAACTGCTTGTCATCTTGTTTCGAATTCTTTTTTAATAACTTTTTTTATGCTTTTTTGCAATAATATCGTCATGAATTATGCGTCGCTCGACTCTATCTCTTGCTCGGCATCAGCGTCTGCGGTTTGTGGTTCCTCGGGACGCACCTCTTCGGGATACGACACTCTAGTGTGATAGAAAGTGAGCAGGCGCTTAATGAGGCTTTCCTTAACGGTGCTAATGTCCTTGAAGCTGATGGGCGACTCGTTGAAGAGACCATTCGACACCTGTGAGTCGACTATGCGGTTCACCATACTGGTGATGTTCTCCTCGCTTGGCACAGGCAAACTCTTGACGGCAGCCTCGCAGGCATCGGCCATCATCAGTATTGCCGCCTCACGACTCTGTGGATTGGGACCTGGATAGGTAAACGGCGCAGGGTCGACAGTACCGGTAGCGCTCTGCTTGCATGCCATGCTGTAGAAGTAGCGTGTCACACCCTTGCCGTGATGCTGTGCTATCAGGTCTTTAATCACTTGTGGCAGATTGGCGTGCTCGGCACGCTCCAATCCATCGGTCACATGCGAGATCACAATCGAGGCGCTCTGTTCCGGCTGCAGTACGTCGTGTGGATTCACACCGCTCTGGTTCTCGGTAAAGAACGCCGGATTGTCAATCTTGCCTATGTCGTGATACAAAGCACCAGCACGCACAAGCTGAACATTGGCGCCCACTTGGCGGGCTGCCTCGCCAGCCAGCGTAGCCACCTGCAGTGAGTGCTGGAAAGTGCCGGGGCAGTTCTCTGAGAGCTCCCTGAGCACTGGGTGGTTGATATCGCTGAGCTCAACTAGGGTCACCTGTGAGGTAAAACCGAATATCTTCTCCACGATGAAGATGCCAAAGTAGGCAAACGAGAGCACGATACAGTTAACGGCAAAGTAGAGAACCACACGCCAGTCAAAGGCATCGAACGTGCCATTTCGGGCAATATATTGTGCACCATAAGTCACTGTGTAGCATAAGAATATCAGGAAGGCACACACCACGAGCTGCGAGCGTTGCATCAGTCCCTTAACCGACAGCAGCGCTATGGTTCCTGCAAGGAACTGCATTATCACAAAGTCGCTGGGCTCGGGAGCAACTAGCGAGCTGATGAGCACCACTATCATGTGGATGAAGAAACCTAGTGATAGGTTGAAGAACACGGTCACCACAATTGGCACAAGAGCAAACGGGATTAGATACAGCAGTCCCGATCGCAGATGCGCAATGATGTAAACCAACAGAACAAAGATAAATACAAAGCAGAACAGGAACGTCATGTGGCGCAGGCTGCGATAAACCGATGGATGCATTATCCTGATGTACAGGTACATCACAAGCAACAGCAAGAAAATCACCACTAGGTTGCCTATCACCGAGAAGCGGCGCACCACATTGTAGGTGTTGCGCTCGGCACTCATGCGCTCATAGGTCTTGAGCAACGTGAACTTTTGAGCGGTTACTATCTCACCATAGTCGATAATGCGCTCACCAGTAAGCTTTACGCCGTGAGGTGCCAGCGCCATCTGGTAGGCGTCGTCGAGCACGGCATCGCTCTTCACCGAGTCATATTCTAGGTTTGGAACCAAGCTACTGTGAATCAGGTTCGACAGACCAGCACCTTGAGTGAAATTGATGCCCACTACCGAGTCAATATAGTTGTAGGCTTCGACTGTCGAACGCAAAGATTTACCGTCAACCGTCTGCGACTCATTGCCCATTCCGTTTATCACTCTCACCATCTTTATCGACCCTTTAGCAATCTTACTACTTGTAGGATTGTCGACAATACCTTCTTCAAACACCTGTGCCGCAGCTGCCTTGACCTGATGCTTTGTAGCAGCCGACACGCCGCTCATGCTGTCGACGGTCGACGTGATGGTTGCCAGGGCACTCTGCCCAACATTCTCGTTGATGTTGTAGATGGGGGCAAAGTTGCTGTCGATGCTGTCCTTTATCTTCTGGGCGCTCACCGAGTCATACTCGATGGGGATATCAAATGGCGCTATGAGCTTGGGATAATTCCACGGACGGCCCTCGCTATAGACGAGCACATCATGGCCCGCGCCACCAAAGAAGATTGACAGCACGCCCACGGTGAGTGCTATGAGCATCATCACAACCAGGTTGATTTTCACCGATTTTTTCATTTATCTTAGTTCTAATAGTTTGCGTTTTTCTTGTTTGTTGTGCACTGCATCAGCTCTGGCGCACAGCCTTGCTCACGCCTTTCACCTTCGACAAGCGCTTGCACATCTTGGTCACGGTGTTCACATCCTCAACATAGATATCCATCTCGCAAGTGAACACACCACCTTTCGATGTGATGTTTAGGCGACGAATGTTGATTGACAAGTTGGTCGAGATAAGGTAGATAATCTCTTGAAGGATGCCCATGCGGTCTATGCCCTCGACGCGAACCGAAGCAAAGAACTTTTCGCTGCTAGTCTCCCACTGGGTCTCGACCAAGCGACCGCCAAAGCCACTCTTTAGCTTCATCGCCGTGGGGCAGTCCACCTTGTGGACCACCACATGGTTATTGCGGTCGATATAGCCCACCACATCGTCGCCTGGCAATGGGTGACAGCAGTTGGCAAGCTGGTAGTTGCTCTTGCCGTCCTCGGTCTTGAGCACATACACCTCGCGCTTGTCAATCTTTGCGCCTTTTTCGGCAGTCTCTTCCTCGGCAGTATCTTTGTTGCTACGGCCAAATGGGCTGCGCCACAGTTTGCTGAAGAGGCCTTGCGATGCAGGCTTCAATGCCTTGATAACCAATGGAGTGAGTTCAATTTTCCCTAATCCTATGTTATTGAAAAGATCCTCCTTGTTCTGCACTCCCAGGTAGCTGATGATTCGCGCCATGTTCTCGTTGTTGATTTCAACCGAATTCTCGGCCATGAACTTCTTGAACTGCTCCTCACCTCTCTCCATCGCCTCTCGACGGATGTGGCGGAATGCAAGGTTGAGGCCGCGCTTGCCTTTGGAAGTAACTACAAACTTACTCCACTCGGGTTGAGGACGTTGCGACTGCGACGTGAGAATCTCAACCTGGTCGCCACTGGATAGCTTGTGCGACAGTGGCACTAGGCGATGGTTCACCTTGCCGGCAATACAGTGGGTTCCAATCTCGGTGTGGAGCAAGAAAGCCAAGTCAAGAACTGTGGCATCCTTGGGCAACTGAATCATGTCGCCCTTAGGAGTGAACACCATTATCTCGCGGGCATAGAGGTTGAGCTTTATCGAGTCGAGGAAGTCGAGGGCGTTGGGCTCAGGATTCTTGAGAATGTCCTCAATCTCCTTGTACCACTTGATGAACTGGTCATCCTCGTCAATCTCGCCGTTGTTGTCCTTGTAGAACCAGTGCACTGCATTGCCGTGCTCGTCGTTATAATCCATCTGGCGGCTGCGAATCTGAACCTCGATCCAGTCGCCGTCGGGACCCATCACAGTCATGTGAAGAGCACGGTAGCCATTAGGCTTGCTGCGTATGAGCCAGTTGCGGGTACGCTCGGGATGGGTGCGATAGAGCTGCGAGATCATGCGGTAAATCTTCAGGCAGTCGTCATTCTCGTCGCGGCCTTCGGGGCACTCAAACACAATGCGCGCGGCATAGATGTCATATATTTCCTCGAGTGGAATGCGCTTCTTCTCCATCTTTTTCCAGATGGAGTAGCACGACTTAACTCGAGCTTTGAATTCGTAGGTGAAGCCCTCTTCATCAAGGCGCTCGCGTATCGGCGCCGAGAAGCGAGTGAACACGTCATTACGCTTTTCTTCCGATGCCGCTACGGCATCCGAGATGCTCTTATAGGTGTTGGGATGCTCATATTTGAAGCTCAGGTCCTCAAGCTCGGTCTTGATGGCATAAAGACCCAACCTGTGAGCCAGCGGAGCATAGATATACATTGTTTCGCCGGTAATCTTCTTCTGCTTGGCAGGGGGCATTACCGAGAGGGTGCGCATGTTGTGCAGTCGGTCGGCCATCTTAATGATGACAACGCGTATGTCGCTGCTCATCGTCATCAACAGTTTCCTGAAGTTCTCGGCTTGTGCCGATGCCTTGTCGCCAAAGATACCACCCGAAATCTTGGTCAGGCCGTCAACGATGTTGGCAATTTTGTCGCCCACCTTCTCGCCGCCCTCGCCTGTGAGTTCGTCGCCAAAGATGGCTTTGATGTCTTCGAGCGTGTATTCGGTGTCTTCAACCACATCATGCAGCAGCGCTGCGCATATCGACGTCGAGCCTAGGCCTATCTCCTGGCTCACAATCGTGGCAACTGCTAGCGGGTGGAAGATGTAAGGCTCGCCTGAGCGACGACGAACTCCGGCATGAGCATTGCGCGCAAACTGGAACGCCTTGTCAATCTTCTCAACCTTCTTGCGGTGACTGCTTGACAAATAACCATTTATAAGCCTCTCATAGGCCTCGTCTATATGTCTATTCTCTTCTTCTGGGCTCATTTTATACTATTTCTCGAAGGTTCCTACTTTTTGTTACAATCTACAAACTTACTAATAAATTGTGAAACTAAACCAATTTTACACTCACTTTTTACCTTTTTTCAAAAAAATCAGCCCTACCGACAAAAAACTGTTCGCAAATTTGCAAACACCATTTTTTTGTTCTAACTTTGCAGCAAGATGATTATTGTTTTCGAAAAAACTTATCTTCAAGAACTTTATCTGCGTGGTAGAGCCAGTGATAAGAAGCACAGGTTCCAACCGGCAGTTGTGACCAAATACGTCAAAGTAATAAACTTAATGAAGCAACTTGAAAATGTCTTGAGCTTAACGAAATTTGGCTCGCTACATTATGAGAAACTTCATGGCAACAAAGATGGGCTTTCCTCGGTAAGAGTTGATAATAAATATCGCATAGAGTTTAAAGAAACCATTAAAGAAGGAGAGCAAATCGCAACTATTTGCAGTATAACAGAATTGTCAAATCACTATAAGTAGCAAAATCATGTCTTTACAAGGTATCGCCCCAAATATGATAGCCAATAATCTGAAGCCGTTTGTCCCCACACATCCAGGAGAAGTATTAAAGGACGAACTGGAATTTCGTGGAATATCACAACGCGGTTTGGCTCGTCAGTTAGGCATCTCTTATTCGGTTCTAAACGAGATGCTTAATGGCAAAAGAGCGCTCAACACACAACTCGCAATGATGCTCGAGGCGGCACTCGATGTGCCAGCAGCACCTCTACTTGCAATGCAAAATGAGTACAACATGCTCATTGCCGAGCGCGACAAGTCATTCATGAAGCGACTCAAAGATATTCGAAAAGTCGCAGCAGCACTCTAAACAAGAGATAATATTAAAAGAAACTATTAGCACCGCCACGGTTAACCAGGCGGTGCTAATTGCTTTCTATTACAACCAAATTGATCACTTATCCACTACTCCACAAGTATCTTCTTGCCGTTCTCAATCACGATGCCTTTATAGTCGTCGCCCACGGGCTGACCCATCAGGTTATAGCGCTGATGCTTGCCTTCGACGGCAGGGTCAACAGGCACTTCGTTGATGCCCGACTCATCGATGGGCAGTATCGTGAAGAATCGCTTCCAGTTCTCGTCATTCCTGTAAAGCTCAATAGATTCTTCTGGGACATAAAGAACGGCTGTAGCATAGCTTGATTCAAAGGTGTAGTAGTTATCCATTGGTGGGGGAGTCGTAGCATAGCATGTGATAGTGTCGATAGCATGAACGGTATAGGGCCAGCTACAATTAAACGCTCCTGAACCCAAGTAGGTCAATCCTGTTCCCAGAGTTAAACTCTCAAGCGACTCGCACTGATAAAATGCCTGCCACCCTATCGACTCCACCGAATTGGGTATAGTAATGGCTTTCAATTTACTGCAGTGCTTGAAGGCCTCTGCCTTAATAGCTTTAACCGAATTCGAGAAATTGACTTCCTCCAATTCGGAATTCATGGCGAAAGCACCATCTTTAATTGTTATGACCGAATTAGGAATATCTACTTTTTTCAATTTTGTTATAGCAAATGCCAAAGTGTCAATCTCTTGTAGAGAATTGGGAAGGTTGACACTTTCCAGTCGACTTCCAGCGAATGCCATTGGCCCAATTTTTGTGACATTTTCTGGAATCGTGATACTAGAGATGCAATTAGAATAAAAGGCGTTTGGTGCTATAGATGTGACAGTTGAAGGAATAACTGTACTAGCCGACCCAATTTTAAGCGTATTGGTAGCGGTTTCAATAAGTGCATTGCAATTGTCGCGTGAGTCATAGAGGGTATTTCCTTCTTCAACTGTAATCTTTCGCAAGTTGGGGGTGTTGTAAAATGCACTGTCGCCAATATATTTCACTGTTTGTGGAATTGTAATCTCTGCTAAGTAACACTTGTTGAACGCTCCATAACCAATCGATTCTACCGAATTTCCCAACTCAAGTTTCCTTACATCAAGACACTGAGAAAAGGCAAAAGCCCCAATGCTTTTCACGGTATTAGGTATAGTGATATTGAGACCATCGGTAAAAGAAAATGCTTTATAATCAATAGCAGTCACAGTATAGGTGTTGCCATTATATTCTACTTGCTCTGTAAGATTAGCATCACGTTTGTTGCCGCCATAGGTAACTTCATTAGAAGGGGCAATGCTCACCTCATTTTCACTATTTATTCGGTAATAGACTCCGTCTTTAGAAAAATCATACACGTTAGGACGTATCTTGGAGAATTTGCCCCACATCTCATCTTGCCGATAAGTATTAGCTCTAGAATAAAGCACCTTTACTACGCTGCCGGAATATGAACCTTGACTAAAAGCATTGCTGTTCTCTATAGTTGGAGGATCAAAAGCATAGCAATATACGCCCACATGGGCAGTCAGGTCATGGCCATTCAGTGGACAACCTTCAAAAGCCCTTTCACCTATGTGCTGAGTGGTAGATGGCAGTGTTACAGTCAATAGCTTTGAACAACCCTTGAAAGCACAAGAATCGATGCGTGTCAATCCTTCATCAAACAAAGCCACATGTAGCCATGAGCAGCCTTCAAACGCATTAGCCCCAATAGTTTTTAACGAACTATCAAAATTGACTTCTTTCAACTGGGAGCACCCTTTAAAAGCATTAGAGGCTATATGTTTTATTCCATATAAATCAATTCTATTTATTCTAGTGCAGTTTCTGAAAGCATTTTCTCCTATTGCAGTTATATAATATCTTTTTCCACCATAATCCACATAATAAGGGAGCCCCATACACCTCCAGTATTGTAATCCATCCCAAGCTGATTCAAAAAAATCGGCTGCTTGTTCTGTGTAAGTGCCTTGATAACTATTATAATTAGTGTCCTTATAGGTAACTTCCAATTCATTTTCACCAATCACATTATAATAAATGCCATCACTTTCAAAGTCATATACACTGGCCTCGATATTGGCAATCTCTTTCCAACCATCAGCATTCTGATATGCTTCAAGTGATGAGTGTGGCACAATAAGCTTGACATTCTCTAGTTGTTGCTCCGATAATCCTAACCCTTTGTCTAAAACGGGTGGAACTATGGCATTGCTTACAATAGTAGTGAGAGCATCGCATCCACTGAATGCCAAACTATTAATTGAAATTCCAATAACATCAACATTAAACACCACAGTATCAATATTATTGCAGTTTCTAAAGGCAAGTCGGCCTATATTCTTCATGTACTTTGTAATCGTCAACTTCGATAATCCGTGACAACCCATAAATGCATAATCGCAAATTGAATCTATCGACTGGGGCAACTGGAGATCTGTCAAGCCAGAGCAGTCACGGAACATGCCAATCTCAATTGCCTTACGTCCCGACAAGAAAGAGAGCGATGTGATACCTGAGCATCCCTTGAAAACATACTTTCCCAGTTTGACGCTTGTGGGTAATGTTATATTGTTCAAGTTAGAGCAGCCTTCAAAAGCATTGTCATTGATAATGTCAACAGTCGAGGGAATGTTAATCGATGGTAGTGAAGTGCAATTTTGGAAAGCATATTCGTGAATTGTGTCAACATTGGCACCAATTTTCACTTCGGTAAGATTATTACAGTCCTTGAAAGCACGCTCACCAATGGCAACTACCTTATAGTTATGGTTGGTGCTCCATACTTCAGGAATGTTTACCATGCCATAATAGGAGTTATAAGTAGAATCCTTATATGTCACATAAAACTTGTTGGTTGTACCTATGCGGTCATAATAAATACCATTCAGATACTTAATGTAGGCATTGGTGGGCACGGCTGATGCAGCCAATATGGCTAGCATAAGCACTCGCCGAATGATTGTGTGGAGTGTCGTTTTCATAATTATATCGTTTTTAGGCTATCCGCTGGGATGCCACTAATTTGTTATTAAAATTATAAATAACTTTTGTTTTAAGGGTTAAATCTTAAATTTCAAATTATATTCTTACACAAATAATCATTACAATTATTGTCTGAAGAACGCCACTTCTTAATTAAAAGAATAGCGTGGAGACCTGTCTGGTTTATCTAACTTGAGGTATCGCCAAACACCCTAGCAGAAATAAACAGTCATCCCCCACGCGATACCATATACTGCATCCCGCCAATGGGGATAATGTATTGGCTCACGAAAGGCGTTTTGAGACTGCTTTGTCCTTCTGCTAAAATTTGGCGAATTTTCAAGTTAAGGATAAGCAAAAACGCATTCTTATGTCTTAAAATGAGAGCTTGTCTCTACAAGTTCACTTGAATTGTCGCAAATTTACACTTTAATTTTATAAAAAACAAGAATTTTCTCAAATTATTGAAAAATTTTTCAATATTGCATTCTCTTCACACATGCGCATACTTTTGTATAAAAAAAACGTATGTATAATTTTCATCTAAAATTTCTCGGCGCAGACCGCTCTCACCTCTCCCCACTTCCCTCTCATCTGCAAATGCAGCATTTGCAAAAAGCGCTCTTTGACATTCTGCCACCCCCTTCAAAAATTTTTTTTCATTTTTGTCCCAAAACCAAAACAAATCTGTTTTTCAGATTGTTACGATGTTGTCCCCGTTGTTTGATAAAACTGAGTCAACTGAGTCAGGT